>JAFDHL010000373.1 GCA_019308785.1 Deltaproteobacteria bacterium
GCCGGGGAGAAAAGCGAAGATGGATAGCGACGAAAAGCAGCCTTTTTTGTCTCACCTGGAAGAACTGCGCAAACGGCTCATTACGTGTGCCATTGCCGTGGGAATCGGTTTTGTAATTGCCTATTTTTTTTCCGACAGGCTTTTCCAGTTGCTTATTATGCCGCTAAAGGCAGTTATGCCGGAGGGTGATCAGCTCATCTTCACCAACCTGCCGGAGATGTTTCTGACATATCTTAAAGTAGCCCTTGTCACCGGCATACTCGCTTCGGCCCCCGTTATCTTTTATGAACTATGGATGTTTGTGGCCCCGGGCCTGTACCGGAAAGAAAAAAAGCTGGTAACCCCCTTTGTTGTGTTTTCAACCATACTTTTCGTTGGAGGTGCGCTTTTTGGCTATTTTGTGGTCTTTCCCTTCGGGTTTAAATTCTTTATTGGATTTTCCAATGAATACGTAAAGGCCCTGCCCTCTGTGAAGCAGTACTTCTCCTTCTCAATGAAACTCCTTTTTGCCTTCGGTCTTGTGTTTGAGCTTCCTGTGGTCATCTTCTTCCTGGCAAAAATGGGGATGGTAACCCCTGACCTTTTAAGACGAAAACGCAAGTATGCCATACTACTCACGTTTGTCATGGCCGCCATCCTGACCCCTCCGGATGTCATTACCCAGTGCATGATGGCAGGCCCTTTGATTATACTCTACGAAGTCGGGATATTCGTTGCCAGACTTGCCCGGAAGAAAAAAGAGGAAGCAAAAGAAGAGGAAACCGCACAGGAAGAAGCCCCCGCAGAATAGGTATGTGCCCCTACCCTTTGCCATGCCCTGGCTGATACTATTGCTTTTAACAGATTAGGATAGAGATGGGGAGATATTGCCTAAGCCTTACAAGAAAGGTTTGTCATGAAAATATTCGTCGTAAACACGGGAAGTTCATCCATTAAGTACGAATTGTTTGAAATGCACCATAACAAGATCCTGGCTCAAGGTCTGGCCGAAAAGATTGGTGAACAAAGCGGCATTCTCACTCACAAGAGAATCTTATCTAACGGCGAATCCATAAAAAAAATAGAGCAAGGTATGATTGCTGACCACTATAATGGGCTGAATCGTATAGTGGAACTGCTAATTGATCCGGAACACGGAGTCATTCGAGATAAGGCTGAAATCTCGGGTGTGGGCCATCGCGTGGTTCATGGTGGGGAAAAGTTTCAGTCAACCACTATTATTGACGAGACCGTAATTGCAGCCATTAAGGAAAACATCCCCTTGGCACCTTTACATAATCCTTCCAATCTGATGGGGATTGAGGTCGCCAGATCTATTTTTCCTGATTCACCGCAGGTCGCGGTGTTTGATACTGCCTTTCACCAGACTATTCCCATGAAGGCATTCCTTTATGCCATTCCTTTTGAAATGTATGAAAAGGACAAGGTGCGGCGATACGGTTTTCATGGTACATCGCACGCATATGTTGCTGAAAGGGCGGCGGAGTATTTAGGCCGCCCTTCAAACGAATTGAATCTGATAACGATCCATCTCGGAAACGGCGCCAGCATAGCGGCAATAAGAAGAGGTAAATGCGTGGATACCAGCATGGGCATGACGCCTCTCGCGGGACTGGTAATGGGGACACGGTCAGGTGATGTGGACCCCGCACTTCATTTTTTCTTAGCAGACCATCTGGGCATGTCTCTTAATGAGATTAATGCCCTCCTGAACAGAGAGAGCGGTTTAAAAGGAATTTGCGGAACCAATGATATGCGGGAGGTTATTGAGAAAAAAGATGCGGGTGATGCACTGGCAAAGATCGCCTTAGAGATTTACACCTATAGGATAAAAAAATATATCGGCGCATATTTTGCCGCCTTAGAAAGCCTGGATTGCCTGGTGTTTACAGCGGGTATTGGAGAAAATGCACCGTATATCCGCGAGTTCTGCTGCCGCGGCTTACACAAAATGGGTATTGAAATCGATCCGGAAAAGAACAATAGAACCGGAAACGGAATTAGAAAAATCAATTCTCCTGGTAGTGAAGTCAAGGTCCTTGTGATCCCTGCAAACGAGGGATTGAA
>JAFDHL010000085.1 GCA_019308785.1 Deltaproteobacteria bacterium
AGCCATACGGCGGGCAAGCCCGCCAGTCACTTAGAAACGACCTCCTAACCCTGCTTTGCTGACTAGAGGCCTCCGTGATTTATTACAGTGTGTAGACCAACAATGATTATCTAGATAGCAGAGGAGAAGGGGGAATGAAGTCCGATAATACTTACAAACTATCTGGCGGAAAAAAGGCCTTAGGCTGGATATATGTATTAACCTTTGTTGTGATGGCATTTACCGGGTTTGGCCAGATGCCAATATTCAAACGCTATTATGTATCTGATATCCCGGGGATGGGATGGTCGGCCGATTTTTATCTGACTCATTATATTCATTATCTCGGCGCCATTTTTCTTTTGGGGCTTTTTGCCTATGTCATCGTAGATTATGTTCTTTCTGGCAGAAAGGAATTAGCTTTGACCTCTTCTGCCTATGTGCGAATTGTCCTGTTGGGGGGTATCGTCATAACCGGGATTTTCAGGGTCTTGAAGAATATGCCTGATGTGGTTTTTTCACCTGATTTTACGCTCTTTATAGATATTTCCCACCTCGGCTTTATGATACTATATCTTTTAACAGCCCTTGTTTTCCTGATTATGAAGTCGGGATGGGTAGTGATAAAATGAGCCAGAAAAGATATTTGACAGGATTACAGGAATAACATGCTTTCACTCCAGTTGATCAAAAAAGGAAGTGGTGTCCGGATATATCAACCGTGATGTTACATCTCTGTGCTCTGTGTGGACTCTGTGAGAGATAAACACCAGGCTATGTCGAGAAAAAAAGTTGAAAAAATATTAAGTTGATTGTGAGGCCAAAGCCGTGCAATGCAAATATCATCCCGATCGTGAAGCCTATATAACATGCCAGAAGATGGAGATCGGCTACTGTGAGGAATGCCTTGAAAACTGCGAGGCATGTACCGATCCCTGCGTCTACTGCAAGTTTCGACAACAGTGCGTTATCTGGGAAATTTGTCGTAAGAGTGAAAAGAGATACCGCCTTGAAAAAGAGGCAACGCCGCGCCGATTCTTCAAAGCTTTCTATTATCTCCCTCCCAATAATCCGGTTCTACTTAATAAAATATTTACACAATTCTAATCTAATACTAACATAGATATAAGACACTGTGTTATAATATTCCCAAACATTAGAGACCCTAAAGAAGAATACCATCATGGCAAAAGAACGCATTCTTGTAGTAGATGATGAAGAAGATATCCTTGAGCTGGTTAGGTTCAACCTCGATAGAGAGGGGTATCGAGTTATTTGCACAACATCTGGTGAAAAGGCATTGGAAATAGCTAAAACAGAGTTTCCTGACTTGATTGTGCTTGATCTCATGCTTCCCGGTATAGATGGGCTGGAAAGCACAAAACTTCTCAAGAACGATCAAGGCACCAGGGACATTCCCATAGTGATGCTGACAGCCAAGGGAGAAGAAGCTGATATTGTCACTGGTCTGGAACTAGGCGCCGATGACTACATCACCAAACCGTTTAGCCCAAGGATTTTAGTGGCAAGGGTGAGAGCGGTTTTGCGCAGGAATGTAAAAGAACCCATGGAGGAATCATCCATCCTTAGAATTCACGATCTTGTTATCCATCCCGGACGTCGTGAGGTGCTCATTGACGGTAAACCTGTTCAATTGACTTTTACAGAATTTGGTATCCTTAAGTTTTTGGCAAGAAGACCGGGATGGGTATTTACGCGCTCCCAAATTGTGGATGCCGTTCGTGGTGATGATTACTTTGTCACTGATCGCTCGGTGGATGTCCAGATCGTGGGTTTAAGGAAAAAACTGGGACCTGCCGGTAATTACATCGAAACAGTCCGGGGCGTTGGATACAGATTTAAGGAATAGTAATGGCAAAAAAGAGACGATTGCTCTGGCAACTTTACCCCTCTTACCTGCTTATTACCGTCATATCACTGGCGGCCGTAACATGGTTTGCCTCTAGATCTATAAAACAATCCTTTCTTGAACAGTATGCCTCCGATCTCGAAGCCAGGGCCCATCTTTTAGATAGACAGGTCTTAAGAAGTCTTTTGTCTCATGATCAAAAGGGCATTGATCAGTTGTGCAAGAAGACAGGGGCCAGAGCCGAAACGCGAATCACGGTTATTTTGCCATCGGGCAAGGTGATCGGTGATTCCGCAGATGACCCTGAGAAAATGGACAATCACATAGACCGTCCAGAGGTAATTAGGGCATTGAGCGGCAGTGTTGGCATATCCACCAGACATAGCCGCACGCTTCAACAAGATATGATGTATGTAGCAGTACCATTGAGAAACGATTCAGTAATCACCGGGGCAATCCGTACTTCCATACCTCTTACCGCCATAGATGAAACGATAAAGAGCATACAGATAAAGATTGCTGTCGGAGGTGTTATTATTGCACTTCTTGCCGCAATCATCAGTCTACTGATCTCCCGGCGTATCAGCCGTCCCATTGAAGAGATTAAAAGAGGGGCCGAGCGCTTTGCCCGTGGAGACCTGGAATGCAGACTACCTGTCTCTAAATCAGAGGAGATCGGAAGTCTTTCCGAAACCATGAACCAGATGGCATTTGAACTTAATGAACGGATTAAAACTATTACGCGGCAACGAAATGAGCTTGAGACCGTGCTTTCCAGCATGGTGGAAGGGGTCATTGCAGTGGATTCTGAAGAGCGGGTTATCAATATGAATCAGGCTGCCGCTGAGATGTTGGAGTGTAATCTGTCTGATGCGAAGGGCAGGAGCATCCAGGAGTTAGTTAGGAATACGGATCTGCAAAACTTTGTGAGGGATGTGTTATCATCCGGGGAGCCGGTTGAAAAGGACATTGTTCTGTTTGAGGACGGTGAGCGGATTCTTAACGGACATGGTACAGCCCTAAATGACGAAAAGGGAAAAAGTATCGGCGCGCTTATTGTGTTACACGATGTAACCCGTCTCAGGAGACTTGAAAATATCCGTCGCGATTTTGTGGCAAATGTCTCCCATGAGATCAAAACTCCGATAACTGCCATTAAGGGATTCGTTGAAACGCTCAGAGATGGTGCATTGAATCGCGGCGAGGACGCCGGGCGTTTTCTTAAGATTATCGAGAAGCACACAAATCGCCTGGAAGTTATTATTGAAGATCTTCTGAGCCTCTCCAGGATTGAGGAGGGAACTGAAAAGGAATCGATTGCTCTTTATGAGACCAGGATAAGTGATGTCCTCCAGGCAGCCATTTATGCCTGTCAGGTGAAGGCCGATTCAAAAAAAATACGCATGAAACTTACATGCAATGATGAACTGAAGGCAAACATCAACCCTGAACTCCTTGAACAGGCCATCGTGAACCTCCTTGATAACGCGATCAAGCACAGTAATGCCGAAGGCCTGGTGAAGATAGATGCAACACAGACAGTTAATGAAACCGTTATTAATGTCAGCGATCAGGGCTGCGGTATTGAAAAGCAGCATTTACCCCGCCTCTTTGAGCGATTCTACAGGGTAGATAAGGCCAGAAGCCGGGAACTCGGGGGAACCGGATTGGGCCTTGCCATTGTAAAGCATATCGTCCAGGCACACGGCGGCAGGGTATCAGTTGAAAGCACGCCTGGCAAAGGAAGCACCTTTACAATTCACCTGCCCAAGGCATGGAATCGCCCCGGCCAAGATTTGGTTTAGCCCTTTCATTAATAATCCCTGCCTCAAGGAATCAGAAAACCCGAATTTTTGCAATTCTTTAACGTTTTCCTAATACTCCTTTAACTATTCTGCATTATCACTAAGCATCAATGGATGAGCCTTGTTTTTCAGCAAAGCCTGTCAACATCAGGCGGGCATTGAATACACAAAAAAAAAGCGCTCGAAAAAGTTCTCTTTTCCGTCATTCCGGCCCGTCCCCCGTCCCGCTCAAGCGGGACTATGGAGGGTGGACGAAAGCCGGAAACCATCCTTTCCAATAGGTTCTGGATGCCGGTCGCAGATCCCGTGATCAGCGGGGATCAAGTCCGGCATGACGATTTCGAGACTTTTTACGAGTCCATCAATCTTAATAAACAAAACAGGAGGAAATAAATGGAGAAAAAAAGACACGTGAATAAATTGCTATCCGTTTTCGATTTGTCAGATTGTGGAGACCTGAGTTTACCCGGAGGGGCCTTAAGCAGGGTGATGTTTGCATATGACGAAAAGGAGGATTCAAGGGAATTCACAATTTTAACAAGAGAAATACCCGAAGAAATCCGGAGCAAGATCACATCATGGTTAGAAGAGAATATTGATGTCTGTAACGCTAATTGGAGTTCGGATTCGACCGAGACGGATATTGTATTTAGTGGTCAATAAAGACGGTCTGATGACCGCCCCTTTCATCAGGACCCATCTTTTTCCACAGCTCAACCAAAAGATCCGTATTCGGATGCTGATTTATCATGAACTTAAACTGCCAGAAGATTAGCGCAATAGCAGTAAGTAATCCAAAAATGAGTAAAATAATTCCCTTCATCTGGGTGGACATCAATAACCAAAATGTTCGCCATCGTTCCTTCCCTGTTGTGTTTTTCGTAACCGGAAAGGAAAACAGCTGGCAGGATATTTCCCAAAAGTCTCAGTCACCTTGGAACCAATTTGGATCTCGCAATCAGGGAACAGCTCTTTAAGCCATACAAGCAAATCGGGATCAGTCTCTGATCCCTTGGTCAAAACCACTATTTTCTCCATAGTTGCCAACCTCTTCTGCTTTTGGTTTTTTAATATTGCAGCGTTATCACCGTAGCGTCGAAGTATCGTCCTCTTCCAGTATCTATCTTTGGGCATTGTTACATTATGATGAAGGGAGTATTAATTTTTGGTTAATATACACGCCACTTGCACAACCCCAATTAATCGTGAATTTCATGCAAATCCGTTAACACCACTCTAAAATAGGTTCCATTTCCATCTTTGCTTTCCACACTTATGATGCCCCCCATAGCTTCGATCAGGGTCTTGGCAATATATAGACCTATGCCGGTCCCTTTGGTTTTGTTTTTCACATTTTCACCCCGATAAAACTTGTTGAATATTTTTCCTATATCTTTTTCCGGTATGCCGGGACCACTATCTTTGACTTCAACTATGACCTCTTTTTCTCCTTGTAACATGAGACTTACTCTTATGCCGGACTTCTCCGGGCTGTATTTGACAGCATTTTCGATAAGGTTGGAAAGACAAAGCTTTACCGCAGTCGGATTCAGCCTCATTCTTGGAATTTTTCCTGTCCTTTGGAAATGTATCTGTATCTCTTTTTTCGTTGCCTGTTGTAAGAGAACAGAGATGGTCTGTTGAGTTATTTCTTCCAGACAGACCTCCTCCCGCGGCAGCGGATATTCACCGGTCTCCACTCTGGAAAGAAGAATGATCTCCTCTGCCAATGAATTTAGAAAACTGGAACTCTCTTTGATTACTCCGGCATAATGCCGATGTTTTTCCGGAGTCAGCTCGTGTCTTTGTGCAATTGAAGAATAACCGCCGATTATCAACAACTGGTTTCTTAGTTCATGAAAAAGCATGCTTTGAAAATCAGTTTGCTGCTTTTCTCTTGCTTCGAGATTTTCAACTTTCATGTTCATTTGTTTTTTCTTTTTTTCCTTGCAGACCAGTCTATCAACCTTTAACAAGACCTCCTTAAGCGTAAATGGCTTGGGAATATAGTCATCAGCCCCCGTCTCGATCCCTTTCAGTTTGTTTTCCATGGAACCGAGAGCAGTAAGCATAATAATAGGGATGTCTGAGATTTCTTCATGATAATGGTTGCGGATGATCTCGCAAATTTCAAATCCGCTTAGACCGGGAAGCATTACATCAAGGAGAATCAAATCAGGTTTTTCCTCTTCAATTAGATAGCAGGCATCCAAACCGTCTAAGGCGGTCATAGTGGCGTATCCTTTCCTGGTGAGGTTGTATTCCAGCATATGAACCAGGTCTTCGTCATCCTCCACTACTAATATTTTTCCGTCTGACATGTCTTGCTCCTTTCACAAATTTAAAGTGTTGCAGTCTAAGAAAATCATCTTATCGATGCCAACTTCCTATACCCCTTATGTAAAATGCCTCTTTCCTGCCGGCCGACAAGTGTATCGCATTAAAGAAGTCAGCGTCGCCTGGCAAAATACTGGATGCTTATAGTTTAATGATGGCTGATATTAAATTTCACCAGCATTACAATCTAATTAAGTTAGAGTTATATCTCTGTTACGTTACAAGCCGTGCCAAACCTCATGTATGAAAACCGAAAAACTTTACAATATTTTCATGTTTATCTAATGGAGCCTTAATTTGCGACTTGTATGATTTAGTACAGGAAGTCCAAGTGGCAGCAAATAATAAATTAGGGGAAAGATCAGTTTTGAAATTGCCGGATGCCCAGCAGGTATTTCGTAAATCGCTCCAATACATCATCAATGTCCTCGTCATCTATATTATCCTGGTGCTGGCCATTGGTCTCATCAGGATACTTTATGGGATGAAGGCGTTTTTGGATAGTCAACCGATTGGACAATCTTTTAACACTGTGGTCACAGACATTCTCACCTTCTTAGTCATCATCGAATTATTTAGAAGCTTTATAGAATACTTCGAATCCCACCGATTCAGGCTCCATACAATGGTCAATCCTGCCATTGTCTTTGTAATCCGGGAACTTATCGTGAAACTCTACGGGCAGGAGAGCATCTCATGGAAAACATTACTTGCCTTTGGATTTGTAATACTCTGTCTTGGTGTAGTTCGTGCACTGGCAGTCCAGTTCAGCCCGGAGGAAGATAAGGCCGAAGATTAATTATTGTCATACAATCTTAATTTTTCCTTAATGAATGCCTAACAATTGCGGCTTAGCTTCTTCATTACCTTTTCTTGGTTTGTGCCGATGTACAAAAACCCACCCTCCTCCCCCCAAGCGGATGGGTGTCGGGGATAGGGGGCCATCTCTCTATCCCCCTCAGTTTTACTCATTATGGGGGTCACTGATTTATGTGGGAAGAGCCACGGACTTATAGTGTTTTATGAAGAAACACTATTTTCTTTTTATAGCAGTTATTTTTATCGAAAGGCTTTGGATGCAAAGGAGGTGATGATGAAAGGTCGCTAATCAGACATTAATAGGATTCTAACAAAAGTCTAACAATTTAGAGTTAATTTATTTTCAAAATTGGATTAACGGAGGGAAAGATATGAAATTCAAAGGGTTTTCAGTAGGTACGTTTGCCGTAGCCTTGTGTTTTACCGCGAGTCTCGCTTACGCAGGCAACATAGTAATTAAAGGGTCCACGACAGTGCTTCCAATTGCTCAGAAAGTAGCGGAAGCCTATATGAAGCAACATCCGGACGTTAAAATTTCCATCTCCGGTGGCGGCTCAGGAAATGGAATCAAAGCCCTCATTGATGGGTCAACCGATATTGCGGACAGCTCGCGGTTCATCAAATCAAAGGAAGTGAAGCTGGCTGTTGAAAAAGGGAGATATCCGGTTCCTTTTGCCGTGGCATACGACTGTATCGTGCCCGTAGTGCATTCCAGCAACAGCGTAACGGATATCACCATGGCTCAACTAAGAGATCTCTATATGGGAAAAATCAAGAACTGGAAAGAGTTAGATGGGCCGGACAGGAAAATCGTGGTCATTTCCCGCGATACTTCTTCCGGGACGTACGAGGTCTGGTCCAAGAAAGTAATGAAGAAGGAGAGGGTGTTTCCAGGGGCCCTGCTTCAGGCTTCCAACGGCGCTATTGTGCAGGCAGTTGCAAATAACAAAAACGCCATTGGTTACATCGGACTTGGGTATATGAATGATAATGTGAAGCCTTTGATGGTGGATCGTATTAAAGGATCTCTGGAAACTACACTGAACGGGACATACCCCATTAGTCGCCCCCTCTATATGTTTACGTCAGGCTGGCCCAAGGGTGATACGCTCAAATTCATTAATTTTGTTGTGCACCCACAAAAAGGTCAAAAATACGTGCGCGATGCCGGGTTTGTGCCTCTCTATTAGCAAAGCTTGGCCTTAAACCGACGAGTTGGTGAGACTCATACTCCATTGGTTAAGTCAAAGCGATACTGGATGCTGTCTGCCCGCCGCCCGCCTGCCGTACTGTGGGCAGAAATGGCAGGCGGGGATGCTCGATGCTGGATAAAACAATCCATTCCATATCTCATCCCCGCTAAAGACGGGATCTTCGATCAGTATCCAGAAACCAGCATCTCTCATTAGTAAGGGGAATAAAGAAATAAATTGGGAAAGGAGGGTGGTAAAACAGTAAGTATCCGTCAAAGAAGGGAAAAGGAAATCCGGGTCGCTTTTTTCGGCGTCGCCCTTGCCTCAATAGCAACGCTTGGCCTGATCGTCCTGTTCCTTTTTATGGAAGGCATACCTATTTTCAAGGAAGTTTCTGTCCATGATTTTCTCTTTGGTAAATACTGGTATCCCACTGATGATCCCCCTGATTTCGGCATCTTTCCACTGATCGCTGCATCCATATCAGTCACTGCTGTGGCTTCTATAATTTCCATTCCCCTGGGGGTGCTGACCGCTCTTTATCTTGCGGAGGCGGCCTCTTACCGGGTGCGGGAGTGGGTTAAACCGGTTGTAGAGCTCCTGGCAGCCATTCCTTCCGTGGTGATCGGATTCTTTGGCATGGTGGTATTTGCCCCTTTTCTTCAAGAAATCCTTGATATCCCCACTGGCCTGAATCTTTTTAATGCATCGCTGATGTTGGCTTTTATGTCTATCCCAACTATTTGCAGCATCTCTGAAGATGCTATTTTCAGTGTGCCTATAGAACTCAAAGAGGCGTCTCTTGCCCTGGGTGCTACTCACTGGGAAACAATCTGGCGAGTAATCATTCCAGCATCCATTTCCGGCATTAGCACGGCCATCATTTTAGGGATGTCCAGGGCCATTGGGGAGACCATGGTAGTACTCATGGTTGCTGGTGGTGCAACTCTTATTCCTGCTTCTCTATTTGACCCGGTGAGACCCATGCCGGCCAGCATTGCCGCTGAGATGGCAGAGGCCCCTTTCAGGGGCGATCACTATCATGCGCTGTTCGCCACGGGCATTATATTATTTCTTTTCACGCTGCTTTTTAACCTTGTGGCTGATTATGTCTCCAACAAATACCGGCAGGTGGGAGCAGCAACACTCTAAGAAAGGAATTTTGGATTTTAGATTTTAGAATTCGGATTGCGGAATGGGGAATGAAAGGGTGAAAGAAAGGTTAGTAAACACGGACCAATCAAATGGTCTTCAGGGGAGGCGCAAATTTGTTCAAGCCTCAATGTTCGGACTATTCAGGATTGCGGCCACCATTAATGGTGTCGCGCTGTTGATCATTGTATACTTTCTTGTTGCAAGAGGATGGCGGGCCATCAACTGGACGTTTCTGACACAGCCGCCCATGGAATCCATGACCAAGGGGGGTATCCTGCCCTGTATTGTTGGGACCGTCTGCCTCAGCTTAGGTGCTATTCTGGTCGCCCTTCCCATAGGAGTTGCATCTGCTATTTATCTTAATGAATATGCCAAACCCGGCCGGTTGCTCCGGATAATTCGGTTAGGGATCAATAACCTTGCAGGAGTCCCCTCTATAATCTTCGGTCTTTTTGGTCTGGCCTTCTTTGTGGTCTGGTTACAATTCGGAGTGAGCATATTGTCTGGAGCCCTGACCCTTGGGGTAATGACCTTGCCGGTAATTATCGGGGCCTCTGAGGAGGCCCTTCGGGCAGTTCCTGACACGTATCGGGAAGCCTCACTTGGCCTTGGCGCTACCAAGTGGCAAACAATCAATCGGGTAGTTTTGCCCGCTGCCCTGCCCGGTATCCTTACAGGTGCGATTTTGGGTATCAGCCGGGCCGCTGGAGAAACCGCGCCCATAATGTTTACCGCGGCTGTATTTTATACACCTTCCCTGCCATCTTCTGTTTTTGATGAAATTATGGCCCTTCCCTATCACATCTATGTCCTGGCTACTGCAGGAACAGAAATCGAAGCAACACGACACCTCCAGTACGGAACCGCCCTTGTGCTGATTGTTCTTGTTCTTGGGTTGAACCTTATTGCAATTATCTACCGGGCTCGTCTCCGAAGGAGGATGCAGTAAAAAGATGGATGAATCATTAAAAATGACAATAAAAGATTTGGATTTTTATTACAGTGATTGCCATGCCTTGATTGATATCTCTCTTGATTTTTATGTGAACCAGGTAACGGCCCTCATCGGTCCATCAGGATGTGGGAAAAGCACCCTATTGCGCTGTCTGAACCGGATGAACGATCTGATCCCTTATAGTCGCGTGGAGGGTAATATTGTTTTGGATGGCCAAGATATCTATGATCCCAATGTGGATGTGGTCGCCCTTCGACGTCGTGTCGGTATGGTATTTCAAAAACCCAACCCCTTTCCCAAAACTGTCTTTGAAAACGTGGCATACGGATTGCGCGTTAACGGTATCAAAGATAAGGCCTCTATTTCAGAGCGGGTTGAAAAGACTATACGACAGGCCGCCCTGTGGGATGAGGTAAAAGACAGGCTTTATGATTCAGCCCTTGGCCTATCAGGAGGGCAGCAGCAGCGGCTATGCATCGCTCGGGCCATGGCCGTGGAACCGGAAGTCCTGTTAATGGATGAGCCTTGCTCGGCTCTGGACCCCATAGCCACTCAAAAGATCGAGGAATTAATCCATGAATTGAAAAAGACATACACAATCATAATAGTAACCCATAACATGCAGCAGGCGGCACGGGTTTCCGATATCACCGCATTTTTTTACTTGGGAAATCTGGTGGAGGTTGGCAAAACCGATACCCTATTCACCCGTCCCAGTCTTAAACAGACAGAAGATTATATCACCGGACGTTTTGGTTGATATAGGCTTCCAGAAAAAGATCTGTTATGGAGAAACTTATGGAAAGACATTTGCAAAAAGAGATAGAAAAGCTGAAGAAAAAGATCCTTTCACTTGGTGCTATGGTAGAAGAACGGGTCCGAATGGCTATTCAAGCCCGTGAGACCAGGAATGGAGATCTGGCAACGAAAATTATAGATGCGGACCGTGAAATTGATGAGATCGAGGTAGAAATTGAAGAGGAATGCCTTAAAGTCCTTGCTTTGCATCAGCCTGTTGCAGTGGACCTGCGATTCATCAGCGCTGTCATAAAGATCAACAATGACTTAGAGCGCATTGGTGATGAGGCAGTAAACATTGCTGAACGTGTTATAAATATTTCAAAGCGGCCACCGGTAACAGTTCCATTTGACTTCAGCGTAATGGCTGAAAAAACGGAAGCCATGCTCAAGGGTAGCCTTGATGCTCTTGTAAACCTTGATGTTGATCTGGCCTACAAAATATGTTTGCTGGATGATGAAGTGGATGAAATAAATCACAGCATTTATGATAAAATCAAAGAAGCTATTAGCCGCCAACCTGACCGTGTGGGATACTTAATCAACCTCCTGTTAATCTCGCGGCACCTTGAGCGGATAGCGGATCATGCCACCAACATTGCCGAAGAAGTAATCTATATGATTGAAGGAGAGATTTCCCGGCATAGAATGGATGAATTCAACCCTGATCGTGCCAAGCCATAACACACATAGTTACTGCAAGTTCCGGTCACAGTGTATTATCTGGGAAATGTGTCGTAAGTGTGAAAAGAGATACCGTCTTGAAAAAGGGGCAAGAGGACGGGATTGGCGATTGAAGATTGAATATTGAGGAATTTGGAGATTAAGGATTGGAAATGGTCTTTGCTTTTAAAAGGTACTCGATATCCTGTAAATCCTTTACGTTTTCTTGCCTTGTCTTCTTTGTTTTGATCAGGTCA
>JAFDHL010000374.1 GCA_019308785.1 Deltaproteobacteria bacterium
AAAGCAGACGGAGGAGTTTGTCCTTTTTTGATTCGATATTCGACACAGTAAGGTGTCAAACTTTGATAACTGTAAGTGCGACTGCAAAGCTAACTTCGCCCTCTAATTACGCTTTTTTTGGGTCTAGTCTTGACTGTCTCGGCATGATAAATGATTATCCCTTTTCCTTACACTTTGTCAAGTTGTTTTAGAACCAACGTCCCCTATTTGCGTCCGTTACAATTTACATTTGAAATCTTCTGTCTTGTCAATAAATAAATTAGCATGATAGAAATAAATAGATAATAGAGCCAAATGTAAAAATGTAACGGACGTCCCTGTTTTCATGAATTGAAATGACGAACTTGAATAGCCCTTAAAACTTAAAGTGCATGGGTGGCTTGATCCAGCATATCAGCAACCCATTTATTGAGGCTTTTACCGCTGGTCTCGGCTGCCGTGGCGATAGCGGCGTGAACGCTGGGTGGAATGCGCAAGGTCAGCTTGCCGGAGTATGGTTTGTTCGGCTCATCTCCAAGCTCGGCGCAGGTGGCAAGATAATGGTCAACCGCCTCTTTGAAGGCTGCTTCCAGTTCATCCACGGTTTCGCCGTGGAAGGTAATAATATCTCGAATGCCCGCCAGGCGGCCAAAGAAAATACGATCCTGGGCGTCAAACTCAATGCGGGCGGCATAGCCTTTGTAAGTCATGGCGTTCTTCATGGCGTAACTCCTATCAGTTTAAGAAAATCACGGGCTGCGCTTACCCGGTACCGCAAGGCATCCTTGCCGGGATGCGGGCGGTGGAAGGCCGCTTTTCGGCCTTTATGTAAAATGGTAATTCTGGAACCGCTGCCCTCGATGATCTCGCAGCCCGCAGCTTTGAATAGGGCTTCGATTCTTCGACATTCAATATTGCCGGAAACCGGATCGGCGAAAACGGCATCCAAGGTTTTCCGGTGGTTGCGATTCATAGATAATATGATATCACTTTTTGCCACCATGTCAAGGAGATTTTAACGGCCAAACTCAGCGGACCCGTACGAAACCGCCGAAGGCGGAAACCGACGATTTGTTTGCAATGCAAACAAATCGCCGGTAGTAGGGGCCCGCTGAAGTGTAATGTTGTTAGGCATCCAAATCGGTCCCGGATAGCTGGCGTTTGGATGCAAGATAGGTTGACGTAAAGAGCGCAATCAGCATCCCCTGAAAGACCAGAATTGGAATCGCGGCCGCAACAGGCATGTAGCCAGCTGACAATGCAAAAAGGTTGCTACCCATGAGGCCCAGCACGACGACGTTGGTGATCAGCAGGACACCGCGCCTTTTCACAGGCTTGCGATTGGCCTAGAGAAGCAGAATGGTCCATCCCAACATCAGCGAACCAGCGAGACCCATACTGTAGCGGTACGGAATTTCTGGAACGTAGTGAGTCAAGGGGCTGGGAATAGCGAATATCGCCTCACCGAACATTGCGAGGGCGACGAGGCCATCTGCAATCGCCCCCACCCAGTAACTAATCCGCAACCAAGTCGTCGAGTTTTTCATCTAGTTTTCCTTGATCTAAGAGAGTAGAAGCTCGATTCGGGTAGCATAACTTTGAAGTAGGCTGCCGAAAAGCCTTATTATAAGGCGGAAATGGGGACGTTGGTTCTAAAACAAATTATTAGTACATGCTAATGAATATTTACATCGAAACAATATCATATAATAATACTATGTGAAAAGACATAAAGTGAATAAGCGTATTTTGGGAAAGAGCACGACAAGATAATTTAGTGAACCTTAAGTTGTTTTAGAACCGACGTCCCCCCTTTTGCCTGCTCGCCCATAAAAAGGAATGAAGGATATTAAATGAAACAGATGGCTTGAAGTTATTCACCAAATTCAACAACGTCCCCTAATTCACATTATTGATATCTCAAACAATTAACATACTTTGTCAACATAGTCAACAACGTCCCCTATTATCCCCTTAGATTCAAAAGTATCCCGTGAGCCACTCCACCAAGTGTCATGAAGCAATTGTGCCTGTTCGAGACGCTCCAGTGCTGTGGTCGCCATCTCGTGTCGCACTTGGCTGCCAAGAATACAGGCAACAAGCTCCCGGCGCAGATCATTCTCCGACCAGGGCGAACTGCTTTTAGTATTAACTTGCTGCTCGATAAGAGGGCAAAGCCTGCGGACAGTTCTTTCTAATCGTTTGCATACTCGTACAGAAAGAGAGGTTTTCATTCCGTAATTTCCTTAAATATATTAGCGCCGATATTTGGTATCTGCTTCAACAGATGCTCTACATTGTCACGGTGAATCATGTCCTGTATAGTTCTTGTTAAATCGGTAAAAAAATCAAGGTTATAACTGGCCACTTGTGCGGTGTATGTTGCCTCTTCATTTTCGATGATTTTTCGGATTTTTAATTGTAAACGTGAAGAATATTTCTCGCGAAAACAGTCTAAGTGTTGAAAATGAAAAAGAGTCCCATCCTCATAATCTGCTACAGTGCGGCACCATTCCAACCCATCAAACGAATCAGCTCCGGCTGCCGCAAGCGCAATCATTGTAATCGGATTTCCTGTTCCGAGTAGATGCAGTGGATAATATCTGCCAAGGCCGTTTAATGCACTCCGAACACCTCGGACAGTTCTAACCCGCTCAATTAGGCCATCGCCCAATTCGCGTTCAGGAATTGCGACCATAATTGGATCAAGCTTTTTTACAACCTTTGTGACAATTTGGGAAGCGCATTCAACAACTGTTATATTTTTATCCTTTTCTGGCAAGTGAACGATAGGACAAAGGGGAAAACTTAGTTCGTGGATAGCACGTTCATCCGCACGAAAGTTCCTAACTATGCGATTGGTTATTTCGTCTATACCACCTGTTATTGGCCATTTGTCGAAAGCAAATGCAATGTCTGGTTTAATCTTGGAGGCCACTTTCCTAAAACAATCTCGACGCCAACCATCTGGGTTATGTTTTTTTGAATAATGGTCATCTTTATGAGAAGCTTCATAGTTCCCAGAATCAAGAAACAAAGCGCATTTAGATTGACGTAACCTTTTAATCCTTGCGAAAAAAACATGATCTTTTTTATGGTATTTCCATACATCGTAAGAGGATATAAGACCGGCTGCAGGCTCTAAGAGTTGGAATAGATTGACGCCATCCTTTGGAGAGACTTGAGATTCGTGTGAAGAGAGTGCGAAGACAAAGCAGGGCAACTGGAGCGTCATTCTGTCTAAATCAAGCGATGATAATCGTTTTGGAATATTAATATAGCGCACAATTTTTGCGCCAATCTTTTTTTTCAGCTGTTGAAAGCCGGGATGATTTACAGCGCCATTCCAATCGAATGCATCAGTGCGATTCAGCCGCCCAAATCCAAAAGGTAGTTCTGCTTTACTTCTGCTTTACTAATAAAGAAAGGAAAAATAAGCCGGTCACATTTCTTGGCCCACTCTAGCTCATCCTTGAAAACATCGTTTTTTTCGGTGTGAAAAGATAATACTGGTACCACAGCATTCGCTTGACTGATCTGTTCACGGACTTGCTGCTCCCAGTCGCCTTGAGGAATATCGTCTTCAGCCCACCATACCTCCCATTGGTTTCTCAA
>JAFDHL010000086.1 GCA_019308785.1 Deltaproteobacteria bacterium
CATCCACAAATACGATACCGCCCATGTGCACCTTGGCCATGACCGGCATGGCCCATGCTACTACTAACAGGGCTGCAAGTGCAAACAAAAGTATCTTTTTCATTACTCTCTCCTCCTAAAATGTGTTTGTTGTTAAGTTACCCAATAAACAATCGATCTGAAATTTACGCGATTCACCTCCTTTCTTTTGAAAATCTCTCATAGGGCATACTTCACCCCTGAGACTATATTGACAGGAATGTTTAACAACATTAAAAACAAATGTCAAGGGTTTTTCTCTATTTTTTTCCCTTAAACAACCGTCTTGACAAAATTCCTTTGCATGATAAAAATAATGTATCTACTCAGGTGAATAGACTGAAGGTGGAAGACTACAAAAAATTAGGTATTTAGAGTTAAGACTAAAGATGGAGGAAGGCTGTCAGGGAATTTCAGCCTTCGGCCTTCAGTCTTCCCGTCCTCCGCAGTAGCTTTGCTACGGAGGGTGGACAACCTAAATAGCTGGGTAGTTACATAAACTTTACCTAAATACCGGGGATTTCCAACATCGCACGGACAGATTTCACGGGAATGACATCTTTACGAAAATGCTTCAGAATGCCCCGTCCTGCGGGCAGGGATGAATGAAGCGAATATTAAATTTGATAGGGGGGACATTCTTGTCCCACAACGCATTTTCGCCGAGGCTGGAAAGCCTCGTCTATCCGTGACGCCCCGCCCTGTGGGCGGGGTGTGGATGTCAATACCGGCCTCTCCCCGGAGGAACTCAAAGGGATTATCGGCCGGTATGACGGCCTTGCGATCCGTAGCGCAACCAAGGTTACTGCAGACATTATTAACGCCGCCGACAACCTCAAGGTCATTGGTCGCGCGGGAATCGGCCTGGACAACGTGGACATCCCGGCTGCCAGCCAGCGGGGAATTGTGGTGATGAACACACCTGAGGGCAATACCATCACCACGGCCGAACACACCATGGCCATGATCATGGCCCTCTCACGCAATATACCCCAGGCCACCGCTTCCCTGAAGGCCGGAAAATGGGAGAAGAAAAAACTTCAGGGTCGCGAGCTTTTCAACAAGACCCTCGGCCTGATCGGTGCCGGCCATATCGGCCGCATTGTGGCGGACAGGGCCAGGGGCATGGAGATGAAGGTAATCGTCTATGACCCGTACATCAAGCCCGAGGCCATTGAAAGGCTGGATCTCGAACCGGTTTCCTTTGATGAACTGCTCAACCGGGCGGATTATTTGACGATCCATACGCCGAAAACCGATGAAACCGCCAACATGATCAACAGCAAGACCATCGCCAAAATGAAAAAGGGCGCCATGGTGATCAACTGCGCGCGCGGCGGAATAGTCAATGAAGATGATCTCTGTGATGCCCTCGAATCGGGCCATCTGGCAGGCGTAGCCATGGATGTTTTCAGCACCGAGCCGCCGGGGAAAATAAGGCTGATGAACCTTCCCAATTTCATCTGCACGCCTCACTTAGGCGCTTCCACCAGGGAAGCCCAGGACAACGTGGCCAAGGACGTTGCCGAACAGATCGTGGCATATCTTCTTCACGGTTCCGTAAAAAACGCGGTCAATGTGCCTGCTATAAGCAGCGAGTTGATGAGCACCCTGAGACCCTTCGCAATCCTGCTGGAAAGGATGGGCTCCTTGCAATCCCAGCTTGCTGACAGTGCCATCCTGGAGGCCCGGATAAATTACTCGGGGGCCGTCACCGAATACGATCTGGGACCTCTGACCACGGCAATGCTTAAAGGGCTGCTTACGCCCATCCTTAAAGATGACGTGAACTTTGTCAATGCGCCTTATATTGCGGCAGATCGAGGCATAAAGGTGGTGGAATCCAAGAGCAAAACCTCCGAAGATTTTGCCAGTCTCGTAAAGCTCACGGTCAAGACGTTGGAAGGGCAAAACATCATTTCCGGCACCATCTTCGGCAAAACGCTACCCCGAATTCTGCGCATTAACAATTTCTACCTGGAGGCAATTCCTGAGGGCCACCATCTGCTCATATACAATCAGGACAGCCCGGGTGTCATCGGCCAGATTGCAACTACGTTAGGGAATCGGGGCATCAACATCAGCCGCATGAAGGTGGGAGAGGAAAAGAAGAAAAAGCAGAACATAATTCTGTTGACTACCAACTCATTTGTTAGCGACGAAGTTCTTGAGGAAGTTCAGGGACTTACACAGGTTTTTTCAGTAAGAAGAATAGAATTGTAGGAGTAAAAATATGTCTGAAGAAGAAAAAGGATTTGTTATAAAGGACAGGAGAGCACTGGATGAAAAGGGTGAGTTGAAGGAGAAGGACCTTAATGAGGAAAAAAAGGGAACAAAAGAACAGGCTGCAAAAGAGGAGGCCCAGAAGCCCCCGTTGCCGGAGGCCAATTTCACTTCCCTGATCTTCAGCCTCAGTTCTTCGGCCCTTTTTCATTTCGGCGAAATTCCCGATCCCACGACCGGGGAAAAAAAGGAAGACCTGCCCATTGCAAAACACGCCATTGATACTATTGCCATGCTAAAGGAAAAGACCCAGGGGAATCTCACAGAAGAAGAACAGAAATTTATTGAGAGCGTTCTAACCGACCTGAAATGGCGTTTTGTCAAGGCCGCGAAATAGCGAGACTTCAGGTGAAGGGAGAAGGCTGAACGCTGACGGTTTAAGGCCTAATTTTGACGGATTCGCAAAAAGTCAAAAAAACTTGTCATTTCACCTGTCATTGCGAGGACTCCCGCGGAGGCGGGAGGACGAAACAATCTCCTGATTTCAAGCTGTTACAGCCAATGGGATTGCTTCGCTACGCTCGCAATGACGTACTTTTCGACTTTTTACGAGACTGTCAATTTTAACAATTTATAAAATTTCAGGAGTTTCTTATGGACATAACACACACCAACAGAAGGCACTTAAAACTGATCGGATGGACCGTTTTCTGTCTGGTTATCGGGTTTTTGGCAGCCACCATTCTTGGCCCGCTCCCAGCGCCGGATGCCCAGACAAGCCCTGTTCTCCCAACTGCCCCGGGATCTTTTTCTCAACTGGCCAAGAAGGCCAGTCCGTCGGTGGTGAATATCAGTGCAGTAAAGGTAATAAAAGGGCGCGGGCCAACCCCTTTCCCTTTTGGGCCTAATGACCCTTTCAAAGACTTTTTCGAACGGTTTTTCAGAGATCAGACTCCGAAGAATTTTAGGCAAAGGAGTCTCGGAACCGGCTTTATTATAGACAAGGATGGCTTCATATTGACCAATAACCATGTGGTAGATAAGACGGACGAAATTAAAGTCAAGCTGGCTGATGAAAGAGAGTTCAGCGCAAAAATCATAGGTCGTGATCGCAAGACTGATCTGGCCCTGATCCGTATTGAACCGGATGATCAACTCATACCACTGCCACTTGGTGATTCGGACAAACTCGAGGTAGGAGACTGGGTCGTAGCCATTGGAAATCCTTTTGGCCTCGGCAATACGGTTACTGCGGGCATTGTGAGCGCCAAGTACAGACAGATCGGCGCAGGACCTTACGACAACTTCATACAGACCGACGCTTCTATCAATCCTGGAAATAGCGGAGGTCCCCTTTTGAACACAGCCGGGGAAGTGATAGGGATTAATTCGGCCATCTTTTCCCGGAGCGGCGGGAATATAGGAATCGGGTTTGCCATCCCCATAAACATGGCCAAGGAACTCCTGCCCCAACTCAAGAAGGGAAAGGTGATCAGGGGATGGTTAGGCGTCATGATTCAAAAGGTTACACCTGAATTAAAGGACAAATTCAAGCTGAAAGATGAAAAGGGTGCTCTGGTAGCGGATGTCACGGCCGGAGGTCCTGCTGAAAAAGCGGGTATCAAAAGGGGGGATGTCATCATTTCCTTTGATGGCAAACGGATCCATGAAATGAACGACCTTCCCTTTATTGTCGGGGCCACCACCATAGGCAAAACTGTTATGGTTGATGTTATCCGGAACGGCCGAAAAAAGCCCTTAAAAGTGAAAATTGGAGAACTGAAAGAGGAGAAGGAATCCCAGGAGGTCGCCAAAGCCAAACCGCCCTTAGGCATGACTGTCGAGGAAATAACGCCACAGCTTGCAGGAAGTCTTGGCCTGTCTCAAACCAGCGGTCTGGTCGTGGTGCAGGTTGAAAGAAATTCACCCGCAGAGGAGGCTGGCCTAAAGCAAGGGGATATCATCCTTGAGGTTGACCAGGTACCGGCCAAAGATCTGGAACAGTTCCTAAAAAAAATCCGGGAATATAAGGAGGGTAATACCGTTCTTTTCCTGATCAAGCGGGGAAGTAAAACCCTTTACCTGACATTGAAGGTTCGGGGATAACCATAAAAATCTTAGCTCCTGCCAAGCTGAATATTAGACTCAAGGTAACCGGTCGACGGCCAGACGGGTTTCATGAACTGGTCTCCATCATGGTTCCTGTCACCCTGTTTGACCATCTTGAATTGACATTGACCCATTCAGGGCAGATCACCCTTACATGTCTGGGTCTTTCTGTACCGGATGATCATGAAAACCTTGTTTACCGTGCAGCCACAGCCTTTTTTTCTCGAACCCATCTCAACCAGGGCCTTTCCCTGACACTCACAAAAAATATTCCAGTTGCAGCCGGTCTGGGAGGCGGGAGCAGTGATGCTGCCTGCACCCTTATGGCCCTTAACGAGATGTACGAAAACCCCCTAACATCACGGGATCTGGCCGATATGGCCATCCGTTTGGGGGCAGACGTTCCTTTCTTTATACTAAACAGACCGTGTGTGGCCAGAGGGATCGGGGAAGTCTTGAGGCCTATTGAAAAATGGCCGAAATTTTGGTATGTTATTGTAACACCCGGTTTTCATGTATCAACCTCATGGGTCTATGAAAACCTGAAAATAAAGTTGACAAAAGATGAGTATAATTTTAATATGATTACTTTGGAAAGAGATCCCCTTACGGTGAGTGCCTTCCTCGAAAATGACCTGGAGACGGTAACCGCATCTCATTTTCCAGTTATAAATACCATCAAAAAATCGTTAGTGGATGCGGGGGCGGATGGTGCCTTGATGTCCGGCAGCGGCCCGAGTGTCTTCGGTATTTTTGGCTCCAGGGATCACGCCCTGTCGGCAAAGAAAGACCTCCTCCGCAAAAACCTGGGGGATGTCTTTGTAGTAGAGGGGATCTAAGGATTGATGATTGATGATTGATGATTTATAAATTAAGGACCTCCTGCAAATAGTCAATCTTCAATCGAAAATCGTCAATCTATTCTTTTGGGGTGTCGTCAAGTGGTAAGACACGGGCCTTTGGAGCCCGCATTCGGAGGTTCGAATCCTCCCACCCCAGCCAGAAAGAAAAGCAAGGATGAAAATGGCATTTGAACCCGAATTGATGTTATTTGGCGGAACATCCAACCCAACTCTGACGCTCGAAGTGTGTGATTATCTGGATGTCGAGCCAGGGAAGATAACTACCAAGACTTTCAGTGACGGGGAGACCCAGGTGGAGATAGGTGAAAACGTCAGGGGACGCGATACCTTTATTCTTCAATCCACCTGTACGCCGGTCAATGACAATCTGATTCAGCTTCTGATAATAATGGATGCCCTCAAAAGGGCGTCGGCAAAACGAATTACGGCGGTGGTACCTTATTACGGTTATGGCCGTCAGGATAGAAAGGTCAAACCGCGGGTTCCCATCACGGCCAAACTCGTTGCAGACCTCATTACCGTTGCAGGTGCAAACAGGGTTGTGTCTATCGACCTGCATGCGGGACAGATCCAGGGCTATTTCAACATCCCGGTGGACAATATTTTTGCCGCACCCATCTTGTTGGAATATATTCAAACCAACTTTCAAAACGACCTGGTTATCGTGTCGCCCGATGCCGGCGGTGTGGAAAGGGCACGCGCCTTTGCCAAGCGACTGAACACCTCCCTGGCTATCATTGACAAAAGACGCGAAGCACCCAACATAGCCGAGGCCATGAACATCATCGGGGAGGTAGAAGGCAAAACCGCTGTTATCCTTGACGACATGGTTGATACAGCAGGTACATTGACACAGGCTGCCATGGCACTTAATTCCAGAGGGACAATCGGGATCCACGCATGCTGCACACACGCTGTCCTGTCGGGCCCTGCTATCGAAAGGATCGAAGCATCAGCCATTGACAGCCTGTTTATAACAAATACCATCCCCCTAAACGACAAGGCCAAAAATTGTAACAAAATCACCGTATTATCAGTAGCAGAGATCTTAGGGGAAACCATCAAGAGAATTTATACTTCTCATTCGGTCAGCACCCTATTCGTCTAAACAGAAAACGTCCTGGCACACAAGGCGTTTTTTTTAATTTGTGAAAAATTTTATTAATTATCGGAGGTACTAAATGTCTCATGTCACACTTGCTGCGCGAGTAAGAAAAAGCAAGGGAAAAGGGGCTGCAAGAAAACTCAGAAATAATAATCAGATCCCGGCTATTTTCTATGGTCCCAAAACCGAACCAGTGATGCTTGCTGTAGATTATCCTGAACTGGCTCGTATCTTGAAGGAAGACAGAGGGGAGAATGTCATACTTGATCTTCAGGTGAAATCAGATCAGGGGACAGAGACTAAAAAGGCCATGATAAAAGATCTCTTGATTGACCCCATCAAGAACACCTACCTTCATGCGGACTTTTGCGAGATATCCATGGACAAGGAAATCAGGGTAAATATCCCCGTCCGACTGATCGGGACCCCGGTAGGGCTCGCAGAAGGTGGCGTTCTTCAGCATATCAGACGTGAATTGACCATCTCTTGCCTGCCTGACAAGTTGATTGATTCTTTAGATCTTGATGTGTCAGCCCTCAACATTGGCGATTCGCTGCATATCCGGGACATTGAGTTCCCGGAAGGAATTACTTCTTCAGATGAAGGCCATATAACCATAGCAGTCTTTGCGGCACCTACGGTAGCAGTTGAGGAGGAGGTAGAAGAAGAGGAAGAACTCGAGGTTGAGGAAGAAGCAGCCGCTGCAGAAGAGGAAAGTGCTGAACCATCTGGAGAAGCACAAAAATAATCAGTAGTCGGTTTGATGATCATATAAATAAAAGTGTACTTGATCGTAGGTCTCGGAAACCCGGAGCGGGAATACAGAGATACAAGGCACAACACAGGATTTAATGTAATTGACCTGTGGAGTCGAAATCTAGGTGTACAACTGATTGGCCGCCGCTTCCAGTCAAGATATGCCCTGACGACTTATAAGAATGAGGATATCCTGCTTTTTTTCCCTGAAACATTCATGAACCTAAGCGGTATGTCCGTCAAGGCTTGTGCTGATGCCTATGGGCTTGTCACCGGAAAAATACTGGTTATACACGACGATCTCGACCTTCCCGTTGGAAGGATTAAGATAATCAGGAGTGGCGGTGCCGGAGGGCACAAGGGCGTACTATCCATCATCGAGCACCTGGGTAGTTCCCAATTCCCTCGGATTAAAATCGGCATTGGACGACCCCGCTGTGGGGAAACTGCTGAAGAATATGTTCTTGCGCCGTTTTATGACGACGAAAAAGACATTATAAAAAGAGTAGTCCACATGGGGGTTCATGCATGCAAATTGTTTATTTCAGATGGGGTTGAACCGGCAATGAGCCAAATCAATTGCCAAAACTTAACAAATAAGGAGGTAAGGAACTGATGCAGGGATTAACCATTTACGCTCCCTTATTAGGGATTTTGAGTCTGATCATTGCGTGGCTGATCTACGGTTATGTCAAGAAACAGCCCAATGGCACGGATCTGATGAAGGAACTGGAGGAGATGATCCACGAGGGTGCTATGGCCTTCTTAAAAAAGGAGTATTCCATTCTAATTATTTTTATTGCTGCCGTGTTTCTCCTGTTAGGATTGGTTCTCGGTGAGTGGAAAACATCCATTGCCTTTGTAACGGGTGCTTTCTGTTCCATGTTGGCGGGTTTTTCAGGCATGACGGCAGCAACCCGGGGTAACTCCCGGACGGCCCAGGCCGCGACCGAATCGGGTCAGGCCAGGGCATTGAACGTGTCCTACTTTTCAGGTTCCGTCATGGGTCTGGCCGTGGCCGGCTTAGGACTCTTAGGTCTGGGTTTCTGGTTCTGGTATCACGGGGGTGATCCGGCGACCGCCAAGTATATAAACGGCTTTGCCATGGGCGCAAGCTCCATTGCACTGTTTGCCCGTGTGGCTGGTGGCGTCTATACCAAGGCCGCTGACGTTGGGGCCGACTTAGTGGGTAAAGTGGAAGCAGGTATCCCGGAGGACGACCCGCGAAACCCGGGGGTCATTGCCGATAACGTGGGCGATAACGTGGGCGACATTGCAGGTATGGGCGCGGACATCTTCGAGTCCTTTGTGGGCTCGGTGATCGCTACCATTGCCATCGCGGCGACCCTGACCATCACCCCGGAGTTTATCGCCAAGTTTCCCGTACTTAAAGGCATAGAGCCCAAGGACATCAAGCTCATGTACATGGCCATGCCGATTTTAATTGTCATGGCAGGCATGCTCAGCTCGTTCATAGGGGTGTTCTCCATCAAGATCTTCCAGGGCGGAAACCCGGCAGGGGCCTTGAGATACACCACCTTTGTGGCTGCAATCATTTTTGTTGCCCTTACCGCTGTCATTACCAATTACCTCGGCATGCCCTGGGGCGCGTTCTGGGCCGTGTTTTCCGGCCTTCTCTGCGGAATTGCCATCGGTCTCCTTGCGGAATATTATACTTCCGGACCACCTGTCCGGCGTATAGCAGAACAGACAAAAACAGGTCCCGCTACGGTTATTATTGCGGGCCTGGCCGTGGGCATGCAGTCCACGTATCTCCCCATCCTGGGTATCTGCGTGGCCACGTTCGTCGGTTTTCAGACTGCCGGGATTTACGGCATCGGTCTTTCAGCCGTGGGTATGCTGGCAACCGTGGGCGCAACCATGACCGTTGATGCTTACGGGCCTATTGCCGATAATGCCGGCGGTATCTCGGAAATGGCGGGTTTGGGTCCTGAGACCAGGAAGATCACGGACAGCTTAGATGCCCTTGGCAACACCACTGCCGCCATTGGCAAAGGGTTTGCCATAGGCTCCGCGGTCCTGACCGCATTGGCCCTGTTCGTGGCCTTTTCCCAGGCCGCGGGTTTGAAAATAATTGATATCAGGAATCCGATGGTGGTGATCGGCTGCTTTATCGGCGGCATGGTTCCTATGCTCTGCGCGGCCCTCACAATGACCTCAGTGGGTAAGGCCGCCTTCGCAATTGTAGAAGAGATCCGGCGACAGTTCCGGGAAATTCCCGGTCTCCTTGAAGGAAAAGAAGGGGTCAAACCGGACCCCAAGACCTGTGTGTCCATTGCAACCAACTCCGCCCTGAAGGAAATGGTGGCCCCGGGCCTCATTGCAGTACTTACCCCTGTGGCCGTGGGCTTTCTCTTAGGCAAAGAGACCCTGGGTGGTATGCTTTTGGGCGCCACGCTCATGGGCGCATTTTTAGCCCTATTCATGGCCAATGGCGGCGGTGCATGGGATAATGCGAAAAAGTGGATCGAAGAAGGCAACTTGGGCGGAAAAGGCTCCGACAACCATAAGGCCGCTGTAGTAGGCGACACTGTTGGTGACCCGTTTAAGGACACATCAGGACCGGCCATGAACATCCTCATCAAGTTGATGTCCGTGGTTTCTCTGGTGATTGCGCCTATTTTGCCTACTATGGGCATGTTTTTATTATGGATAGGATAAAGTGAGAGAAAAACTGATATATGTGTGGGACGGCGGGACGAAGGGACTGCTGGCTCAAGCTTCCCTTCCTCCCGTTTCCCCGGTCCTCTGTTTAAAAACATCTTATTTAATTCACTATGTTTTATGATTGGGGGTTTCGATGTTTAATGTAGGTGATTTGGCTGTTTATCCTGCACACGGCGTAGGCGTGATAGAAAAGATTGAAGCACAAGAGATTTCAGGCTGCCAGCAGGATTTCTATGTAATGCGAATCCTCGATAATAACATGATCATCATGATACCTACCACCAATGTTGATAATGTAGGACTGAGAGAGATCATAGAACACACGGAAGTTCCAAAGTTAATTTCCATACTCAAGAAAAGGGATGTCCCTCTCGACAATCAGACCTGGAATCGACGTTATAGAGAATATATGGAAAAGATCAAAACCGGCTCTGTCTTTGAGGTTGCCGAGGTTTATCGCGATCTCTTGATTCTAAAGCTGGAAAAAGACCTATCCTTCGGCGAGAGGAAGATGCTCGACACAGCCAGGACCCTTTTAGTCAAAGAAATATCTCTTGCTAAAAAAGTTGGTGAAGAACAGATAAAAAAAGACCTTGACAGGATCTTTTCTTGATCAAGTCTGACAGTCTCGTAAAAAGTCGAAAAGTGCGTCATTGCAAGCCCCGCATAGCGGGATCGGTAACAGCTTGAAATCAGGAGATTGCTTCGTCGCTTCGCTCCTCGCAATGACAGGTGAAATAACTTTTTACGAGTTCATCAAGCCTGAACATCACAGTGGAACATGAAACAGACAGGACATTCCTCTACAGAATCTCTGATGACTGTAATAATATCCGATTGGATGTCTTTCTGGCCTCCTGTCCGGTTGGCCTGTCGCGATCAAGGATACAGTCGCTAATCAAAAGCGGGGATGTGCAGGTAAACAATTGTCCTTCAAAGCCAAGCCACAAATTGGGCCCCGGAGATCAGGTTTTTGTTTCAATCCCGCCTCCCTCTCCCTGTATTCTGAAACCTGAGGCCATTGAATTTGACATAATCTATGAAGATAAATCTCTTGTTGTCGTGAACAAGCCCGCGGGTCTTGTTGTTCACCCCGCCCCGGGTCATGCCACCGGCACGTTAGTTCACGGGCTTCTGAAACACTGCCAGGACCTTTCCGGGATCGGCGGCACAATCCGTCCCGGCATTGTTCACAGACTCGACAAAGATACCTCGGGTCTTCTGGTTGTGGCGAAAAACGATCGGGTTCACGACTTCCTCACCAGGCAGTTCAAATCCGGCATGGTAAAAAAACAATACGTGGCCATTGTGCACGGCCTGATTAAAGGGAATAAGGGACAAATTAATATTCCTATTGGCCGTCATCCAAGAAAAAGAAAAGAGATGGCGGTCATGCTCTCAGGGAAAAGACAAGCCCTGACCATATGGCAAAAAATTGAGGAATTTCCCGGCGGTTTTTCCCTGCTCCTGGTCACCATAAAGACGGGGCGTACTCATCAGATCCGGGTACATCTGTCTCACATAGGTCATCCTGTTGCAGGAGACCCGCTCTACGGGTTCGGCCGGAATTGGTGGAAAAAAAATCCGCTCTTCAGACAGGCCGCACCGCCGCCGATAAACAGACAAATGCTCCACGCCAAGCATCTGGGATTCGTTCACCCGGACAAAGAGAATTATCTGGAATTTGAAGCGCCCCTTCCGGATGATATGGAAAATGTCTTTTACGGGCCCTGAAAGATCTGGAAATGCATAGCGGGCACCAGTGAAATATCCTGCAGCTTTCATAGGGCAGGCCTTCAATTCAAGTGCATTTGCGCTAACGTAATGGGGAATTGACTGTCATCAAAACAACCATTCTTTGCCTTATTTTAGCGCTTATGCCGTTCAATGGGGAGGGAAAAGCAATACTTGTTAGAAACAGTATTCTGTAATAACCGGGTGTGAGCGGGAAAACGTGCATCAGTAGTAAAACAAAGAGCTTGACATAAATTAAAAAAGCACTATAGTTTTAACAACCAGCTTGACATAAATTAAAAAAGCACTATAGTTTTAACAACCTGGAATGTTTTCCTGCCTTTTGGAGGATTCGGTATAGACCGGACATCTGAATAGACTCTATAGATAATCTGTTGAGTCACCTTCTTTAACTCACATAAAAGAGTTTCCAAGGTCGATCTCATTGCCAAGAGCAGGGCATTGTAAATGCTTTTCAGCTTTTGCCCGTATCGTGTATCTGTTTGCCCTCTGATAAAATACTGTTTTATAGGTTCTTTCCATTTGGAAATCCGAATTTTTAATAAAATGGAGTTAACGTATGAATATTGTTGAACTTAAAATGATGAAAATTAGTGAACTGACGGAAACGGCAAAGGAATTCCATATTGATGGTGCGTCAGGAATGCGCAAGCAAGACCTCATTTTCTCCCTCTTACAAGCCCATTCTGAACGAAACGGCCTTATATATGGTGAGGGAGTCTTGGAGATCCTGCCCGACGGCTTCGGCTTCCTGAGGGCTCCGGACGCAAATTACCTTCCGGGGCCTGATGATATCTACATATCCCCCTCGCAAATACGCCGCTTTAACTTGAGAACAGGTGACACCATTGCGGGCCAGATTCGGCCGCCAAAAGACTCGGAAAGATACTTCGCCCTGTTAAAAGTAGAAAAAGTCAACCACGAAGATCCGGAAATTGCCAGAGAAAAGATTCTATTTGACAATCTCACACCTCTTTACCCCAATGAAAGAATTAAACTCGAGACCGCTTCTGACAATTACTCCGCAAGAATTCTGGACCTGATGACACCTCTTGGGAAGGGGCAACGCGGATTGATTGTGGCCCCTCCCAGGACCGGCAAGACTATGCTTCTCCAGAACGTGGCCAACAGTGTGACGGCCAACGACAAAAGCATTCATAAGATCGTGCTTCTCATAGACGAACGGCCTGAGGAAGTAACCGATATGGCTCGATCAGTAGACGCTGAAGTCATCAGCTCAACGTTTGATGAACCCGCTCAGCGCCATGTCCAGGTGGCTGAAATGGTGATTGAAAAGGCAAAAAGATTAGTTGAACACAAACTCGATGTGCTCATTCTTTTAGACAGCATTACCCGATTGGCCCGGGCCTATAACACGGTTGTTCCACCCAGTGGAAAGATTCTCTCGGGCGGTGTAGATTCCAATGCCCTTCACAAACCGAAACGGTTCTTTGGGGCTGCAAGAAATATCGAGGAGGGTGGAAGCCTGACCATCATTGCTACAGCCCTTGTTGATACGGGGAGCAGAATGGACGAGGTCATTTTTGAAGAATTCAAAGGCACCGGGAATATGGAGATTCTTCTCGACCGAAAATTGACAGACAGACGTGTATTCCCATCCATTGATATCAATCGTTCCGGGACAAGAAAGGAAGAGCTTCTGTTGGATGAGATGGATCTTAATCGTATCTGGATACTCCGCAAACTGCTTGCGCCCCTTACGCCGGTGGACAGCATGGAATTTCTGCTTGAAAAAATTAAGGGAACAAAAGATAATAAGATGTTCCTCGGTTCAATGAGTGAATAATCAGCGGGGTCAACCCCCGGCAAAGAGAAAAGGAGAAAAGACGGGAAATGAAAAACGGAATTCACCCAGAATACTATAAGGCAACCGTCCACTGTGCCTGTGGCCATAAATTTGAAGTGGGCTCCACAGCAAAGGAGATACACGTTGAAATCTGTTCCAA
>JAFDHL010000087.1 GCA_019308785.1 Deltaproteobacteria bacterium
TTTTCAGAATCGACTCGGCCAGAGCGCTGGACTTGGCAATCCTGCAAACCAAGGCGGGCGGCGGGCTGCCCAGGTTTATGCCATATCCTGTGTCCTGGGCGTGAAGCACAGCAATCTACCCGCCCGCCTCAGGTAGTAGGGGGGTCGATCCCTGAAAAAAGAGTCCCATGCCCTTCAAGATGCATACACTTTTGAACGTCATTAATCTATTATAGGAGAAAATCCGGACTGCGGAGGAAAAGATGAACTGGCTTATAAGTACTCTCGGTAGCTCTATCGGAAAAAAGCTGATGATGGCTGTTACCGGACTAGGTTTCATAGGTTTTTTAACAGTACATCTTGTAGGCAACCTTACTCTTTACAGCGGACAAGACCTCTTTACCTCGTATGTTAAGCAACTGCATGCATTGGGCCCGCTCATTACTTTAGCAGAATTAGGTCTTTTGTCGTTTGCCATCATACATATTGTTATAGGAACACTGCTTTTCTATAAAAATCTAATGGCAAGACCGATCCGGTATAGAGTCAAGAAAAACGCGGGGGGCCGTACCATAGGGTCTGCAACACAGCCCTATACCGGATTTATTATTTTAGCCTTTCTTATCCTGCACCTTCTTAATTTTCATTTTGCCGAACACACAAATAAATCTCTTTATAAGCTTATATCCTCGGTATTTGCAAACCCCTTATATGTGGGCGTTTATGTTATCGCGATGATTGTAGTTGCCATTCATGTCAGTCATGGTTTCTGGAGCCTGTTTCAAACCCTTGGGGCCAATCATCCAAAATACATGCCATTGATTCAGAAACTCGGTATTGCCGTTAGTCTTGTGTTTGGGATCGGCTTTGGTTTTGTTCCGATCTTTATTTCGTTTATCGCATAAGGAGAATGCATATGCAGCTTGATGGAAAAGTCCCGGGAGGCCAGCTTTCGGAAAAATGGGATAGGCACCGTTTTGAATTGAAGATGGTCAATCCGGCAAATAAGAGAAAATACCATATTATTGTTGTAGGTACCGGCTTAGCCGGGGGTTCATCATCGGCTGCACTTGCTGAGCTTGGTTACAATGTGAAAACCTTTTGTATTCAAGACAGTCCCCGGCGGGCTCACAGCATTGCAGCCCAGGGTGGGATTAATGCTGCAAAAAACTATCCCAATGACGGCGACAGTATATGGCGCCTGTTTTACGACACCATAAAGGGCGGAGATTTCAGGTCACGGGAGGCCAATACTTATCGTCTTGCACAGGTGAGCAATAATATTATCGACCAGTGTGTAGCCCAGGGAGTGCCGTTTGCAAGGGATTACGGGGGCTTGCTTGCAAACCGTTCCTTTGGTGGTGCGCAGGTGTCGAGGACATTTTATGCCAGGGGTCAGACAGGACAGCAACTTCTTTTGGGTGCCTATAGCTCATTATCCCGCCAGATCGCGGCCGGTAAAGTCAAGATGTTTCCCCGCCGGGAAATGCTGGACCTTGTCTTGGTAAACGGACAGGCAAAGGGAATTGTTGTCAGGAATCTTATTACGGGCGAGTTTGAGAGTCATGAAGCGGATGCAGTTGTTTTGGCCACTGGCGGCTATGGCAATGTATATTATCTTTCAACAAATGCCACATCCTGCAATGTGGGCGCTGCTTTCAGGGCTTACAAAAAAGGCGCATTTTTTGCCAACCCGTGTTTTACCCAGATTCATCCCACGTGTATTCCGCATTCTGGGGAGTATCAATCCAAACTTACACTTATGAGTGAAAGCCTGAGAAACGACGGCCGTGTATGGGTCCCTAAAAACCCCGGAGATAAAAGACGTCCCAATGACATCCCGGAATCAGAAAGGGACTATTTCCTTGAAAGAAAATATCCAAGCTATGGCAATTTAGCTCCCCGTGATGTTGCATCACGCAGTACCAAGGAGGAGTGTGATGCTGGCAAGGGCGTGGGGACTACCGGGTATGCAGTATATCTTGATTTTAATGATGTCATTGAAAGAGATGGCATCGATACTATCAGTAAGAAATACGGAAATCTTTTTGATATGTACAAAAATATTATTGATGAAAATCCCTATGAAACCCCCATGATGATTTATCCTGCGTCCCATTACACCATGGGCGGTTTGTGGGTGGACTACAACCTCATGAGCAATATTGACGGTTTGTTTGTCCTTGGTGAAGCCAACTTTTCGGACCATGGTGCAAACCGTCTTGGTGCCAGTGCTCTCATGCAGGGTCTTGCAGATGGCTATTTCATCATCCCATATACCATCGGTGGTTATCTTGCAGGAACAGCACCTTCAGAAGTTAGCGCTGATCATCCTGCCTTTAATGAGGCAACCCAGGCAGCTGATGAACGCATCAAGAAACTCCTCGCCATAAAAGGGAAACGTACTGTTGATAATATCCACAGGGAACTGGGCCAGATTATGTGGAAGTACTGCGGCATGGCCAGAAACAAAGAGGGACTCAACAAAGCAATAAAGCTGATTCAGGAACTTCGTGAAGAATTCCGGGAAAATGTTACGGTTCCGGGCTCAGACAGTGATTACAACCTCAGCCTTCAAAAGGCAGGCCGTGTTGCTGATTTCCTTGAATTTGCGGAGTTGATGGTAACCGATGCATTGGCCCGCGAGGAGTCTTGCGGCGGTCATTTTCGGGAAGAGTATCAAACTGAAGAAGGTGAGGCAAAACGTGACGATGAAGATTTCTGTCATGTTGCCGCATGGGAATATGGCGGCTATGGCAAGGCCCCTATATTTCACAAAGAGCCGCTTGTTTTTGAAAGTGTGGAATTGACTACAAGGAGTTACAAGTGAAGCAAGGAATCAACACCATAAATATAACACTAAAGGTCTGGCGGCAAAAAGGACATAAAGACAAGGGCAGGTTTGAAACCATTCCCGTCAGGGATGTTGAAACGCACATGTCTTTTTTGGAGATGCTTGATGTTGTTAATGAACGGCTTACCCTTGAGGGAAAGGAACCGATTGAGTTTGACAATGATTGCAGGGAAGGGATCTGCGGGATGTGCGGAGCTGTTGTAAACGGAATTGCGCACGGACCTGAAAAGGGTATGACCCTCTGCCAGCTTCATATGAGAAAATTTTCGGACGGGGATACTATTGCTGTTGAACCATGGCGGGCAAGGGCATTTAAGGTTGTTAAGGATCTCATCGTAGATCGCAGCTCTTTAGACAAGATCATCCAGGCAGGCGGTTTTATTTCTATGATTGCAGGCGGTGCACCGGACGCAAATGCCATTCCCATACCACAGGAAATCGCGGAAAAAGCCATGGATGCCGCTGCCTGCATAGGATGCGGAGCGTGCGTTGCCGCGTGTCCCAATGCCTCTGCAATGCTTTTTGTAGGTGCCAAGATTTCTCAACTGGCGCTTTTGCCCCAGGGAAAACCCGAAGCGGCAAAGCGGGCGCTTTCCATGCTGCGGGAAATGGATGAACTGGGTTTTGGTAACTGTAGCAACGAGACCGAGTGTGAGGCCGTATGCCCAAAGGAGATCTCAATTGCCAATATCGCCCTCTTCAACCGGGAATTTTTAAAGGCAGGCTTCGGTTCGTCTGAAAAATAGCATGGAAATCAACTTTAAACCGGATGATCAAGTCTGAAATATTTATCCCCAAACACTCCGTTCCACAAGACTATCTCTTCCTTATATATTCCCCTGGCTGAAAGGCCAAAATTATCAAGCCATTGATGGATGTAATAGTGCGTAATGCTCAATAAAACGGCCCCTTAAGGATGCCTTTTTTCTTGACATGTAAAGGCAATTTGTCTATGACCTCCTTCAATAGCTGGCTTGTAATTACTCAAAAAGTCAGCGTTTTCAAGCAGGTAAGGCCCCCCGAGAAATCTTGAAACTGAAAGACAGACATGCTTATGAGTTTAGAGAATCTCTTATCGGATAAAAGATCCAAGATCATTAAGAAATGGCGTGATGTTATCGTTGAAACATATCCAGGCGATACCCAAAGGTTTTTGAGAAAAGAAAAGGACCAGTTCGCAAACCCTGTAGGATATGTCATTGCCAAGGAGATAGAGACCCTCTACGATGAGCTGATCAAAGAGGGAGGAATAGACAAGATCTCTGCCTGCCTTGACAACATTATCAGGGTCAGGGCTGTCCAGGATTTTCGGCCTTCCAGTGCTATCGGCTTTGTCCTTCAGTTGAAAATGGTCATAAGAGAAGAGTTGGGGGATAAAGCCCCGATGAACGGGCTTTCTGGTGAATTTCGCGCGCTTGAAGACAGAATAGACAATGTAGCGCTGCTAGCCTTCGATATTTACTCGAAATGCCGGCAGGAAATATATGAAATCCGGGTCAAAGAAGTAAAAAATCATTTAGGTAAATTATTAAAGCAAGCAAATTTGACAATTGAGATACCGGAAGAAAAGCCGGATCTTTAAGACTGTTAATATGGAGTGAGGTAACAGCGTATGAATTTCGTACTGAGCATCCTGTTTTCCGGGTTTGCAGTTGTTCTTGTTGTCTTGATTCCCTGGGTGGGCGTTTGGGCGTTTGACCTGCGGTTCTTTTTCGGGGTTATTGTGCCTTATCTTGCCATGGCCACATTTTTTATTGGCATCGTGGTCCGTGTTATTGATTGGGGCCGTTCGCCTGTACCATTCCGGATCCCCACGACTGCCGGGCAGGAGTGGTCTTTCCCATGGATCAAACGAAATCCTATTGACAACCCCAAGGGTACGGGCGGCGTGATTGTCAGGATGATTTTCGAGGTGCTTCTCTTCCGGTCGTTGTTCAGGAATACCAGCCTCGAATACAGGAATGCCGATGGAGGTCTTAGGGTCAACTATGAATGGGAAAAGTGGCTCTGGCTGGCAGCGCTGGTATTCCACTGGTCCTTTTTAGTTATATTCTTGAGACACTTCCGGTTTTTTCTTGAACCCGTGCCGGCATTTGTCACCCTGCTTGAAAACCTTGACGGATTTTTGCAAATGGGTGTTTTGCCGTTAAACGGTTTGGGTATCCCCGATGTGTATATCACCGATCTTCTGTTGCTTGCGGCCGTGACCTACCTGTTCCTCAGGAGGCTCTATCTTCCTCAGATGCGTTACATTTCCCTCCCTGCGGATTATTTCCCCCTGTTTTTGATCCTGGCCTTGGGATTATCCGGTGTGCTGATGCGTTATTTTATCAGGGTGGATATTACCGCGGTAAAAGAGCTTGCCATTGGCCTGTTTAAGTTCAGCCCCAAGGTGCCTGAAGGGATTGGGGTGATTTTTTATATCCATCTCTTTATCATAAGCGTTCTGATCGCTTATTTCCCCTTTAGCAAATTGATGCACTTTGCAGGTGTATTCCTCAGTCCAACCAGAAACCTATCCAACAACAACCGTTATGTGAGGCATGTGAATCCATGGAATTATCCCGTTGCGACCCATACCTATGAGGAATATGAGGATGAATTCAGGGAGCATATGATAGAGGTGGGGCTCCCGGTAGAAAAAGGGATCGAACCTGAAGCAAAAGCAGAAGAAGCTGAAAAGGAGTAAACATGGCAGATACACCAAAACCGGATGAGCTATCTAAGGTAGATCACACCCCCCCCTTGTTTAAAGGCTGGATGGACACGCCGGTCGAAATAAAACCAGGCATTTACTGCTATGGTTCAAAACCAAAAGACCTAAAATATGTTGATTTTCCGAACCCGAGGGATTGGAGTCCGGTGGATGACGACTGGAAATTGCCTGAAAACTGGGAAGAGATTGTCCATGAAGGGTTCAAGGACAGGCTCGACAGGTTCCGATCGGTCAAGCTCTTTATGGATATCTGCGTGAGATGCGGGGCCTGTGCTGACAAATGCCATTTCTTCATAGGTTCCGGTGATCCCAAGAATATGCCGGTTCTCAGGGCCGAGCTTATCAGATCCGTTTACAGGAAAAAATTTACCACGGGAGGGAAACTCCTTGGTAGGTTTGCAGGGGCAAGAGAGTTAGACGAGGATGTACTCAAGGAGTGGTGGTATTACCTTTACCAGTGCACTGAATGCCGGCGCTGCTCTCTCTTTTGTCCTTACGGGATTGATACGGCTGAAATCACGATCTTTGGGAGGGAACTTACCAATTTGCTGGGTCTCAATACCGACTGGGTTGCCGCGCCTGTGGCCAATTGTTACCGAACAGGAAATCACCTTGGTATTCAGCCCCATGCCTACAAGGATATGCTCGAGTTTTTTACGGACGAAATTGAGGACATAACCGGTCTCAGAATGGACCCTGACTATAACAGGAAAGGCGCTGAGATCCTTTTCATAACTCCTTCCGGTGATGTCTTTGCCGACCCGGGGACATTTACCTGTATGGGCTATCTCATGCTTTTTTATTATCTGAAGAGTCTGGGCCTTGACATTACCTGGAGCACCTATGCCTCCGAAGGGGGCAATTTTGGCTTTTTTACGTCCCATGAGATGGCAAAAAGACTAAATGCAAAAATGTACGCCGAGGCCGAGCGCCTGGGCGTGAAGTGGATACTTGGCGGTGAGTGTGGGCATATGTGGAGAGTTATTAATCAATATATGGATACCTTTAACGGCCCACCTGATTTCCTTGAAGAGCCTGTTTCCCCGATTACCGGGACAAAATTTGAAAATGCAAAGGCCACAAAGATGACGCACATCATAGAATTTACGGCCGACCTGATCAGAAACAATAAGCTCAAACTTGAGCCGAGCCGGAATGATAACCTGAAGGTGACCTTCCACGATTCATGTAATCCTGCTCGGGGAATGGGGATTTTGGAGGAGCCCAGGTATGTGATCAAAAACGTGTGTAATAATTTTTACGAGATGCCTCCAAGCACCATCCGGGAACAGACCTTCTGCTGCGGTGGCGGGGCCGGCCTGAATGCAGGGGAAGACATGGAATTGAGGATGCGCGGGGGGCTCCCGAGGGCAAACGCGGTAAAATATGTGCACGAGAAGTATGGCGTGAATATGCTGGCCTGTATATGCGCCATTGACAGAGCAGTCTTTCCGGATTTAATGCAGTACTGGGTCCCTGAGGTGGAAGTCACCGGCGTTCACGAGATGGTAGCAAACGCCCTGGTTTTCGATGGGGAAAAGGAGAGAACAACCAACCTGCGTGGCGAACCCCTTCCAGGAATGGAGGATGAAGAGGATGTATGACGGAGGTAAGATTATCACCGGTCTAATTATAGGTATTGGCCTGTTTCTGTTCCCTTTCTACTATAATGCAGGGAAGGCTGCAAAGGCACCTGATCCGGAGCTTACGGCCAAGGCCAAGGAGGCCAAGGAGTGTGTGATGGAGAAGGCATACATGACGGCCAATCATTTCAGCCTGCTGGACGAATGGAGGCATACGGTTGTACGGGACGCTGATCGGTACTATACCGCAAAAAACGGTAAGGTATATTATAAAAGCCTTCAGGTAACATGCCTGGACTGTCATTCCAATAAGTCCAAATTTTGCGACAAGTGTCACGACTATGTGGATGTTGATCCTTATTGCTGGGATTGTCATATCGAGCCGGAGGAGAAGAAGTGATGGGCTTAGACAGAAGAAAGTTTTTGAAGATAGTCGGGCTTTCTACCCTTTTTGGGCTGGGAGGAAAAGCGGCTATTGACATGTTCGCCCCCGGGGAACTGGAAGCCTCAGTAGAGACCATTCCCCTGACCGCTGGGAAAAGGTGGGCCATGGTAATAGACGTTCATAAGATAGACGAAACAATCATAAAAAAATGTGTAGAAGCCTGCCACCGGGAGCACAATGTGCCTGACCTGGAGAGTAAAAAGGAAGAAATCAAGTGGATCTGGAAGGAAGATTACGAACATTCCTTTCCGGGGCGGCATCATGAATATGTCGGGGAAGATGTCGAGCACGGGAGTTTCCTCCTGCTTTGCAATCATTGCTCCAATCCGCCCTGCTGCAGGGTGTGTCCCACTAAGGCCACGTGGCAGAGAGAGGATGGCATTGTAATGATGGACCAGCACCGGTGTATCGGGTGCAGGTTCTGTATGGCCGCATGTCCCTTCGGGGCCAGGAGCTTTAATTGGGGAGACCCCCGCCGCGTTTTGGAAGACAAGGATCTGAAAGAATTGAACCCTGATTATCCTACAAACAGGGATTATCCCACAAGGTCCAAAGGTGTGGTTGAAAAATGCACTTTCTGTGCGGAGCGGCTCGCAAAAGGACAGCTTCCCGCCTGTGTTGAGGCGGCTAATACGGTGAAGAAAGACGCCCTGGTTTTCGGTGATCTTGATGAACCCGATTCGAATGTAAGGGCGGTTCTTCGTAACCATTATACAATCCGGCGCAAGCCGGAACTTGGCACCAATCCAAATGTATTTTATATAGTATGATGAGGTAGTTATGCTTGAAATGGCGCTAAAAGGAAGACAGGGATACTGGGGATTACTCATATTCCTACTTGCCATTATGGGAGTGGGGTTTGTCAGCTATCTGTATCAATTCAGTGAAGGCCTGAGAATCACAGGCATGAGCAGGGATGTTTCATGGGGTTTTTATATCGGCCAGCTTACATATTTTGTTGGTGTGGCAGCCGGCGGGGTAATGGTTGTATTACCTTGCTATCTGCATGATTACAAGGCCTTTGCCCGGATCACCATTCTGGGGGAATTCCTGGCCGTAGCATCCGTTGTAATGTGCGGCCTGTTTGTTATAGTGGATCTCGGTAATCTGCCCAGGATGTTAAACATTATGATCTACCCTAATCCGACGTCCATCCTGTTCTGGGATATGATTGTCCTTAACGTGTATATGTTACTTAATATTATTATAGGCTGGAATGTCTTGAGTGCGGAGCGAAAAGGCGTTCATTATCAAAAATGGGTTAAAGTCCTTATTTACATCTCAATCCCCTGGGCCTTTAGCATTCACACTGTGACGGCATTTCTGTATGCGGGTATACCGGGAAGGCATTATTGGCTAACTGCCATAATGGCGGCCCGTTTTCTTTCCTCGGCATTTGCCTCCGGCCCGGCGCTGCTGATACTTTTGTGCCTGATAGTCCGAAAGGTAAGCAATTTTGATCCGGGAAAAGAGCAAATAAGAACACTTGGAGGAATTGTTGCCTATGCCTTTATTCTCAATATGTTTTTCCTCCTCCTTGAACTCTTTACTGCCTTTTATAGCCAGATACCAGGGCATATGCATTCATTTGAGTATCTGTTCTCCGGCCTTGAAGGCCATGGCAGTGTACTTGCCCCATGGATGTGGGCATCCATAGGGTTTGCGGTTGTGGCCCTTGTTCTTCTGATTGTACCTGCGACTCGCAGGAGAGAAGACATCCTTGCAGTGGGATGCGCGGCCGTTATTGCATCCACGTGGATAGATAAAGGGTTTGGACTTGTCATCGGCGGGTTCATTCCCAATCCTTTTGGAAGAGTATTTGAATACTGGCCCACTACCCCTGAGGTCTTGATTAGCGCCGGTGTATGGGCAACAGGGTTTTTTATATTGACTGTGCTATACAAAATTGTAATTTCGGTTAAAGAAGAGGTGGGCGCATAGCGGGCGCATTCCTGGAGGGATGAACCCGTTTTTGCAAGCAGCCTTTTTGGTTTATCAGTTGTTTGGTTCTCCGGAATATAGTATCCGAGAATAAAGAAGGGGCAAGGGTGGAGACGGGCATAAAAGTGCTTGACAGCGGAATTCTACTCTGCTAAATATCGCGCTGACTGCTGGCTGACGTGGTTTGGTCTGCGCCAGAATACGATAAAAGACATGGTTGTTCTAAAGGAGTTTAGTTTCGTATTTTATTTATATATAGAGGAGGAGTCGGCATATGGGTTATGAAGTAGTTGTTGATAAGGACAAGTGTGAAGGGTGTGAAGAATGCGTAGAGGTTTGCCCTACGGATGTTTTTGAGATGGTGGACGAGAAATCCGAACCAGTGAATGCCGAGGAATGTCTTGGATGTGAAAGCTGTATAGAGGTTTGTGAATCGGAGGCAATTAAGGTCACTGAAGTTTAATCGATTCGGCTGGACTTGCAAGTAGCGCTGCCTCATTTTCTTGATGGGGCAGCGTTTTTTTGTAAATAAGAGTACAAATAAAATAATCGAACCGGAAGGACGTTACGACGAAAAAAGCCGCTCCTAAAAAGCGGCTTTTTCATTAATAAAAGTGTTTCAAATAATCATTTTGCCTTGACATGGCATTTCGCGCATGTCACAGGGCCCGTGGGCTTTTTTTCCTTTTTCAGTTTCTTATGGCAATCCCTGCAGTTTGCATGTATTGCGTCGTAATGATATATTTTAATCTTCTCCGCTTTTTTCATTTTGGTCTTGTCGCCCCTGGGCTTCTTAGGCTTGCTGTGGCAGACCTCGCATTTGTCTACCTTGTCACCTTCTTTCCACACATTTTTGCCGTCTTTATAAACATGGTGGCATTCAGTACAGGCGATTTTATGGTCCACGCTGTGTTTTTTGTGCGTCAGTGTGACAGCCGGTTTAGTGTGCTTAGGATACACCTTTGCCTTTATCTTGATAGTATCGGGGATATCGGTAGCAGTCAGTGCCCCCACAGTTAGAAAAATCATACCGGTAAATGCGACCGTCAGAAGGATTAAAAGCTTCTTGTCCATCCTCATTTCAATCTCCTTTCGCCAGAAAACTTAAACTTTTCGATTCGTTACACAGGGCAATCATCTGTTCTTCATAATTTCGGGTCAGAATATAGTAAAATGGTGTAAGTATTGTCAAGAAAAATGGCAAATAGCCTTATAAATTACTGGAAACCTATATTTGAAATCGGAGAAAAGCATTAGGCGTGCCCAAAGTCTAATATTCTGCGGGCATTTGTTTTAGTTTAGCTAAAGAGAAGACAGGGCCGTCCTTACACACGTACTGATCCCCGATATTACACCGGCCGCAGATACCGATAGCACACTTCATACGCATCTCAAGGGAAAGGATGATCGTACTGATCCCCGATATTACACCGGCCGCAGATACCGATAGCACACTTCATACGCATCTCAAGGGAAAGGATGATCCTATCGGGAGGAAATCCTAACTTCTCCAGAACAGGCTGCGTAAACTTGATCATGATGGGTGGGCCGCATACAATGGCTATGGCATTCTCAGAGCTGGTAATCTTCTGTTCCGTGATAGTTGGAACAAACCCAACGTTGTATTTCCAGTCAGGATCATCCGTGCCATCCACCGTGATATGCATGTTGATGTCATCCCGCTTTTCCCACTCGGCCAGCTCGTCGCGGTAAAGCAACAGGCCTGGACTCCTGGCACCGTATACCACGGTAATGTCATTAAATTTAGTTCTGTTCTCCGGATCAAGCATATAGATGATGCTCGATCTTAATGTGGTAAAGGCAAAACCCCCGCCGATAATAACTACGTTC
>JAFDHL010000375.1 GCA_019308785.1 Deltaproteobacteria bacterium
GTGCATCAGGCCAAGAGGATTTCCCATAGCGATCACCATTTCGCCTGTCTTTAAAGTTTCCGAATCGCTCAGGGGCAGGACCGTCAGCAGGGTGTCCGGCTCAATCTTGATGAGAGCCGTATCGGTTACCCGGTCCATGCCGATTATCTTTGCCGGGTATTCTTTTTTTCCCTCTGCGAGGACCACGTTGATATCCGTGGCGTTGTGGATTACATGCGCGTTGGTAAGGATATAGCCCTGCTCATTAATAATGAAACCGGAACCGAGGCTGAATGCCTCGGTCTTAAAAGGGATCGGAACCTGGAAAGGAATGATGTCAAAAATTTTAGAGAGGAAAGGTATTCTGATCGGCAAAAGATCTTTCGGGGAGATACCGAATTTCACTTCTTTTTTTTGCAGGCTGCGGGTATAAAGGTTTACCACACCATCCTTCACCTGTTTGGCAATCTCAGCGAAGGTGTTGTTATGTACCGGTATGTTCTCGCGTTTTGCCGGGTCACCCCCCTCTGCCCACAAATGCTTCAAATCGATGTCTTTAAAGGAGAGGTCATGGAAACGTTTGTCGAAGATGGCTGCTTCTTTGTTGACAAGAGGTTTCCCCGTTTTTTTCGTAGTGGGGGAAACGGTGCAAGTAAAAGCCACAAGGCTCCATAGTATTAAAAAAATAGCAGCCAGGCGTCCCTTACACGAGCCAACCATATGAGTTTTTTCTTTTTCACTACCCCTACCCTGGAACTTCATCTGAATTGATTCCCCGCTGCCCAGGCCAAGAAATGTCTTCAGGGATATATCCGTTTTATTACTCATTGAATCTCATTGTTTTGAAATCATGGCCATTAGGACCAGATCTTGACACCAAAACTCAATTTGTTGCTTCCAGTTTGCCTCAGTGATCGGCTGAGTTGATGTCCGAACATACTTATCCGATCAGTTTCTGAAGACTGCGGTTCATTTTTGTTGGGGCTGCGAGATAATGTGGATATCTTGTTGAGGAAAGGGAATGGCTATTTCAGCTGCAGCCAGTGCTTTATATACAGCCAGGTTGACCTCGTAGAGGGTTCCAAAATATTGTTTGGTAGGAATCCAGTAACGCATACCTACGTTAATTGATGAATCGGCGAATTCCTGAATGCCGATCTGAGGTGCAGGCTCAGAAGATATCTGGGTAAACTGTTTTAAAGTCTCCTTGATTACATTGATTGCTTTTTCCGGATCATCATCGTAGGAAATCCCAACCGTGTTTTCTACGACTCTGTTGGCAAAAGAATTGTTCAAAATCTCGCCCACAATATGTTTATTGGGGATTGTAATTTTTTCGCCGTCTTCGGTGGATAAGATAGTTGTCGCCATGGTAACTTCGTCCACAATGCCGCTGACATTCTTAACCGTGATAGTATCCCCTACAACAAAAGACCGTGCGAGAATGATCGTCAGTCCGGCTCCATAGTTTGACAGGGGTCCCTGAAGGGCAAAGCTGGCACCAAAGGCCAAGGCACCTAAAAGTGCTATAAACGGTGCTATTGAGATGCCGAATTTGCCCATAGCGATAATAACGACAAAGACCAGAACGAGGATTTTGACAAAGTTTCCCAGAAATTTTGAGAGAGTAATGTCCATCTTCCTCTTTTCGCAGAGTTTGATCACGCCTTTTGACAGCCACCGGGCGACAATGACCCCGATGATGAGAATGACAATGGCCCCGAAAACCTGAAAACCGTAATTAACCGTAAATTCAATAATTAGGTCAAATAATTTTTCAATTGTTTCAATCTCTTCCTTCATGTTAACCCCCTGATATGTTAGCAGCTAATAAAAATCTAATACAAAATTCGGATTTTGATCCTGTTGTTGTGAGGTTTAATGGCATAAACAGATTGACGATATGTGGAGAGAAAGGTCAACAGCAGGCTTTTCGCCACATGAGTTAATTTGTGAGGTCAAATTCATCAAGGATAGACCGTGTAGCCTTGAGAATTCGAATAACTTTCCCTTCGACCTTTATGAGTTCAGTATCCTCTGGCTGTTGTTCAAGGCCCCTGGCTATTTTTTTTGCCATCCTGGGGGCAATTCTCCACCCCTTGCCACCTTCTTTTTCAATCCGGGTGGTAATGCCTTCTTTTTCTTGGCCTTTTTTTCTTTAACACCCTTCTCCTTATCCTTTTGATAATATTCTCTTATTTTCTCCTTATCAGAAGGGAGTATTTCAACATCTAACGAATAGCGTTTTATCCTTCGTCCCGCCCAAGTAAAAAGGGAGGCTTCATTGGCCATTCCAAAGCCGATTGGATGGCAGCTTACCATGGCATCCGGAAGCGGGATGATGG
>JAFDHL010000088.1 GCA_019308785.1 Deltaproteobacteria bacterium
ACCATTACCAGAGACAGATTGATGAAAAGGAAAAGACCGTGGTCGGGGTCAATAAATACGCTATCGACGAGGAAATTCCGGTCGAGGTGCTGGAGATTGATAAGGAGCTTGAAAGACTTCAGGTAGAGAAGACCAACCGTGTCAAGAATGAACGTGACAGTAAAAAGGTAAAGGAGTGTCTTGAAAAAGTGGGTGAAACCTGTACAGGGACTCAAAATGTCATGGAACCACTTATAGAGGCGGTAAAGGCATATGCCACGCTGCAGGAAGTGTGCGATGTTTTTCGCGATGTTTTCGGGGAATACAGAGATCCGGGAATCTATTGAAAATTGATGATTTTCGATTGAACCTGCCTGCCGCAGGCAGGGATTGACTATTGGAAGAAACCCTTGATTTTTAATTAGACAATCGTCAATAAGAAATAGTCAATCTGCCTCAGAGGAAGTTATGGGAAATAAAAGACACATAAGGGTAATGGTGGCAAAACCGGGTCTGGATGGACATGACCGTGGGGCCAGAATTATTGCCAGGGCATATCGAGATGCCGGTTTTGAGGTCGTATATTCAGGGCTTCATCAGACTCCGGAAGAAATTGTCGAGGCTGCCATCCAGGAAGACGTTGACATGATCGGGCTTTCGAGCCTGGCAGGGGCACACAATTACCTGTTCCCGAGGACTGTGGAACTCCTGCGCGAGAAGGGAGTGGATGATATCGTGGTCTGCGGGGGAGGGATCATACCTGATGAAGATATTCTTGCACTAAAAGAGGTGGGAATCAAAGAGATCTTCACACCCGGAACGACATTGGATGAAGTAGTAAAGTGGGTTGAAGAAAACGTAAAACCGAGGTAAGAAAAAAGTGTTATGAGTAGTGTTGCTGAAAAGGTAATTGCTGGCGATATCAGGGCCGTAGCGCGCCTTATTCGCGATATTGATGATGGTATGCCCGAGGTGAGAGAAATCCTGAAAGAACTCTATCCTTCAACGGGAAAGGCATATGTAATTGGCATTACCGGGGCCCCTGGTGTAGGAAAAAGCACACTCGTTGACCAGATGCTCAACCACATAAGGAAAGATGATAAGACAGTGGGCGTCCTTGCGGTTGATCCTACCAGCCCGTTTTCGGGGGGGGCTATCCTTGGGGATCGAGTCAGGATGCAGCGGCATAGTATGGATGAGGGTGTTTTTATCCGCTCCATGGCAACACGCGGGCATTTCGGCGGGCTGACCCAGTCCACCCGGAGCGCCATTGATGTGCTGGACGCCATGGGCAAAGACTATATTATTGTTGAAACGGTAGGGGTTGGTCAGGACGAAGTGGACGTGGTCAAAAGCGCCCATACTACTGTTATTGTCGTTATTCCGGGAATGGGCGACGATATCCAGGCCATTAAGGCCGGGATTCTTGAGACCGGCGACATATTCCTGATCAACAAGGCAGATCGGGAAGGCTCTGACAAGACTATGAGCGACCTCAGGTTAATGATCGACATGGATAAAAAAAAGTACGAGGGAGGCAAATGGAAACCCCCAATTCTTAAAGTCCAGGCGGTCTTTGACGCGGGCGTTATGGAATTTTTGGAAGAGATCGAAAAACACCGGCAGTATCTCATAGAAACGTCGGACGGGCTGCAATTCAGGAGAAAGAGGAACAGGGTACAAGATGAATTGACAGAGATGGTAAAAAACCGGCTCATCGAGGAGGTACTGGAGAACCTCACTGAAACAGGTGAGTTCGACCGGGCAGTGGATTCCATTGTAGAAGGAAAGCTTGACCCTTATTCGGCCTGTGATAATCTTGTACTTCCTGCGCTGGGTGTGTCTTCAGGGGGACCTGTGAAAGGCTCAGAGGTTTTGTGAAAGGAAAGTTGAAACCCGTTACCATGTCCGAGATCCTATGGTGGGTACGGCAGGTCATTCTTGTATTGCTTGGATTGTTTTTTCTCATTTTCGGAATCCACCTGTTAATCGCTGCATATAAGCTAAAAGATCCTGCCTCGTTTATCATGACCTTTTTTGCCTCCAATTTTATCATCCTTATCAGCGCAACTCTCCTGATTGGTTTTGTCTACCGTATGGTGAAGTCGTATGGGAGTATTAAGGGCAATGATATTGAAAAGTAAATTTATTAATATGTTATTCATAAAAATTAAAGCTAAATATTAAGTTAAAAAACAGGGGGGATATCAATGGCGAGTCGAAAAAAACCTCAGCCTATCGGAAAAAAGCTGATGAACCTGAGGAAAAAGAAAAAATTAACCCTCAAGAATCTGGGCAATGAAACGGGCCTGGCCATAAAATACATTTCCCAGGTAGAAAAGGGGGAGGTAACCCCGCCGGTCTCCGTGCTTCTCCAGCTTTCAAGGGCACTTGAAATAGACTCAAGCATCCTTTTAAGAGAAGAAAAAGAGCGTGCAAAGAAAAAGAAGACCGACGATTATCAGAAGAGAACCGAGGCCTATACATACGAGACACTGACGCCGGAGGCAAGACACAAACATCTCAAGGCATTTAAGATCTTTATTGATCCAAAGTCAGATCACAAAGGTGTCAGTTACCAGCATATCGGTGAGGAATTCCAGTATGTGCTAAAGGGGAAAATAGAGGTGATGGTTGGAGAGAACAAGAATGTCCTCGGACCTGGCGATTCTTTGCATTTTAATTCTTCCATTTCACATAAACTACGAAATATCAGCACAGAAAAAGCCGAGTTGATTGTGGTGCTGTATACACCTTAATAAGTGAGCTAAAGTGTCTAAAGTGAGCTAAAGTTAAGAGTGAAAAATCCGGACACGATTGAGCCACAAAAAAACCAAATCTTTAGGCACTTGAACTGAAAAAGAGGTATCGAAATGGCCTATCAACTGACTGAAGAACAGCAAATGATCCAGGCAATGGTCAGGGAGTTTGCCAGAGAGGTCGTTTTGCCCACCGCTGCAGAGCGGGATAGAACCGAGGAATTTCCAGCGGATAACCTTAAAAAGATGGCCGAACTGGGTCTTATGGGAATGACCGTGCCACCCGAATATAACGGCGCAGGTGCGGACACCGTCAGCTATTCCGTGGCACTTCAGGAGATTGGTTATGCCTGCGCTGCCACGGCAGTAATCATGTCGGTTCACAACTCGGTGGCCTGCGGGCCTGTTTACCTTTTTGGATCGGAATATCTAAAGGAGACCTATTTGAAGCCCTTGGCCGCGGGGGAGAAGATAGGATCTTTTGCTCTTACAGAAACAGGAGCCGGCTCTGATCCGGCAGGCCAGAAGACAAAGGCGGTAAGAGACGGGGACAGCTATGTCATAAATGGAACAAAGATGTTTATCACTACCGGGAAGAATTCGGACCTGACAGTAGTAACCGCTTATACTGACAGAGAAAAAAAGCATCATGGTATTAGTGCGTTTGTTGTTGAAAAAGGGACTCCCGGATTTCATGTGGGTAAAGAAGAAGACAAGATGGGGCTCAGGGGTTCTGATACGGTGGAACTGATCTTCGAGGACTGCCGTGTACCAGAAGAGAACCTCCTCGGGAATGAAGGGGATGGCTTTGTTATTGCAATGGCCTCTCTGGATGGCGGACGCATCGGTATAGCCTCGCAGTCTGTGGGCCTGGGCCAGGCCTGCCTGGATGCTGCCGTAAACTACGCAAAGGAGAGGGTCCAGTTCAACAAGCCCATTTCCCAATTTCAGGGGATCCGATGGATGATCGCGGATATGGCCACACAGATAGAGGCAGCCAGGCTCTTGACTTTCAACGCTGCCGCCATGAAGGACCGGGAAGAAAATTTTTCTGCGGCCGCTTCCATGGCTAAGGTTTTTGCCTCTGAAATGGCCAACAAGGTGGCCTACCAGTCTCTCCAGATTCACGGGGGGTATGGATATATCAAGGAGTTTCGTGTTGAAAGGTTTTACAGGGACGCACGGGTTTTGACCATCTACGAAGGGACCTCGGAAATCCAGAGAATAGTTGTTGCAAATCATGTCATTGGAAAATAACTCGCCGTGCGGCTTTTAACCGCAAAACATCTTTCCCTCGCTACATGTATTAAGTTCACATTAATTACCATTACGCTTATCTCAAAACAGAATTTATCTGTGCTGAATGACATTTTTTTCTAAACATCCTGTCTTGTGATTGCCTTTTCAAGGGCGCTAATTATTTGCGGGATAACAACATTTAGGAGAAGCCCGAGATGGGTTTTACCAAGGTCAATCAGCATTCCGCACTGGCATTCGCCAAACGGGATAACGATGATCTTCTTGCCGTCTGCGAGGTCCAAAATAAAATACTTCCCGAGGCCGGGAAATTCAGATTTCTTTAATGCTCCCTTAAGAAACCTGGTAAGCTGATTGAAAAGTGCGCACGCTTGTTGATTTGTATTGTAACCGGCCAGAGATTTCCCCTCGGCAGATGTAAATATATCTATCGCAAGGAGGCTCTCCCCCAGATCACGTTTCAGGATTTCGACGGAATCCTTCAGTTTTTTTACGTTTACTATTATCCTTTTTTTTGTTTTTTTAATTTCACCTTTGTCTTCTTTAACGTCCTTAGGGCCTGATTTCCTGCTTGTCAGGATCGCTTCTACGTCTCTGCCCATGTCCAGGGTGAATTCTCCTTCATCATTTTCGAGTTTTTCTATTTCTATCTCTATGGTATCCTTCGGTCCAGGCTCCTTGCGGTCCTTCTTTTTTGCAGGTGATTTATCCTTGTTGATCCTCGCCGCATCCATAATCAAGGACATAAGCTCTGTACTTATTAGCTTTTTGATCTTATATTCTTTGAGGGGTAGATCTCTGAATCTGATCTCTGCATTATCCCAGGCGATCATTTCACGGGCGGCTTTTTCGCCCTGTGTATCTCCGTAGACAGCATTGAAAAGCTCGCCTTTAATAAAATAAAAGAAACCCTTTTGCGTACCGCCTTCCCGGTTTATTTCCAGAATACATGTCTTTTGTTCCATTTGAATGAGCTGCAGGAAACTGCCGATGGATATGCTTTTAACAAAACTGCTTTTGGAAGCCTCTTTCAGACAGCCCATTATTGCAGTTGCCAATGTTTTCACATCCACAGGTTTTTCTAAGAAAAACCTGATGGGCCCTAATGTCTTTAGCCTGTTCTTAATGATTGGCGTACCGTAGGCACTTAGCACGATGGCAGGGATAGATGGGAAGTTGTTGCTCATGTATGCCAGGAGTTCAAACCCATCCATTTGAGGCATGCTCAGATCGGTCACAACAAGGTCAATTTTTCTGGACTCCAGGACATCCACGGCCGCCTTGCCGTTTTCGGCCGTAAGCACATTGAAGCCAGAAGAATATTCTTTCAGACCGTCGCCGATGCTCAGGATAAAAGCCTCTTCGTCATCTACCATCAGAACATTTTTCATTTTATTTTGACCCCTTTAGGGAATTAAAGCCTTCAATAAATGCCATTACAAATAACCCTTAGAATCTGTTATGATAGTGAAAAGTCGTGGACACTGTCAATGGGTATGGTATCCGATCACTATGAGAGGGATGGGAATTCCTATGAGGAGCCAGAATTAAAAAGACCCATGTTTGATCGCTATCGTGAAATTATACCGCAGTTTCCGATGTTCCAGAAAAGCCTGTGTAGGCCCCTGCCAACTCACCTCAGGGTTAACCGACTAAAAATTGATCCAATACCCCTGGTAAATTTAATGGAAGAAAAGGGTATTTATCTCAAAAGGGATACAGATGGGGATGACAGCCTGTATCTTGCCTCCGGATTAGATTCATCTGGTAATATGTTAGAGTACTTCATGGGATATTTCCATCCCCAGGCGCTCACCTCCTGCCTTGCTTCCATAGCCCTTTTGCCAAAAAAAGGTTCTTATGTTCTTGATATGTGCGCTTCTCCGGGCGGTAAGACTTCGCATATGGCGCAACTGATGGATAACACCGGCCTGATCGTTGCTAATGACCTCTATCCAAGCAGACACATTCCTTTAGGGCATACCCTTGAGAGACTGGGGGTCACAAACGCCGTTATCACAGGATACCAGGCCCAGGAATTCCCTTTAAGACAGCATTTCGATTTTGTTTTAGCCGACATTCCCTGTTCCGGGGAGGGGAGATTCAGGAAGATTCATGATATCTACGAATACAAAGAGACTAAGGCCAGATATGCACTTCCTGATCTTCAGAAAAAGATTATCCTCAGGGGGTTTGATCTTTTGAAAGACGATGGTGAAATGCTTTATGCAACCTGCACGTATAACCCGGAAGAAAACGAATCCGTTGTTGATTTTTTATTAAAAAGCAGGGAAGCAGAACTGCTTTCCGTCCATACGGGTTTTGAGTATGACACGGGAATAACTGAATGGAGAGATAAAAAGTATGATAAGCGACTTGAAAGGGCTGCAAGATTTTACCCGCACAGGATCGATTCAGTGGGATTCTTCATGGCCAGAATTGGCAAGCGAGGATGAACGACACTACCTGTTCGGTTATCTCGAAGAAAGGTTCGGAATCCCTGAAGACCTTTTTAAAGAGTATTTGTTGTTCAGGCGGAAACAAAGCTGGCAGCTCATAAAAAGCGTTCCGTTGGTATCTACCGCGGCCCAACTCAAAGTAATTAAAGTGGGTCTGAGGGCCTTTCAAAAGGTGGGCTCCTTTGTTAAACCCACAACAAGAATGATCCATCTATTTGGCTGCAAAGCAACCAGGGCGATACTTGAGATTGACGAAGAACAACTCGCCATACTCCAGTCCGGGAAGGAGCTTCCTGTAGACATGGCAATAGATAAGGGTTACGTGATTCTGACACGTAAAGGCAAAAGAGTTCTGGGTCTTGGATTTTTCATTAACGGCAGGGTACGTTCCCAGATTTCCCGCAAAGAACTAAGAAAGGCCATGCTGCTATATTGATTTATAGCCTTCTTTTTCCCGCAATGTTGACAATTTTTGCAGTGAACAATGATCCTGCCAGGATCAGCATGTTCAGTATCAGCGTAAAGGTCCAGCCAAAATAGAAGACCATCACGGGAAACAGAAAGGGTTTTATGGCGCGGTTGGAAAGAAAGTTTGCCAGGTGAAAATCTGAGACATTTTTTTCGCGAAGACCTTTAAGGAGCGGGTACCACGCATAGACAGGTCCCATGGAAAGGATGCCGGCCACAGATGAAAACATAGTTCCCTTAATTCCCTTCCTCTGGCCCAAAAAGCCCGGTATTTGTCCCGGACCTGAAAGAAAATTAAGGACAACCATTATAATGAACGCAATAAGCAGGGGAAGGGCTATCTGGAGCATTATCTTTTCGCTCATTCTCAGCGCAGCAACAACGCGAGCCGATGAGACAGAAAAGAGAATTGCGTAAAGCGTGAGCACTCCTACGATAAAAGCCCACAACCGGAGGAACCGATTACGACTGTTTCTTTTCGTTTTGGCAGACGTATCAGGACGGCTTCTCATATCAGGATCCTCAAGATGCTTACGGTCAAAAACGCAATAGGTGTTGCAAGGATGAAGGCTGTTAGGTTTCGTGATAAAGCAAACCGCCAGCCGAGCGCAGCAATTTCCGCAGGTAATTGTACGATTCCGACAGTCACCCATGTGACAATAAGCGCAGTTACCGCATATGGACTAACTTCCAGTTTAGCCAGCGCATCTCCAATCACATAACTGTTAACCGGGTTTCCTGCAGAAATGCTCCCGAAAGAGGCCCCCAAAAATGTGTCAAAAAAGGGCTGCCCTGAAAAGATGGAAAACAGGACTTCTTTTGAAATAAATGCCTGGAAAAGCCCGACAAGAAGGATGACACCAACCAGCAGGGGTAGCATGGAAGCAAATTGTCTGGCGGTTCGTTTTAACGCATGGGCCATATCGGCTTTGTCTCTTCTCGCATCTTTGCCTGTAGCTTCACTGACATAGACAGAATTCCTTAGCTCACCTTTCCTGTATCCTTCAATTGCATCCCGGACACTGCCGCTGACAGAGGTAAATATTTCGACGTTATGTTCAAGAAGAGGTTTTGCTATGGCAGGAGAAACGTATCCGGCAAGAATAGCACACGCATTTTTCTCAAGCGCAATCGCAACGGCCCCAATACCGGCCCCGGCCCCAGTCCCGTCAAATGATATAGAGACCGCCTCAAAATCCATGGTGTTAAGATCGATCACAATCAAATATGGCGAAAGCCCCAGCCTATGCCCGATCTCTGCATCCAGGTCCGGACCATTGGCTGCTACAGCGATTTTCATCCTAATTTAACCTTTATTTCCATGGTATTACACCAAACCTCTAAACTATTACTTATCCATACATTAGCATGTATGTTTCAGTGCTCACGTAGCGTCAGAGCGTACCGAACCCTGACTAATCTGTCAAACCCATGGTGACAGGGGCACGTTGCAGACAGAAGGAGGGCTCAGAACGCCAATATCTTAGGGGGGCGGCAGGGTAACGTTACATACCATGGGCCAAACGTGATAAAAATGGCAATTGATGAGGTAGATTCGGAAGGAAGCCCTAGATGTAAATGACCCAGGAACAGGAAGCATCACATCAAACCCTTTTCCTTTAATGACAGATGACCTTTCCTTGTGATAATTATATGATCCAGGACAGATATTCCAATAATTTTCCCGGCATCAACTAACTGTCTCGTTGTAGCGATATCATCGGGGCTTGGTTTTAGTACGCCTGACGGGTGGTTGTGGGCAAGGATTACTGAGGCTGCTCGATCGGAAATGGCATCTACAAATACCTCTCGAGGGTGAACCTGGTTGGTATTAAGAAGGCCAACGGTAATCACCCTGTTTCCAATTACCTCATTCGCACCGTTTAAAGATATACAGAGAAAGTATTCCTGCTTTTTGTCGCCAATATATGAAATAAGAGGCAGGACATCTTCTGCCTGCTTAATAACGATGCTTTCCTTTACCAGCCTCCTTCTTACTAATTCAAAAGAGGCGACAATCTGGCACGCCCTGGCAAAACCAACACCTTCGATTGAAATAAGGGATTTTATATCGATCGCTTCTTTATCTTTATCAAGCTTGCGTAGAATGGCATGAGCCATTTGAAAGACGTCTTTTCCCCTGATTCCGCTCCCGAGAAGAGTGGCAAGAAGTTCTGTATCCGAAAGCGCCTCAGGGCCTTTTGCAGCAAGTTTTTCCCGTGGTCTGTCAAAATCTGGAATATCTTTAATGTGTTTCAAAGTTGTTTCCGGTTTTTTGGGGTCACATAAGACGTTCTGCAGCCAGGCAGGTTATTATTTCTGATTTTCCAGTTCAATAAGTCCTTGTAATTGCTTTATTATGCCTTCTCTTACCTTTCTGTTTTTTATCTTCCGAAAGAGCTTCAACATAGTCATTTCTTCCTTATCAGGGGATTGGATGTTTTCAAAGGGAGCTTCTCCAGGAATGTATCCTGGAGAAAGGTCTGAAACAATAGGGATTTTTTCTGTTTCCTCAAAAAAGACAGTAATCTTAACGTTAAGGGCCTCCGAGATTTGCATCAATCGAGAGGCGGAGATTCTGGTGGAGCCCTTCTCATATTTTTGGACCTGTTGAAAAGATATACCTATTCTTTCCGCCAATTCAATCTGAGAGATGCCCCAGCTCTTTCTTATTTGTCTGATTTTTATTCCAATTTGTTTGTCAATCAATTGGTTTTTCCTTCTAAGCATATTTTTTACTAATCCCTGCTAATCCCTATCACATAAAAATCCACAAAGTCTAACAACTGATAGTTGTGTTTTATTGTTGATTTTGTTATCCTTATAGTTGTATTTTAATCCACAGATTACCCCGATGAAATAGAAAGACATAAGGCATATAATGGGGTAGGCGCAGATTACACGGATTTTCGTGAGTTGTTGGGTTTAATTCCCCGAAGCTTGCTGCGGGGCACGTCATTAAAAAAAAGGAGGGATAGATGGAAAAAAAGAGGATCCTTATCGCAGATGACGAAAAAGCAGTGAGAATTATGCTGGCTGAGGCCTTAAAACATCATAATTATGAAATTGATGTTGTGGCAAATGGTGTTGAGGCAATCAATTATGTTAAGATAAGGTCGTATGATTTAATAATCACTGACTACATGATGCCAGAAATGGATGGGCTTGAATTAACACGGAGGATAAGGTCAAAATATCCTTCTATTCCCATTATTGTAGTGACCGGGAATGGTCCACAGCAGGATCTCCTGAAAAGTGGAGCCACGGCCTGTATTATGAAACCATTCAGTGTCTTCGAGTTACAAAACAGGGTAAAAAATATCCTGAATACACAAAGTTGACGGACTCGTAAAAAGCTCTGTGATGCCGTGCTGCGGCACTGTAACCGAAAATAACTTAAGTTATTTGAAAGTCCGTCAACAGGTCCCGCAAGGCGGGAGTAAGCCCCGGCCTGGGGTGAGGGTGGTCCCGCGATACGCGGGATTGAATTTACATCAAATGGCGGGGGAGGGGAAGCCCTTCCCCGCCGACTAAAAAGGCGCAACGCTTTTTACGAGGTTATCAAAGATAGAGCTGTCAAGTGAGTTCAAGAAAATCAATGGTGTATGGCTCCATTCCTGCCGGATGCTTGGAGGCATATTTTTTTAGAGCTTTGGCGATAAGGGAAAATTTATCACCAGGGATAGTATAAGGAATGATAAGTACTCCATGGTGAGGGTGCAGTTCGTTAAAGAATTGAACCGTAAGGCGGATAAAGTCATCCCTGTTTCGGGTTACAATGGCCCTGTCTTGTGAGGCTGCATATTCCAATTGCTCTCTATCCAGAGCCTGTGTCATACCTACCTCATGCGCACTGATAACATCACACTCATACTTGCTCAAGAT
>JAFDHL010000089.1 GCA_019308785.1 Deltaproteobacteria bacterium
GATCTTCCTTTTTAATGTTTTCAATCCGCTCCCCGGCCCGGTTAAGATCTTTGAAGATAAAATCATTTCCATTATCTTTTGCTTCATAAATCGCAACACCGCTACTCATGTTGTCGAAGAGTTTATGGAAGCGCTCATCGCTCTCCCGCAGCGCCTCCTCCTCTCGCTTTCGTTCGGAGATATCCCGATAAATCCCATAAGCGCCTATCACTTTTCCATCAATGATTATCGGCACACCAATGAATTCAACGTCTATATATGCCCCGTCTTTCCTCTGTCGTTTACCTGATCCATGAATTGCCATTCCCTTAAGGGTTTCTTTTGTATATGATATGGCATCTTCAATGTATTCTTGACCTGCAATGAGTTCATCAAGATTTCTTCCAACCATGTCAGATTCTTTAAAATGAAAAAGTTTCTCAAAATCTTGGTTACATGAAATAATATTATGCCCTTCATCATTGCTGTCCAATATAAATTGAAAACCGGGTTTTTGGACAGGTAAGTGCCTGATTTTACAGAAGGCCGTGTGCCAGTAAGAATTCAGGTTGTCATGGGCTGATTATGCTGTCCAAAAGCCGCAATGTTTAAAGAACTTAGGTCTTTATTGAATGACAACCTCATTAAAGCCATAAAATAGGGGATTTTGGACAAGAGTGGCCCTTCATCAAGTGTTACTATGGCTAACGAGCTGTACTCAATTAATGAGTCTAAACGTCTTTTTTGATGTTTTAGTGTCTCTTCAGTTCGTTTTCGTTCAAAGGATTCTTCCTCTAATTCCTTAACCCTTTGTTCCAATTCTTCATACGTTCGTTTCTTGGTCATTAGAAGCCCCTCCGAAGATAAAATCGCTTCCTGATTTCATACGATACGCTTTTGATGCTTTAAAATCTGATCACCGTGCGGTTCAGTATACCATACCATTTGTTGACTGTTTTACACCCCCTAGAACTGAACCCGTTTTGCCATATTCTTTTCTTTTCCCGTGTTCATGTATAGCTGTATAATCTTTAAATCCTCAAAGATTTCAGGATAGTTTTGGTAGTTGCAACCTTCGCTTGCCACATATAGAAATTCTATGGTGACAAATCAGGTTTGGGAAAATAAATTCAGTTCTGGGAATTTTACAAGATTTCTTTTAAAAGCTGAAGGCAAAACTGCATAGATCTTTCCACCATTAGAGCCAAATAGAATTTCATCCTGCTCTCATATATCATTCGGATATCTTATGAATTCAGTGTCATAAATTCCTGCCCAAAATAGCAGATCTCCCAACTCCGAAATAGGAAGAACGAACTTGAAAACAACGCTTTTTGGAAGTGAAGGTTTCTGATACTATAAATAATACAAATTGGCCTTTCGTTTTTTGAGGTTCCTAGGTATCTGTCGCTTTATTAGATGTACCGTTGAGCGACACCCGTCAAGCTTTGATCAAGCGCCGATGTCTAACCTTGGTCTGAGAGTTCCTTTTTTAAAAGATCCAGGACGTGTTCTATTTCTCCTTGCCGCAAGTTCTTCTTGCTGGCCGCGTATGCGGGTAAGTTCAGACTCAACGTTTCTGCAGTCGCGGTCTTCACTTGGGCTGCCAAACTATCGGTATCTTTAGCCACAGCATCCAGTATGCCGCGTTCTAGAGCCTCGTTGGGGTTGTAAGCCCTTGCATGAAGAAGTGCCTCGTTGCGCCATCGAGAAGAAATGGCGGATCTGGCTATCAGAAACATCCAGCTGGGCAAGGCAATGCCAATCAAAGTCTCATTCATTTGAATCCGGTAAGGTCCATCGAGGGCAAAACGGCGATCGCATGCGAAGGTCAGCATAGCCCCTCCTGCAATCGCATGTCCGGTACATGCTGCTATCGTGGGGACCGGAAAAGAGAAAACGCGAAGCATAGTTCGGGCGAGTGTTGTAGTGAAATCTCCCATCTCACTTGCGGAAAGCGTGGGCAACAGTTTCAAGTCAAGCCCACCTGAGAAGAAACCCGGGCGGCCCGTAATCACAAGTGCTTTCGCCCCATCATTCTCGGCCTGATCCATGCTTTTTCCCATCTCTTCAAAAAATCCCCAGTCCATTGCATTGGCTTTGCCGTCATCCATCGTGATCTGGGCAATTCCATCCTCAATGCTATAGGTGACCTTCTCCATACTCCCTCCATGTTTGCACTCGTTTATGGTTGATAGGAAGTCCCTTTTTTGGGGATGAAGTATAGGTGGTTTTGCCGTTACAAGAACTTCGTTTGGCCTTTACTACTTGCCGGACTCTGGAACAAGCATATTGATAGTGTCTACGAATAGTGTCACAATGGGGCCTACGGCCAGGCTCCCTCCCATCAGAAGACCAACCGATGCAGTTTCTATAAGCTCTTCACGCGTGGCGCCAGCTTGAATAGCTTGCGCAGTACGGGCAGAAATACAGTATTCGCAGCGAGTGGCTATAGCGATAGCAATACACATTAACGTCTTAGTCTTCCGGTCCAGAGCTCCTGGTTTGAGAGCAGTTTCATTGAGATTTCCAAATGCTTTCAAGGTTTCTTTGTCGACCTTGGAAAACCCTTCAACCGCGCTTTGCAAGCTTTCCAGAAATACTTTTGGATCCTCTAACATTGTAACTTCCTCCTTTTTCTTTTTGGTTTAATGTAATTGCAATGCCTTGAATCATTCGGGCAACAGCCCGTTAAGATGTGACCCTATATACTTCACTAACCTCGGCTCTCTTAAACTGGACAATCTGGGTATAACTCACGCAACATTGATTGTTAACTTACCATCTCCTCGATGATGGCCTTTACAGGCTTGCTCTCGGTAATTAGAGCGCTCACCATTCCCCCTCCTGCCGGGAAGAGGTCGAAGTCACCGGTCGTCCAGGCCTTTCCCACGTTCTGCAAGCTGTATTCTTTGGAAAGGTCCACATTGGGATCGGACATCTTCTCACGAAGTTTGGGATTGATGAGGGTGCGCATACACATGGGCCCCTGAGGCAGGAGCGTGGTTCCGCCGTCAGCGCAACTGAGTATGGCCTCTTTCCACGGTTCGCAAGCGGGGCTCTCCGCCGCTGAGAGGAAACGCGTTCCGATTTGAACGCCCTGGGCACCCAAGGCCAGGGCGGCGCGGTAACCTCGGTGGTCGGCGATCCCTCCGGCTGCGGCGATAGGAACGCTCACGTGGTCGGCCACCAAGGGGATTAGAACCATGTTCGAGGACTCCGGGTTGGGGGAACGAAGTCCCCCAGATTCGCAGCCCGAAACGACCAGTCCATCCACACCCGCCTCGACCGCTTTCACGGCGTTGGAAAAGGTAAGCACCACGTGAATGCCCTTCATCCCCAGTTCATGGATTTTTGGATACATCTGTTTCGGATTGCCTGCTGAAGTGGTCACGGTCTTGACGCCCGCCTCGGCCAGGACCTCGAGAATCTTCTCGTTGTTGGGGTTCATTATGATCATGAGATTGGCGCCGAAGGGTTTGTCGGTCAATTCCTGGACTCCGACCACAAGCCTCTTGACTTCCTCAAGGTCGCCCACAAATCCCAGGGCCAACATACCAAACCCACCGGCTTCACAAACTGCGGCTACCATTTTCGGGCTGTTCAATTCACCGATGGGGCCCTGAATAACAGGGTAACGACTTCCCAATACACTAAGCAGATCAGTCATGTCAAAATCTTCTTTCTTTCACGAGTTTTTGTATCTTACGGCTAAAAATTCCGAGGTGAAACTCATTGCCCTTTGAAATTCGGTGTACGTTTTCCAAGGAAGGCAGAGATACCTTCACGACCGTCTGCGGTACGGGCCATTTCAGAGATGGAACGGCTCTCGTTCTTCATCTGGGCCTCGAACGACTCGGTTAAACCGCTTTGCAGGAGTCGTTTGGTCGCTCCGAACGCCTTCGTCGGGCCTTCTGCCAGCCGGTCTGCCAAGGCCTTGGCCTCTGTGATCAAATCCTTCTCCGGTACCACCCGGGTCAAGATGCCCCAATCGAGTGCCTCTTCTGCTGAGAGTAGACGGTTGGCCAATGCCATCTCAAGCGTTCGCTTGAGGCCCACAAGGCGAGTTAGTGTGTAAGTAGAGCCGCCATCCGGCGTCAACCCTGCTCTGGTATAGGCCATAGTGAACCTGGCTGATTCAGCCGCAAGCGCCATGTCGCAAGCACAGACAAGGCTCAGCCCCGCGCCTGCGGCACTCCCGTGTACTGCAGCGACTGCAGGCGGATCCATCCGCACCAGGCATGACATTGCAGCATGAAGATGGATGGTTATCTCTTTCAAGTGATGCGGCAAATTCTCGCCTTGGTCGGCAAAGCTCTTGAGATCCCCACCGCCGCAGAACATGGGTCCTGCACCGGTGATCAGCACTGCCCTGATCAAGGGATCCTCGTCGCACTGCATTACGGCATACATAAGTTCCTTAGCCAGTTCTAAGTTGATCGCGTTGGCCGCTTCAGGCCGGTTCAGGGTGATGTGGGCCACACTGTCCTGGACATCAAAAAGAAGAGTCTTGAATTGCATAGGGGTCTACCTCCTTACTTATGAACATGATTTATGATGAAGCTGTTTTAAGGGCAAGAGGAGTCAGGGATTTACCTCTCTTCTGAGCCATCATTCTTATCGCCTCCCCGCCTGTCTCAGGGGGCCTTCTGCGCTGGTCCTCCGCCTTGAGTTCGAGATGCAGGGCCTCGCCGGTGCACGTGGTCACACAAAGACCACATCCGATACATCGGTCCAGGTTGATTTCAGCAATATCGTCGTCATTAAGAGCAATGGCCCCCATTTGGCAACGCTCGATGCAAGTCTCGCAGCTCGTACACAGCTCGGGGTCCACGACGGCAAAATAATTGGATGTTATAACTTCCGCTGGTCGAGGTAATTTGTTCAGTCCGCGAAGTATTGCGCAACAGTCCCCGCAGCAATTACACATTCCCCCGGGGTTCTGGGAGTTAGATGGCTGAGTCACCAGCCCGGCCTCCTCTGCCTGGTCCAGGACTTTGAGCGCTTCCGCGACCGTAATCTGACGGGCCATACCCTGGTCAATGAAATGCTGTCCCCATGACCCGAACATAAAGCAGACCTCAACCGGTTTGTCGCAACTTTTGTCGAGCAGTCCCTGTTGAACTCGGCAGATGCATTTGGCCAAGGCTATCAACTTCTGGCTCTTTACTATCTCACGAGAGTCTTCATAAGTTGCTATTGGGTGAGACACCTCCATGGAGCGGTTGACTGGAATGGTGCGCATAAGCGGTTCTACCTTAGCGGCACTGCTTAGGAAGGCTTCTTCAAAGTACTGCTCGTACAGCCCAGACATCTCACCATCCATTGCCCCCAGTTGAAACTCGTAGATACCCAACATAAAAGGCATCGCCCCGTACTTGACTGTTTCGCCGCTTAGCCAGGGAAAGACGCTGCCCTTTTCGCTCATCTGGTGCAGTATGGAAGCTACCACCTCTGGTTCGCGACCGAGACGTTCGGCCACCTCTTCTGGCGTTTCGACCTTCATGCTCAGGGATAGGAACATTTTGGCTTCCTCTTCGGTGAAAAGCCTTTCCAGTATCCTGAACTCCACTCCAGACTCAGTGGCCGGAAAGCCGCATGAGTACTGGTCTAATTGTTCACGCAATTTTTTATAGACTTCACTTGGCATGTCACCCTCCTATAAAATTTCCCGAGATTATAATGGTCAACAATACTGTTTAGTGCTTTGAAAGAAATCATCATTTGATTGTCAGGCCCTTTTGTATCTAACGGCCAGGAACTCAGAAAGATCAGGCGGGGGTTTGACCCCCTTTCGTTTAACGAGGTCTACGGCCTCGGTTTCACAAGTGGGGGTGCAGACCCCGCATCCGATGCAGATGTCTCCATTGACCTCGGCTACACCATCATCATTTACCGCAATGGCCCCCATGGGGCATCTTTCTTCGCAGGTCCCGCAGGCAACGCAAAGCTCTCTGTCTACCCGGGCCACATAACTTGAAGCCGAAATGGTGTGTAGCCCCATCTTCTTCTTGGTATCCAAGAATACACAACAGCAGCCGCAACAGTTGCAGATTGTGCTCATGTGACCTTCAACGTTGTCGATAATATGGACAAGGCCTTCCTGGTTCGCCTCTTTCAGAATATTGAGCGTTTCTTCTGCGGTGATTTCTCGAGCCATGCCATATTCGACCATGTACTTTCCCATGCTGCCGAAGTGAAGGCAATTTTCAAGGGTATGATTGCATCCCTCACCGACGGACCTCTTCATCATGCGGCACGGGCAGTGCCCGACAGCACGATACGGCGAGGCTTCAATTTTGGGCTTGAGTGCGTCAAATGAGAGCACCTCGCGGGAGTCCTGGAGCGTCCTGGATACCGGAAGCACCCTCATTACCGGCATGCCGTCCCGGGCCAGTTCCTGGCCATAGGCCTCCTCCCGGTACTTGAGCCACAGAGGTGAAAGCTTGCGGGTATCATCGGTGTCCTTGCCCGCCCAGAACGGGGTCTCGGCCCACCCCACTACTGAGGGTAGAAGCCGGTACTTCCGTTCCTGACCGGGGCGCTGGCTTGTAAAAACAGTCCCGCGCTTGATCATGCGGTTCAAGATCTCTTCGAGCAAGTCCCCCTTCTCCGGGAATAATTCCTTTAGCTCAGGCAGCGTCTTGTTTTGCATTGGCAGCTTGATAGCGATCTCTGCTTCCTCGACCGGGAAGAGAATCTTAATGATTTCCATCAGTGCGGAGGACCTGGGACTCCCCACAACCCCCTGGTCCAGATGACCGGCCAATTCCTCATATAATTTCGTCTCGTCCATGATCGACCTCCTGTCTGGGGTCAGGTCTCAAGATCCCTTAGGTTGATTGTTCGGGCAGACCTTATGCATGTAAGCTTGTTGAACCCGCCCTCTGAATCAAATGCTTCGGACGGGCAGACCTCTTGACAGGCATTGCATTTGGGCGGGCAGGGGTCTTCTTCGATAACAGGATCACCAGGCAGGTCAGCGCTTGTCACCACCGCCCCCAGCCGAAGGAGAGAGCCATACACGGGATGACACATAAGACCGCTTCGGCCGAAGGCGCCAAGACCTGCATGAACCGCGGCATGTTTGAGAGAAATTATTCCCCAGGGTTCCAGGTCGTGATAGACCAGTGGTGCGAAACTCGGTATCGGCACCGCAAAGTAGTCGCCCTGGGACTCGATAAAATTGCACAGGTCCAGGCCTAACTTGTCCAAATGCATATATACCGTGTGATATGTCCGGTGAAGGAAATGGAGATTGTAGTCCGGGGAGTGCAGCATGCCCTGGGGCATGGTAATGCCGAATACGATAACAGTCTGCGCGTCCTTGCAGGCGTTGGTTGGGTGATGCTTCTCAGGTGCATCCTTAAAGCGGTTCGCGGGCGCAAACCCGACAGCAGTCACATGACTCCCGAGTTGATCTATTATTGATTTCTTGAGTGCTACACTCATAGTTGCTTCCTTTTCCCGTGATTTTTACACCGCCTCCACGCTGCACGGCATATAGCGGTGCAAAGGTGCACCCGCCAGCTTGTCCCGGTAGGTGTTTTTGGTGGAAACGGTTCACATTGACGCAGTAAAACTCTTTCTCCCTCATTTGTTTGCAGCCTGCGTTGCCCTGTGGTCGTCGAACCACCGCTTCATCCATTCGCGGGCATCTTTGGGAGGATGGTAGATCTCCTCCCTGCGTTCAAGGATAAGCGACTTTGTAGGACACTTGTATACACAGACTCCGCAGCCAATGCACAACTCGGGATTGAGCACAGAAACCTGGCCTCTCTTGTTCGTAAGTTCCTTCTTGTTTTTTTCTCTGTAAGCGTCCACCACGGTAATTCTATCCTTGGCCTCGGGTAAGTCTTCGAGATCCAGTGCTTCCATGGGACAACGTTTTACACAAAGGCCGCAACCAATGCAGGTCTCGGGATTGGTGCAAACACGGTAGTTGGATACGTCATGGCTTTTTTTGTGCTTGAGCACGTGGTAGGCTTCCAAGAAGAGGCAGCAGCATTTGCAGCAATTACAGATGGTATCCGCTCCTTCTTCCCAGTTGGAAATGGCATGAACCAGACCGGCTTCCGCCGCCTGTTTCAGGATCTCTTTTGTCTCTTCCTTGCTGATCTCACGACCCAGGCCATTGTCCACAATGTAATGGCCGAGCGCACCAAAATGGAGGCAGACTTCCACCGGGTACTTGCAGTTAGGCGAGTCCGGATCCAGGTTTTTGCGTTGTCTGCAGGGGCAGTTGGAAACCGTGCAGTAATCCTGGGAATCAACATACTTGACCACGTCCTCATAAGGGAGTATCCGGCGAGGATCATCGACCGTTTTATCTATAGGAATCGTCCTTAGGCCCTTTGTATGGGCGGGTGCAAATTGCTCCATAAAACCGTCGTAGAAATACCTGTTCAGGGATGGAACCGTTGCCTTTGAAGACTTGTCCGGTTCCGCAGCCCAGAAAGGACCCCGCATGAATGTAAAAAAGCTGTCGTTTAGCTTGTAACGAATAGTCTCTCCCTTAACACTTCGCCATACCGCGCCTCTTTTAGCCAGCGCATCCAGCCTGGGAGCCAACTTGGAGGCATCCATTCCTTTCATCTCAGCCAGCTCCTCGAGGTTTCTCCCGGAAAAGGGGATACCGGTTAGCAAGGCCGCCTCTTCAGGGGTGTAAAAATGCTTGATGGTTGGCATCAAGTGCTCGGATTCGGGCAATCCCCACCAGGCCTTGTTTAGCCAGTCCACAAAACGGGTGTAAACTTCATCATCAGACATTCGTATCTTTTCCTTTCTGCCTATGCCTATCAGTGCGAGGCATACGGGCATGCATTATTAGCAGGTATTTTGAAATTTAAATAAATCGTATGCAAACTATTTGTCGAAAAAAATTAATGCTGGATATCTCTAAGAAGGCGCTTCAAAACGACCTTTTCCTCCAGCGTCAGACCACCAAGGATCTCCTCGTTGGCCCGTTTCCTTTCCTCAATAAGCAACGGTTTCATTTCCTTTGCCTTGTCGGTCAGGTAAATGCGGATAAAGCGCTTATCCGACTCATCAGTCGCTTTGAAAATCCATCCTCTTTCTGCCATCCGGTCCAGGACACCGGACAAAGTAGCGTTATCCAGGACCAACTTTTTCCCAATATCACCGGCTGAAATCCCTTCATCTTCCCAGACAGCTTCCAGAATCAGATGTTGGACTGGCGTCAGGCCATGCGTCAGAAGGCGCCCCTTGAAGTTGGCATGGGCCTTCTGGTATGCCTTGGCCAGGAGAAATATGATACAATCTTCGTATTGGGTCATGCTCAAAACCTTTCGTATACATAATATTATCGACCGCACATACAGTTGTAAAGAAAAAAATAGCCAAGAAGGGTAGAGTAGCTTTGCCGGCGCATACCCTGGTTACCGGGGCGGTCTCAGGGAAAGCCGCGTTCCCCGATGCCTATAATGAGAGTTTCACTCCTGTGCTGTTAGTTGAGGTGGAAAAAAAGAGCAGGGTGCTTAAGAAGACCAGGTTCAGGTGAAGCAACTGGATGGTCCCGAGAATAAGATTTGTAGTGAGTCGGCTCAGCAATACAGAAGGCGTAAGGTCGGATTAGGTTTGACACACAAGACCAGGTTTTCATATCATCAATCGCCGAAAGGGAACTTCTTATCACAGATTTGTAGAATCCAGGCCTGAAACAAACAGAATAGGTGGACGACACAAAATGCATACGCTTATTGACAAGGAAATGGTTGACACTATCCGCACTACGGGTAAGACCAGTAAAGACCTACCCGATAGGGAAGACATACTCAGGGAGCATGCCATGCCCTACGACAGAGAGGCGGAAAATGCTATCATCACAGGCTGCCAGATACTGTCCATGCTCCCCCATATCCTCAGCTCCCTAACCCGCTTTCTGGATCGGAAAAACTTTTCATACACCTTTCTTTCCGAAGAATACTGCTGCGGCAATTATCTTTACCGTCCAGCCATAAAGGCGCGGGACGACGAAGCCATGACCCAATGCAGGGATCTGTCAAAGGAGTTTGTGGAAAAAAATATCCGGCAGGCAAAAAGTCTGGGTGCAAAGCGTTTGGTGATCTTCTGCTCCCCCTGCTACCCGATTTATAAACACGCCTTTCCTGAAGAGAATATCGTCTTCTATCCCGTAGCCATTAGAGAGGTCATGGGCAGGGTCAATTTTGAGGAACGGATTGACTATTATGCAGGATGCTATAAACTGCACCGGAAGTTTTCGCCCGTACCAATGGACCTGGAATCCACCGACGAGGTCTTCAGTAAAATAGAAGGGCTTGATGTTCACAGAATCAGCGCACCAAAGTGCTGCTTTACCCCTGAAGGCCTTTCTCATATGACGGAAAACGTCTTAACCAAGCTCATGGTCCACGTCTGTACGGGCTGTTATGGCCAGGCCTTACAAAGCATACCATCGGACAAGGGGGTTGAGGTCCTCATGCTCCCGGAGCTTGTAGAGCGGGCCAATGATATTGTTGTTTGAGGGGTTCTTGCAAAGCCCTCTCTCTGCATTTACAAATATTAATGACCAGTCGTCATTGCATACCCTCAGGTACCTGCTGTGAGGATTGTCAATGTGTATGAGCTTTTTCTCCCCTCCTTAATATGAACTCCTCGCATACCCAACGGAAAGGCCGCTCTATTTAAAACCTGTGATAACTTTCCACCATTACAGCCAAATAGAATTTCATCCTGCTCTCATATATCATCCGGATATCTTATGAATTCGGTATCATAAATTCCTGCCCAAAATAGCAGTAATATGAAATTGCTACATGTTTAATTATTTTCATGGTAGTAGGAAGTCATGGTGGATGTGTGCGGTCAAGTTAAGGGTGACAATACCTGATTTTGTCGTAGATGATCTGACGAGCCAAATATCAGAATACTTAAATCCAGAGGAATTTTAGTATTCAAAAGATAAACGAAAGTATTTCAGGGCGGGCATCAATATCCAATCTTCAATCCCCCAGCACTTTCATGTTTTCTTACTTACGATCTGCTAATGATCTCCTTATCCTTTTCTTTTAGAAAGTGCTGGGTCCAGGGCCTTCCGAACAGTGTTAGCTAAGTCTCGCATCACAAGTGGTTTCATAGCAAATGCCTTAATCCCCATTCCTTTGGCCTTTTCTTCCGAGATCCTTTCGCTAAATCCGGTGCAAAGGATGATCGGGATATCAGGACGGATCTTCATGAGTTCTCTGGCAAGCCTGTCTCCCGTCATGTTGGGCATGGTCATATCGGTAATCACCAGGTCAAATCTGTCAGGCTTTGCCTTGAATAGCTCCAATGCTTCAATGCTGCTTGTTCTTGTCGTAACCTCATAGCCCAGACGCTCTAAC
>JAFDHL010000090.1 GCA_019308785.1 Deltaproteobacteria bacterium
TTGATCCCTCTTGCCAGGGTCTCGCCTACACCTTTGCGATGGGCCATATCTTCCAGAAGTCCGGCCATATCATCAACCTGGCCGTAGTCGATCTTCAGATCAATGCGGCCCTGCCTGGATGCCTCTATGGCAAAGGCGACCAGGTTCCCTGCCGAGATGGTATCCATACCCAATCTATCGCATATGTCATTGAGAAACATGATTTCTTCAATGCTATCCACCTCGCAAAGGCCCCCAAAGGCGTATATGGTCTCGTACTCCGGACCTTCAATCTTAAGACCTGCATGCCTGCCTTGTTTGACTGTGCTCAACCTGCCGCATGCAATAAAGCACTTAAGGCAGGCTTTTGGTTTTACCTCGCAACGCTCGTGGAGTGCATCGGCGCTTATCTTTTCCCAGTTTTCAAAAGTGCCTTTTTGCCAGTAACGGGTAGGAAAGCCCCCGGCCTGATTCATGATCCTGACCAGCCCGGTCGTGCCCATTGTCTTATAGGCGTTTACACCTGCGTCATCTTTTCCCTGTTTGGCAAGCTTTTTTGCAAACTCGCTCACGACTTTTTCATCTGCAACCTCTTTTTTCCTGGATCCCCGGAAGGCAATGGCCTTGATGTGTTTGCTGCCCATGACCGCACCTGTCCCGGTACGACCGGCAGAGCGCCAGTAATCATTCTCCACCACGGAAAAGGTGACACCATTCTCCCCTGCCGGGCCAATGACCATAACTCCTACTTTGGGATGATCGGGGTTTTCTTCCGCAACCAGTTGCTTAACCCTGTCTTCAGTTTGATATGTATCCAGACCCCATAAGTCCTGTGCAGGATGAAATCGAACACCGTCTTCAAATATTTCGAGCCAGACAGGACTTTCGGAAGCCCCCTGTATCATGACGGCATCAAATCCTGTTCTGGCCATATAATCGGCAACCGTGCCCCCGGAGTAGGATTCGGAATAAAAACCTGTCTGGGGCGATTTCGTGTAAATACCGTATCTGCAGGAACCCCATATGGATGTACCAGATACAGGACCGGTAGCAAGGATAAGACGGTTTTCAGGGCTTAGCGGATCAACGCCCGCCGGGTTGTGTTTTAACAAAAGATATGTGGAAAGCCCCTTGCCGCCCAAATACTTTTCCAGGAGCGAGTCGTCAATGGGGTCCACATCATAGCTCTGATCAGAAACATTGATGCTCAAGATTCTATTGAAAAAACCTTTCATGATTCATACACCACCATAAGAAATGTTCTGCAATGAAAAGTGCTGACTCAAAGGGCCGCTTTGTAAATTTCTTTTGCATCTTCAAGGGTCATTGTGCGGGGGTTATTGGCCAGAAGGCGGGTCACCTTCATTACGCCCTCAGCCAGGCCGGGTATGTCTTTCTCCGTAATTCCAAAATCCGCCAGATGCCTGGGAACCCGGAGGTCTTCAGCCAACCTTTCAATGGCGTCAATCGCCGTTTCCACGGCCCCGAGATCATCCAGGCCTTCTGTGGGAAGAGAGAACGCATCGGCAATTTCTGCAAACTTGGGGACATTTCCCAGCAGATTAAAACGCATCACATGTGAAAGCATCATAGTATTTGCTACGCCATGCGGGATGTGGAATTCGGCACCGATAGGATAGGCAAAGGCATGCACCGCAGTTACTCCGGCATTTGCAAAGGCTATGCCGGCTAAGAGGCTGCCCTCCATCATGCATGAACGTGCCTTCAGGTTATTTCCATTTGCATAGGCTGTTCGGATATTTTCATATAACAATTCCATTGCACGAAATGCCAGAATATCCGTCATGTCTGTTGCATTAACTGACGTGTATGCCTCAATGGCATGGATCAGGGCGTCTGTACCTGTGGAAGCAGTAATGTCAGGAGGAAGTCCGAGGGTTAATTCCGGGTCTATTACGGCTACTGACGGCATAAGATAAGGGCTGACAATCCCTTTTTTCAGCTTTTCACCTTCGTCGGAAAGTATGGCGATAGGGGTTGCTTCGCTTCCGGTGCCTGCCGTGGTAGGGACTATGAGGGTGGGCAGACCGGGCTTGGGAATCGTGTCCACGCCAAAGAAGTCCGCAATTGTCCCTTCGTTAGTGGCCATAATCGCACCGGCCTTGGCAATATCAATAGGGCTGCCCCCGCCGAATCCGATGACAAGGTCGGCCTTTTCCCGGCGAATCATATCCAGGCAATCTGCTACAATCTCATATCTGGGATCCGGTTCAACACCGTCAAAAACCGCGTATTTTATTTCGGATTTTTCAAGGGCTTCCTGGGCCGGTTGGATCAATCCTGCCCCAATTATTCCCTTGTCCGTAACAAATAAGACCTTCTCCGCCTTGAGTTCACTGACCTCTTGTGGAATCCGGCCTATTGCACCGGGACCCATGACAATCCGCGGGGGCGTCCTGAAGACAGTTATCCTGTTCATTTTTCGTTCCTTTCGTTCTTTTTCAACGATTTTCAGACAACGATTTTGGGTAGTTAACCTTTTTTAGACGGGATAAACAGGATTGGCATGATAATTACAATTTTGATCACCAGGATATACATCATGTCTATCCAGTAATCCTGTTAAATAATTTGCCTCCGGCGAACTACCGCGATTCTCAATGCGGGGATTATACCCGTCCGGTTTTTTCAGTATGAGGTTTGATGACTATTTTCCTACCAGTTTCAGGAGTTCCTCATCTTCAAGAATCTCTGAAGGATGACCTCTAAAAATGATTTCCCCCCTATCTATGATATATGCCCTTTCAGCCACTTGAGAGGCATGATGGACATTTGATTCTGCCAGTAAAATTGAAACCCCTAAATTCCTTTTAATACTTTCGACGGCCTCGCTGAATGCCTTTACTACCAATGGTGACAGGCCCTCAAAGGATTCATCCAAAAGCAGCAAAGAAGGGTTGAGCGCCAGGGCCCTTGAGATGGAAACCATCTTCTTCTCGCCGCCGCTCAGGGTATCGGACCTCCTTTTTATCAATTTTTCTATGGCAGGAAAGATATGAAATGCCTTGTCTAAATCAAATGTGCCTGACCTGTCGGTCTTGCCTGTGATCCATAAACCAAGCCGGATGTTTTCTTCAACGGTAAGTTCCGGGAACAGTCTTGAATCCTCAGGGGCATAGGCGATACCCGCCATCACTCGCTGATGCGAGGTCAGATGAGTAATGTCCCGATCATCAAGAACAATCTTTCCCATTTGAAACGGGTAAAGTCCGACAATACACTTTAAAATAGAGCTTTTGCCGGCCCCGTTCCGGCCGATAAGACAGGCCACCTCCTTCTGGCCTACTTCAAGAGAACAGGATCTCAGGATATGGGTGGAGGCAACCCGGCAATCGAGATTTTCTATCTTTAGAAACATATCAAGCTGTCACCCCGAACAGGATCTCTTTGACATTATCTTGTTCCATGACTTCTTTCGGCTTCCCATCTGCAATAACTTCCCCTTCGCTCAATACCAGAACCCTGTCTGAATAGTCGGAGACAATGTCCATATCGTGTTCAATGATCATGCATGCCATCTTTTCTCTTTTAATAGCAGATACAATAGTATCCATGACCTTGAACTTGTCTCCGGTCGCCACACCACTGGTGGGCTCGTCGAGCAACAGGAATCTGGATTTCAGGGCAAAAGCCATGGCAGTATCCAGGATCTTCTTATCTCCCTCGGAAAGGCTTGGAGGCAACAGGTCCTTTATATCTGCAATACCGAAGACATCTAAGATCTCTATTGCTTCCTGTGTAATGCTTTTATAATGCCTGACCGGAAAAATGCCTTTGTTTATCTTTCCATATACAGAAAAAAGGCAGGTCCTCACATTGTCCAAGACCGTGCTGTCCTCAAACAGGTTGGTAATCTGAAAGTTCCGGGCTATCCCGCTCTTGATCCGCCGGTAAGGCGAGTCATACGTAATATCTCTCCCAAAAAATTCAATCTTCCCCGAGGTGGGCATTATGTGGCCGCTTATCAAGTTAACTAAGGTGGTTTTTCCGGCACCATTAGGCCCAACTAAGGATACAATCTCGTCTTCCTTTACCTCAAACTCTGCCGAGTTAATGATCCTGGCCCTTCCAAAATCTTTGATCAGATCCTTTACGGTCAGCATTAAGCGGTCCCCGCTGCTTTACCTCTTTTTATCCAGGCAAATAACCTGGCAAACCCGCCGGCAATCCCTTCAGGGAGAAGAAGGACCAGTATTACAAGAGTGGCCCCGATAACAAACATCCAGTATTGCGTGATGCTGACGGCATACAATTTCATGTAGGTGAACAAAATCGCCCCAATAATGGGGCCACCGAAAATCATAAACCCACCCAAAAGAGTCATATAAACAATTTCTCCGGAAAATATCCATTCAGCGATTTCCGGTGTGACATGGCCGTTGACAAAGCTCCACAGCGCCCCTCCCAAGCCGGTAAAGAGACCCGACAGGATAAAGGCATACCAGCGGTATCTGCGGACCCGGATGCCAATCATCTCCGCGCGAACCTCATTGTCTCTTATGGACTGAAGTGCCCTGCCAAAGGGCGAATTTACAATCGCGAACATTATGCCGGTGGAAACGGCAAAAATGCAGATGAGAAAGTAATAATAGGCTCCCGAAAGAAATTCGAACCGCTTCATGCCTTCAAATGATTTGCCGAACATGATGGGCAGGTCAATATGAATGCCGTCAGAACCTCCCGTGAGGTCATAAAGCTTGACCAGCACGGCGTACAAGACCATGGAAAGGGCCAGGGCAAGTATTGAAAAAAATATCCGTGTGTGGCGAACACAGATAAAACCGAAGATGGCGGAAACAATCAGCGAGGCCAGAAGGGCCACCGGAATCAGGATCTCTATCCGATACAGATCCGGGAAATATCTGCCCATCATGCCAACGGCATATGCGCCGACCGCAAATAAAGCGCCGTGACCGAAAGAGAGCAGTCCGGTATAACGGAGGAGCAGGTTGAACCCCATTGCCATTATGCCGAACGTTATACCGGACTCAATAAGCATCAGTTGGTAGGTGGGAACCAGCCTTGGCAAAAACAGCAACAGGACAAAAATTCCCGGATAGACAAAATATATGGGTTTCATCATCTTCACAGCATTCAGTTTCCTATGTTATTTCCCGAAAAGCCCTTCAGGTTTAAATACCAAAATGATTACCGCAATTAAAAACAACAGGGGCAATTCGATTTCAGGGAAAAAGACGACGCCTATTGACCGGGTCTCGCCGACGATCAGTGATCCGATCAAGGCGCCTTTAAGGCTTCCCAGTCCTCCCAAAACCACCACGATAAAGGCCATGATCAAGGGATCCATGCCGATACCCAGAAGCGCAGGGGTCGTTGGTATGATCAGGGCGCCGGCCAACCCGGCTAAGGCCCCTCCCAATCCAAAGGCCAGTGTGTTAAGCCTGCCGATCCGGATACCCATGGCTTTTGCCATCTCCCTGTCCATGGAGATGGCTCTCAGCATGATACCGACTTGTGTTTTGGACATTACCAGCCAGATGCCCAGGCCGGTTACAAGGCTCATAAGAATTACAAAAAGAAAATAATATGGATACTGATTATCACCGATTGCCATGTTACCCATTACGGTAAACGGCTTGGATGCGTAATAGGCCGTGCCACCCCAGACCATCTTTATCAGGTCTTCAATAAGGAGCAACGCTCCGAAGGTGATCAAGAGCTGATATTCCAGGGCCTGGCGGTACATGGGTCTGATGATGGATGTTTCTAAGACCAGGCCCACTACGCCTGCAACACCTAAAGCGGCAAGGAGGCCGACGAAGAACATTATCATGGGCGACTCCCCACCAAAGGCACCAACAATCCAGGCAGCAGTGAACGCGCCAACGGCAAACATGGAGCCGTGGGCAAGATTCAAAATGCCCATAACACCTAAGATAATACTCAACCCAAGAGAGGTGAGGAACAAAAAGGAGGCAAAATACAACCCGTTAAGGATGTATATGATCCAGTTCTCCATAAAGAAAGTCCTTTGTTCCGCAACCGGGGCCCCGGTATAGATGGCCCCGGCTATTCAATAATGCTTAAGCCTTCCACGCCTTGATCCAGTCTACTGTACGAATACCTGAAGGCGCGTTAACCTGGTGAGCAGGGAAGATGGCCATACGCTCGGGGTCCAAAATGGGGAACGAATGTCCCTTTACCTTTTTGGAGATTCCCACCAGTACGTCCTCTCTTCCGTTGTGATCCTCTCCGATGGTGAGGATGCCGGAGGGTGTCTCAATGGACATGCCTGAAGCAGCCTTGCTTATCTCCTCCTGTGACGGCCAGCCGCCAACCAGGGAGCCTGCTTTTTCTACTGCGGCCTTATAGGTATATATGGCCTGATAAGCATGGTAACACGGGTAGGATGGATATTTGTTGTAACGTTTGTGGAATTCTTCCACGAACCATTTGTTCAGCGGCCAGTTTTCCTTGGGCGGATAAAGAAAATAGTGTGTTCCGGCACAACAGATGATCTGGCCTTCCGGGTAATCCATCCCGACTTCCTGGGGATAAGGCTCGCCCCGGGAATAGGCCATGCGCGCCTTCTTAAACAGGCCCATTCCAATGGCCTGCTTGGTAAAAGTCACAGCGTCGCCACCCCAGAGGGCGGAATGAATAATCTCAGCCCCGGATCCTATAAGGGCGCTGATATGGGCCGTATAGTCGGTGGTAAACAGCTTGGGCCACAGTTTTTTGACTACTTTTACTCCCGGTATCAGTTGCTTGATGGTCGTCTCAAATATCAGCCAGCTATCCCTACCCCATGCATAGTCGGGATTGACCCCTGCGACCTTTTTGACATCAGGGTAATACTGTTTGATATAACGGGCCAAACCAATATTGTCGATGCCCAAATGGGCAGAACTTCGAAACCCGAGACCATATTTAGGCACTTTGTATGGGGAACGATTTTCTTCCATCAGAACATGAGTACCGCAATCGTAAGCTATAATCAGACCCCCTAGCTCGTCACTCAATGGAAGAATTGCCTTACAATTCCCAGAAGAAATATAGCCTAAAATGACATCGACTTTATCCTCCATAATCAGTTTTCGGGCCAACTTAACCTGGGCATCAGCGCCGCCTGCCTCATCAAAACTCTTTAACTCAATCTTTCTTCCCATAATACCGCCCTGCGCGTTTATCGTTTCCGCACACAATTTGTATGCATTATCCCCGGGAATACCAAAAGGAGCGGCCGCTGCGCCAGTCAAGAAACTGATAGAAGCAGCCTTTATGGGTGTCTTGGGGATTGAGCGTGTTTGAGCGGCAGTTGCCTTTCTCACCTTTACTGCGCCGCCTATTAAGCCAGCCGCGCCCATGCCAACCCCGGCTACCCCTGCTGATTTAAGAAATTCCCTTCTCCCAATCTTCTTTTCAGTCATAACAAACCCCCTTATTTTAAAGCCCAACATGTTAGCTCCAGAAACAAACACCCTCAATTCGTGTATCCACTGATTGCATCACCTCCTCTTGGTTTTTTGAAATCAGATATAAGCCAATAAAGACAATTATGTACCGCACATTTCACGTTTTGAAGTCTCTAGAGCTAATGGTCCCGATTCTTTACATTGGATCAAATTGGATTGAAATCCAAAGTAGTTGCAAAAAATTCACAGCAGGCCTTTACAGCTTTAACATATGGCTTGCAAGTGAGCTACGAAGCAGGCCCCATTATGCTGTTTGGTGCAGGCTTTGGATCATGCCCAGATAAATGTTGTGCAAGAACTCACTGGTTGGGGATGCATACCGATTATCTTAAACACATTTAATGTAATAAGCAAATTGTATACCAAAAAAAAGCAGAGGCACAGACATAAAACTAACTCAGTTAAACCTTAAACTCATAAATCTCGTAAAAAGGCTGAACTGTGATTGGCCACTTCAAAATCGTTGTATATCCATAAGCGTAATGCAATTATGCATTATTTTTTTTGATACTATATTTCTGCATTTTACGTACGACAGTGGATTGACTAACACCTAAGTGTCTTGCCGCATTATAGGTCGTGCGATATTCACTAATGGCATCTTCAATCAACCGGGCTTCGATGTTCTGCATTAATCGATTAAGACTATTGTTTATTTCAAAATCCGTAGATAGACTATTTTCGGGTTCCTTACTCCATACATAAAAAGGGATATCCCTCCCTCCAATTAGATCTGACTCGCTAATAACCACTGATCGTTCGATAACGTTCTGAAGTTCTCTAATATTGCCTGGATAGCTGTACATCATAAGGAGGTCAAGAGCCTCTCCAAGAATTCTCTTTTTCTTCTTGTGTAACTTGTTAAATTTTGAAAGAAAAGAATTGATCAATGGGAAAATATCCTCTCTTCTTTCCCTGAGTGGCGGGATATAAATCGGGATGACATTTAGCCGAAAAAAGAGGTCTTTTCTGAATTTATTCTCGTCAACAAGTTTTTCAAGATTCGTGTTGGAGGTAGCAATTATTCGGACATTGATATGCCGAGGCTTTGTGCCTCCCAGACGGATCACTTGCTTATCTTCTAAAATGCTCAGGAGTTTGACTTGGAGATGAAAAGGGAGTTCAGCAATTTCATCAAGTAATATTGTTCCTCCATCAGCAACCTCGAATAATCCTGGCTTTCCCTCGGTCCTCGCTCCCGTAAATGCACCCTTTTCATATCCAAAGAGTTCGCTTTCCAGGAGGGCTTCAGGAATAGCTCCGCAATTAATCTTGATAAACGATTTGCCCGCTCGATAACTATTGTTATGAATAATTTTTGCCAACAGGCCTTTCCCCACTCCAGATTCACCACCAATGAAAGTAGAAGTATCAACTTTCGCCACCTTTAGGGCTATATGGAGGATTTTTTTCATTGCCTCGCTTTTTGCAATAAAATCTTCACGTTTCAGACTGTAAAGCCTTAACTCCTGTAACTCTGTGAAATACTTTTCTGAAATCTGCCTGCTATCCTCCAATTTCTTGCGTAGGTTATCCAATTCTGAAACATCCCTCACATTGGTCACAACAAGAATAATTTCATTCGTGTCTTCATCAAAAATCGGATTTCCTGTGACCATGGCCTTCTTTCCACCACGGATATCTTGCATAATCGTTACTGGCTTTTTAGTTTTTAGGACCTCAAGGGTTACGGACTGATCAAAAAAGCCTTTTTTCACTAATTCCTTCATATTTCGTCCAATGAGGTCCTTAGCTCTAAAGCCAGAAATACGTTCATAGGCCTTATTCACCCTTAAAGTATTAGCCTTACCGTCAGTAATATATAATCCATCATAAGAAGAATTTATAATTGCGTCCAATTCTTTTATTATACGCTTATATGTTTCCAGTTCGGTGATGATCTTTTCATATTCAGAAATATCCTGAAAAATGCTTATCACTCCTACTGTTTTGCCATTAAAGTTGATCGGGGTCCGGTTAGCCACAATAGAGGACTCTCCAAAAGTTAGTTTTATTCCTATCTGAGAAATGCCCGTCTCAAGAATGCGTTTCAGATCAGGCCATGCGTGGGGCAAGGCCTCACGCGCAGGCCTTCCTATTAAGAGCGCTGGGTTCCTCTTCAACACTTTTCCTGCCGCCCGATTATAAATTACGATAATTCCATTTTCATCAACTACCATTATCCCATTATGAGAGGCGTCAAAAATAAAATTGAGTTCTTTGATACTTTTATTCCACTCCATGCCTGTCACCTCGTTCACATTTAATGCATTTCTGCATCTTATAGTTAAATAAATTAGGGCTATTATCTGACTCTGATGCAATTATGGATTAAAAAGATTAAGATGTGCAAGCTATTTTTGGTAAAATAGGCTACGGTCAGATATTTTCGAATAATACCAAGGCACAAAAGATTGCCACGGTAGTTAAAAAAAGCATTATAGAACTGTCAGGAGTACCCCGAGTCACATGATAGAGTCAACGTGACCGGCCAAGCTAGCAGAGGCGATCTGAACCGAATATCTCGAAGGTGAAAGGGATATAAGAGTTATGGCCTTTTTTAAAGACCATTATTGCTTTTTATATTTGGTTAAAAGTTCCCCTTGAACTTTTTGGATTGACAGGCACGGACTATTAGAATTCAATTCCCTTCCTCGCCTCTAATCCCTTGTTGTAAGGGTGCTTGATCTCGTCTATGATGGATACAAGGTCAGCTCGTTCAATTAGCTCCTTGGGGCAGTTCCGTCCGGTAATAACTAATTCGAGATTGTCTGGTTTTTTATCTAATAGATCAACCACCCTTTTCAAAGGTATCAGATTGAAATCAACAGCCACGTTGATCTCATCCAAAATCAGGATATCGTAGTTGCCGTTTTCTACAAGTTCTTCGGCCTTCTCAATTGCTTTATTGGCCTGCTCAAAGTCAATAGATGACGGATTTTTTGGGTCAATCAGCTCTGTTGTTCCATAACGAAAAAGATCAATCCCAAGCTTTTCAAGGCTTTTTACTTCTCCATAATTCCAAATCTTCATAAAGTGAACAATAGCAACCTTAAACCCATGACCGGCAGCCCTCATAGCCAGACCAAGGGCAGCGGTTGTCTTTCCCTTTCCACGTCCTGTATAAATCTGTATCAGACCGAAACCAGTCTTCTTTTCCATTGAGTATCCCTTTTCAAGATTTATGTACTCTGATTGTCCCCATTTCTTAATCCATAAGAAAATCCCTGTCAATCTGAGGAACTGAGGAATGATCTGTTTTTACTTGCCTCTTAGTATCCAAATAGAGAAAATAGTTTAAAAGCCTTTATGTAAATTGCAAAATGCCTTAGAATCGAGGAAAAGAATGCTGAAAC
>JAFDHL010000376.1 GCA_019308785.1 Deltaproteobacteria bacterium
CCGCTTCTTCCACTTTGCCTAAGTGACGCTTATAAGGGGCCTCAAAAATGATCTCCCTTTTTTCATTCAGCACAATGCAATTCAAGCTGACAGCGCCTGCATCAATCCCTAAGTATAATTGATTAGAATCCTGATGCGATTTTTTCTTGTCTTTAGATGTCTTTTCCATTGCTCAAATAATAAATCTCTCCCGAATGTTCCTGCCTGGATATGTACCCTTTAATTAGAAGGCCCTTGACAAGGTCCTCAACGTCATCTGAAGATAGACCCATGGCATTTACAATGTCAATAGACCTGAGCGGCCTCCTTTTGACCATATCTAATAAATCCCTGATCAGGGTATCTGCTTTCCCCTTTTTCGCTGCAACAGGGACCCCGGCAATAATCTCCGCTTTTTCACCAAGAAATACCTTTATATCTTCCAACCTTTTCCTGTCAAGGGAGATAGCCCTTTTATCCGCCGGGGGGCGCAAAACCGTATTTAGCTGGATTTTTTCAGGATTTATCCTGTTAATCACGGTTTTCAGCCCTTCCACTTCTTTTTCCGTATCATTGATACCGGCCAAAAGGACAATCTCAAGGAACAGCAGTCCCTTATAATCCTTTCGCAGCCTTTTTAGCCCGTCAACAACAATGTTCAATTCAAGCCCCGGGTGCGGCCTGTGGATCATCCTGAAGGTATCTTCAAAGGCGCTTGAAAGCGTCGGCATAATAATATCCGCTTTAAGCACACGCCTCCTAATCTCCTCTTTCCAGAATAGGGAACCGTTTGTCAAAAGCGCAACCTTTATTTCTGTGATCTCTTTTATGGAATCGATGACTTCATTGATCCGGGAATATAGTGTGGGTTCGCCCGATCCCGCCAAGGTCACGGCATCCGGTTCAGTTTTCATAAGTTTCTTCTCGATTTCATAGACCACTTCCCTGAAAGGCACAAAAGGCCCCGGCTCTATGGTCTTTGATGTGGTTCTTCCCACCTCACAATACAAACAGTCAAAGGTGCAGGTCTTGGGCGGGATAAGATCAACCCCTAATGACAGGCCCAACCGTCTTGAAGGAACCGGCCCGAATACATATGACATTCGTCGAACTCCGTTATTGGTTGACTGGTATCCGTTCATGGAGTAAGGGAGATAGTCGAAATCCCGAATAACAAATCCCAAATATCAAATGGTTCGACAGGCTCACCATCCTGAGCGAAGTCGAAGGACAAATTCCAATGACTGAAATTCAAAATTCCAAACAAGTTTTGAGAATCCCTATGTCAAAACCTAATGAACGAACTCTCCATGTGGGAACCAAGTCAGTTTTGGTCATTGGATATTGGGTTTTATCTGGAACTTGGTGCTTGGAATTTGGGATTTCTAATACTCCGTGAACGGATACATTATCTGTTATTGGCAAATACCGTTTAGGTTCTCTGACTAATGTGCCTCATCCCAGTTCCTGCCCTTATTGATATCCACCTTCAGCGGAACGCGCAAAGTATACACCTCTTCCATTTCTTCCTTGATCATGGGCATGACCCGTTCCACTTCCTGCTCCGGCACCTCAAAAACGAGCTCATCGTGGACCTGGAGCAGCATCTTTGATTCAAACCCTTCTTCCTTAAGGCGTCCGTGGATATTGATCATGGCCTTTTTGATCAGGTCCGCAGCCGTGCCCTGGATAGGAGTATTAACGGCCATGCGCTCTGCCTCGGAACGAATCCTGTTATTACCATGCTCAATATCCGGCAGATACCGTCTCCTGTTAAAGAGCGTCGTGACATAACCCGATTCCTTAGCTGTTTCAATCATCTCATCCCGGTATCTTTTAACACCCTGATACCTGTCATAGTAAGAAGCAATATAATCCTTGGCAGTTTTATGATCTATGCTTAGTTCCTCACTCAACTTCCGGGGACCCATCCCATAGATAATGCCGAAGTTTATGGCCTTTGCAATACGCCTCATTTCAGGGGTGACAGGCTCATCTCCGGCGGTCAGGATTTCCGAAGCAGTGCGGGTATGGATATCCTCACTAAGTAATGACCCGCTTCTGCCACAAACCCTTTTCTAATCTCCCGGCCTTCCTCTCCGCGAATGGGGATATTCTGCAGGTTCGGGTCACTGCTGCTCAATCGTCCCGTTGCGGTTACGGTCTGGTTATAGGAGGTATGGACCCTTCCGGTAGATGGGTCAACCATCTTGACCAATGCATCCAGATATGTAGATTTGAGCTTTGAAAGGGTCCTGTAACGCAGTATCAACTTAGGTATCTTATGGGGAAAGGCGCAGAGCTTTTTCAGGACCCTGACGTCCGTAGAATACCTTTTGGTCTTGGCCGTCTTTTTCTGGACCGGGAGTTGAAGCTTTTCAAAAAGCACCTCGCCCAACTGCTGCGGGGAATTGATGTTAAATTCCATGCCCGCCTCATTAAATATATCCCTTTCCAACTCCTTCAACTGCCCGGAAAAACGGGACGAC
>JAFDHL010000091.1 GCA_019308785.1 Deltaproteobacteria bacterium
CCCCACACCATCCGCCTTCGCTAAAGCTATGGCGGGACAGGTCCGCCTTCGCATCGATGCTTCCGTCTTCGCCAAGGCTATGACGGGACAAGATGGCGGGACAAGCCCCCGCTAAATCGGGATCTTCGACCCGCATGTCTGCGTGTGACGAACAGGCAGATAAATTCATGCCCCCGATAAGCTCGGGATCTGCGACATGCCGGGCGTACCATAAAAGGATCGAGCAGACGCTTAAAGCCAGCATTCGGCAGGTATTGGTTTTTACGTTATTTTGTAGTTCTGTTGGCGATTCGACTGTCAATCCGGCGCTGCTCTTTTATAATGGATTTTTTTAATTGGTTCTTGACAACCGTTCCCGATATGTGTATATTGGGAACATTATTTCGAGGGGGTATGAAATGTCTAAAACACGCTTAAATATCAGTCTTGACCAAGACTTAGCTGATTTTATCAAAGTATACGTTCAAGAGAACCGAACAACAGTCGCCGAAGTTATTACACAGTTTCTCCTCGCACTTAAACGCCAAGCACAAGGAGAGAGCATGGAGATCATACTCTCCAATCCTGACTTCCACAAAGCACTAATCGCAGTTCAGTCCCGGCTCCGTGACGGCACGTCCGAATGGCATACCTTTGAGGAAGTTTTTAGCGACTGATGAAAGCGGAATTTGAAAAGGCATTCTTGAAAGGCGTTAGGAAACACACCAGCATTAAGAAGCAGATTGAACAGAAAGTTCGCCAGATTATAGAGCACCCAGTTGAACTTGGTGAGCCTCTAAAGGGCAACTTGCGAGGATTTTACTCCTGCCCGGTCAAACGCAACTTCATCATAATCTATTTGTATTGCGCCGCATGCCGAAAAAAGGGAGATGCTGAATTCGTTGCGTGTTCCAATTGTTCCACAACATCTGACGAAACTATTAAGTTTGTGCTGTTGGGACCCCATGATGAAGTGTATGGTGGACGGGATTATACAGGTCTAGGTGGGGTAATATCTTCGTTTGATTCGTAACTACTCAGGTTATTTAGGCTGAAGGTCCCGCGGAACGCGGGATTAGTAAAGGGTTGAACATGGTACACATGGGGTTCCTATTATTGTATTACTGTAACTGCTTTATCTATGAAAAGAACTCTTTCGGTTCTCTTTCCCCTTCAGCCTTCAGTCTAAACACCTTCAGCCTGACTACGTGATTAGTCACTTTGATTCTTTCTATTCGTGCCAATGAATATTCTAAAGGGAATAAAATATAATCTGCAGGGTCTTTGGCTTGGTGTAAAAACGCCCAAACTCCTGCTACTGGGATTTATACGCTTTGCAGTCGTCATCTTCATCACAATCATCTCTTCAGGCCTTATTCTCGCATACCATCAGGAGATCCTGAGTCTAATCTGGGCCAGGCCGGAAAGCCCGTGGATCATCTGGTTGTGGCACGTCCTTTCCTGGCTGCTTTCCCTGATATTAGTAGGTCTGGCAGCAGTGCTTTCCTACCTTGTATCTCAGATTCTCTTCAGTGTGCTCATCATGGACTACATGTCCCGGATTACCGAACTCATGGTGACAGGACAGGTGAATGAACCAGAACAGCTATCCCTTATGCGGCTGTTTTCCCATCTGATCAAACAGGAGATACCAAGGACTATCATTCCCGTTTTGCTCTCTCTTCTTCTCATGATTTTGGGATTCCTAACCCCACTTGGCCCCATCCTGGCTATTCTGACCTCCTGCATGGCCGTCATATTCCTTACATGGGATAATACCGATCTCGTTCCTGCCAGGCGACTTGTCCCCTTTAATGAGCGGTTCAAGCTCATGTCAAAGACAATCCTGTTTCACTTAGGTTTCGGGGTTCTGTTCTTAATCCCGGGGCTGAATATTCTTTTTCTTTCATTTGCCCCGGTGGGTGCTACGCTGTACTATATTGAGAAGTATGATGGGAAGGAAAATTAGGGGATTAGGGTTATCTTTTCAGGATAACCGGCTCAGGCTCATATTTTCCTGACATAACCTCCTGCCAAAAGGCTTTTTCATCTTTCTGCCAATCAGGCCCAAAGGTTGCACTGAAGAAACCGCCCAGTCGTTCGAACAAACGCTGCCATCCGGGCCGGCGCTCCAGGGTCAAAACATCTTCAAGAAAGGGAACAATTTCAGACATTCTTTCTTTAGGAATGTAGGCCCTTGCACCCATCTCGATTGATTTTTTTAAAGTCTCTGCCGAAAGGGCGTGTGCCGTTAACATAACTGTTGGAAAACCCAGATGAACAGCAGCATTCAGGAGGTCAAAACCTCGAACGCCCATAATATCCAGTATAACGAGATCATAGGTCCAGGACCGGAGCAGTTGATAGCCCGTATTGTAGTCTATAGCCTTATCAAATATCAGGTCTTCAAAATCGGACAGATATTCTTCAAGCGTCTCAAGCACGTCCGGCTCATCATCCACCGCCAATAGGCGCTTATTATTTAATACGCTTTCGACCATGAACAAACCTCCTCATCGCCTTGCATCCCAAAAAACTTAAAAAGAGCATACTCTTCCAGAAAAGATTTGGGTAAGTTGTGGATGTTTAGAAGGCCAAACAAGACACCTTTGACATTTGGGCTTTGCGATTTGATATTTCCGTTATCGGACATACGTTGTTTTTTCCTTAACATCCTTTCTGGGCATGACCTGGGGCTCACTGCCTGCCTTGCCAAGGCACACAAGCGCCACAGGCGTCTTCTCGGGATCAATGCCAAGGATGTCTCTCAGGTTTTGCTTATCAAAAAAGGTAAACCACAGGCTGCCAAGACCCAGGGCATGGGCGGCAAGATGCATATTCTGGATGGCCGCGGCGCAGGCATGCTGATACCCGGACTTGCCTTCCTCCATAAACATATCTACGCCCGTCTTTTTGGGGTCTCCTATGACAACAATTATGACAGGGGCTGACTTCAAAAAATCGACCTTATAACCCCCTAACCACTTCCACCCGCTTTTTTCGAGGGCCCATTCCCGGCATCTTTCCGCCTCTGAATAGATTTTTTCCTTCGCTTCCTGGTTAGTGACAACAATGAATTCCCATCCCTGCATGTTCAAGGGAGATGGTGCCCATGTGGCGGCTTCCAGAATCTTTTCAATGGCGTCTTCACTGACCGGCTCCGGCAAAAAGTTCCGGCAGCTCCGTCTTTCTTTCATGGCTGTAAAAACATCCATGTTCCTGCTCCTTTCGTAAACCAAAACTAATTAAAAACTTTGACAGGATAACAGGATTGACATGATTTTTGGAACTACTGTTAACCCCCCAGAACTCTCCAACAATATCGTTCTCCTTAGCAACCGTGATTGGTTGTTGAAATCTTCTCCTGACACCGAATCTATACAATTTCGGTCACTTTTCCATTTTCTATCAAGAACAGACAGAGGACCACGGGTGTAAGCCCGTGGGTGTCTACTCATTTGTTCGCGAACAGGATAACCTTATTGATTTACAGGATCAGCATCTTGTCTATCCTGTTATCCTGTCAAAAACAAAATCCCTGTAAATGATTACTTCTTCTCTTTCGAAATCCGCCTGCGTTCCTCGTCCCGGATTTCCCGTCTAAGTAGTTTCCCCACCTTGGACTTTGGCAACATATCCCTGAACTCAATGTATCCGGGAACCTTATAAGATGCAAGGCGTTCACGGCACCACTTGATGAGATCTGTACCGCCTACGCCTCTGGCGTCTTCCTTCAAGACAACAATGGCCTTGACTCGTTCTCCCACCTTGGCATCAGGAACGCCTACGACGCAAGCTCCAATGACAGTGGGATGGTCCTGCAGCACCGCTTCAACCTCAGAGGCAGACACCCTATAGCCTTTGTGCTTGATGATGTCCGCTGAACGTTCCACATAAACCAGTTGCCCGTCAGTGTCCTGGGAGACAAAATCGCTCATCCGGTAAAAAATCTTTCCATCAATCTCCACGTATGACTGCTCTGTCTCCTCGGGCTTATTCCAGTATTCTTTCACGGTGTACGGAGAGGTCACTAAAAGCTCCCCGCTTTCACCAGGCGGAACCGGTTCCAGGGTCTCCGGATCTACAACAATGCATTCCCTGCTCTCTAATGGGAGCCCAATAGTATTGGCCTTTGGATCCCCATCAATCCGGCTGTAGGTTACGTGACCGGCCTCGGTGGACCCGTAAACCTGGTAAATAGGCACACCGAATAGCTCCTTCCAGCGGTTGAAAACTTCGACAGGCAGCACATCTCCGCCGCAATAACAGTAGGTCAGAGAACCCAGGTCATAGCGATCGAGCCGGTCATTTTCCAGGATCATCCGGTAAAGTGCGGGAACGCCTAAGAGCCAGCGAGCCTTGTGCCGTTGGACAGTTTCCATTATAGCATCTACCTGAGGTGCAGGCATCAGTAGCGTCGCATTGCCCTTATTGAGACCAAGGGCCATAAACAAACCGAGGGCCATAATGTGGAAAAGTGGGTTGACCGCAATATAGACATCTTCCCCCTCTTTTAGGTGGCCTGCTGCCACATCTTCCGTCACATCATTTACATAGGAGGTCATGCCGATGTGGTTGCCGGGCACACCCTTGGGAAAACCGGTGGTCCCCCCGGTGTAGAGGATGTAAGAGAGATCATTCAAGGGATCAAGTTCGACCTGTGATTTCATGGGAGGATGTCTTAAAAATGATCTAAAGGAATGGACCCGGCTGTCCCGGTCCACCTTGCCATTGGGGATCTTGTCAAAAAGGACTCCTAAATACCTCTTCCAGAACGGAAGCAGATCCACCAGATTGGTTACAATAGCCCGTTTTAGCTCCGTCCTGTCGAAGACCTCCTTGACATAACAGAAATTGGTGTCCAGGCAAATAACGGTCTCCGCCCCTGAGTCCTTGATCATATATTCGATTTCAAAAGAGGTATAGATCGGGGACACAGGTACGATCACGGCACCGATTTTCTGGATACCTAAGAAAGCGATGACCCATTGGATACAGTTAGAGATATAAATCATAACCCGGTCGCCCTTCTCGATGCCCATGTCAGATAACGAACCGGCAAATCGCTCGCTCAATTCCCGCAGCCGCGCATAGGAAAACTCCTCTCCCAGATAAAGAACTGCCGTACGATCCGGGTACAGTTCGCTCATCCGGTCAAATCGTGTAAATGTCAACTCCTTTTCCAATGCATCACCGGAAGTTTTCATGATCTCTCTGACTCCTGAAATGCCTACTTTAAATCTTCAATCGACAATCGACAATTTTCAAATATTAAATCCGCATTCCAAAATCAAAAATCGAACCCCTTTCACACCCCAAAATAGGCCGAACGGACATCCGGGTTGTTCAAGAGTTCGTCCCGCGTTCCCTCCAGCACAGCAGCCCCGTTTTCCAGGACAAAGGCATAGTCCACTATGGGCAGTACAGGGCGTGCATACTGTTCGGTCACTATAATGGAGAGCCCTTTTTCATCGCGGATCTCTTTGGTGGATTTGACCATAATACTCTGGATCAAGGGGCTCAAACCCAGAAGGGGTTCGTCCAAGAGAAGCAGTTTGGGCTGGGCCATGAGCGCGCGGCCAATGGCTAACATCTGCTGCTCTCCCCCGCTTAAAAATCCGCCGACCCTTTTTTCGAGTTTCTCAAGGGCCGGGTACACCATGAAAACATATTCCAGGGTATCTTTTGCCTGGGATGGGGAGGCCAGGTAAGCACCGATACGCAAATTCTCAATAACGTTACATTCGGGGAATATCCTCCTTCGCTCAGGGCAGAGAACAATTCCTGCTTTAGCACGTTTACTGGGTTTAAGATCAGTGATGTCCCGCCCCAGATACAGTATCTGTCCCATTACAGTGATCCGCTCACCACCGGCCATATCCTCTTTCTTCCTGATATCCTCCATAATGCCCGAGAGAGTATACATAAGAGTAGATTTACCGGCGCTGTTGGCCCCGAAAACCCCCACAATCTGTTTGTCCTCACACTTGATACTGACATTATTGAGGGCCAGCATATTTTCATAGAAGACCATCAGGCCGTTCGCCTCAAGCATAGCTCATGACCTCCTCGACCTCCTCTGACCCGAAATATGCCTCCTTGACCTTCTTACTGGCCATTACTTCATCAGCTGTTCCCTCGATAAGCTTTTCACCGAAGTTCAACACCATGACCCTGTTGGCAACCCGGAAAAGCTCCCGCAACCGGTGTTCTATCATGACCAGGGCAATACCATCCATCTGCAGGCGCTCTATCAGGGGCACCATGCTGGCGATTTCACTCATGCTTAACCCTGAAAAGACTTCGTCACAGAGTATAATCTCCGGTTTCAGGGCAAGGCACCGGGCAAGCTCCAAGCGTTTCAGGTAACCGGTGGGCAGGGTGGAGGCCATTTTGTAGGGAACAAAGGAATCCCGTTCAAAACCGATCTCTTCCAGAATGTCAATGCCCACGGTATTCCGGTCCCCTAATTTGCCGCCGCCCCTCCAGCCTCCCGTGCGTTTGGCACGGGGTGAAAACAGGGGGATCACCAGGTTCTTATAAGCCGGCAGGCTGTAATAAGGCCGCATGATCTGGAACGTCCGGGTTAGCCCCATGTCCGCGATCTTGTGGGCCGGTTTGCGGCTGATATCCTTCCCCCGGAAGAAGACCTTGCCCGAGGTCATCTTGATAAATGCCGTGATGCAGTTGATCAGGGTTGTCTTGCCAGAACCGTTCGGGCCGATGATGCCTAATATCTCTCCCTCATTGACATGGAAACTGACCCGGTTCAACGCGAGAATTCCACCAAAGGTTTTTGTGACATCTTTGACTTCCAGGATAGGTTGATCGCTCATACCTTAACCCACCTTTCAATCTGATGGTACTTGCGCTGACCGTAAACCATGATCCCCTCACTGCGAAAAACAATGAATGCCACGAGTATCACGGAATAAAAAACGATACGCAGTGTCCCGAATTCCCGCAACAACTCGGAGACCGGGACCAGTATAAGGCACCCCAAAACCGGGCCCACAATGGTGCCGGCCCCGCCGATGACTGTCGCCGCAATGGGAAGAATAGAGAAATCCAGTGCAAACAGGGACATGCCGGACCACATGTAAATATGCACAAGACAGGCGCCGCCAAGACACCCCATGGCAGAGGAGATGAATACGGCCACGGCCTTGTAAAATGTAATGCTCATGCCCGAGGCCCTCACTGCCTGGTCATTATCCTTGACCGCGCGCAACACCAGACCGAGATCCAGGTTTACCAGTCGTCTCACCCCGAATAGAAACAGAAGCACCATCAGGATAACAAAATACTGCTCTACCCAGCGATTGGGAAAGCTGTCTACACCCATGATCCCGTCCGTGCCGCCCAGAATGTCCAGGGCCTCGATGACCCGGCACATTGCCAGAGGATACATGAGGCTCACAATAGCAAAATAGACACCGCGTAAGGGAAGACAGGGTAACAGGAGCAGCGTGCAGATACCAGCGCCTGCAATAGTGGCGATGGGGATCGCCAGAAGGGGTGGAAATCCAAAAGAAGTGTTCATTATGGCGGAAAGATACCCGCCTACACCGATAAATAACGCACCGCCTAAGGAAACAAGGCCGACAAAGTGGGCTAAGAGATCAAAGCTCACGGCCAGCAAGGCATAGATGCACACGATGGAGATGACCCTCTGCCAGTACATACTTGGCATTACAAAAGGGAGGATCAGCATTCCCACAATCAGCACCATCCTGGGCAGGGTCAGATAGCCCAGCTCCCGCCAGGACATCAGGGCATATAGACCATCCGTACGGACCTTGTTGTCGACCAAAGAGCCCTGAGGGCCGCAATATGAGGGTAAGAATAATCGCCAGCAGGGCCACCACCATTTGAAAATGGGCCCCTAAATAGACCACAGTCAGGATCTGGGCAAATCCAATGAGAAAGGCCGCCAGTACGGCGCCCATCCAGCTTCCCAGCCCCCCCACGATACAGACGGCAATGGCCTGGATCAAGACATCATACCCCTTTTCAACCACGATGTTTCCCAGGGGAAGCAAAACAATCCCGGCCAGGCCCGCAAGCATGGCACCGGATGCCATGGCTACAACCGCCATGACATCCGAATCGATTCCCAACATCAGGGCCGCACGTTCATCCTGGGCCATTCCCCGCAGTGCCAGGCCGATCCTTGTATAATGGGTAAAAAGCCAGAGGAAAATAACAACGGCGACACCGATACCAACAACTAAAATGCGATGGAGATCAACAGGGATATCGCCGATATTTATACTCCCCTCAATGAATACAGGCAGTGTATAGGTCGACCCTTTGAATCCTCCCCATCGCAATCCTTCTAAGATGGCCAGCCCGATTGCATAGGAAGCAATGATCTCCGATATAGCCATCCCCCGCACACGAATGAGCACAAATAAGGTCCGCAATAAGCTCCATGCAATAAAGCCGGTTATAACGTAAAGGGCCCCATGGGCAAAGTTCGGAACCCTGCTTATTCCGTAAACCAGGGCAAAGCCCAGGGCCATGAGCGCTAATGCAATGCTGTTGATGGTTCCGTATATCAGGATTTCCATAATTCCATTTCAGAATTTCGATAGTTCTGTTGTATAGGAATTTCTTTTTCTTATAGTCCGGCACTCAGTCCGTGCTGAGTGCCGGACGTTACATAAAATTGCGAAGCAATTTTATTTCTTCATCCAGGGAGGCAGCTTGATAGTGCCTGTGGCAATACTCTTGGGAAATACCACAATCCTTTTTCCCGCCTGCCATTGCAGAATGGTGCCTACGGCCCCTTCCTTCGGGTCTAAGCTTGGAATAACCTGGTGGCTCTTTGGATCAAATCTGAGCCTTCCGTATACGCCCATGACATCCGTCTTTTCCAACTCGGAAACCACCTTGTCGGAATTCAACGTGCCTGCACGCTCGATTGCATCCCTCAACACATAGACCGCCATATAGCTGCTGGAACTGCCCAGCCCTTCAGGCTCAACGTTCCATTTCTTGGTATATGCATTGTAAAATTTCATGGTCCACGGCGTGGCTTCGGATGGGGCATTACCTGCATTGACCACATTGCAAAGGGTGTATTCTCCCTTTCCTTCCGTGGCCTTCCAGAAGCCCGGTTGTTCGGCCGCAGCAAGGGTGGAACCAAAGGGAAGAGCGGGGATCTTCATGTCATACCACTGATATCCATCCATATATTGATAATTTCTGTTTTGGTCTTTCTTGCTTTAAGCAATCCCATGGAAAAATCGCTGGCTCCTGTGGGGTAAATCTCCACCCCGGTCACATTCCAGCCCTTTTTAAGGGCTACCTTTTTCATAACCGCGGCCGCACCCCGCGCGTGAGAGACATCTTGCGCGATTATGAACAGGTTGTTAAATCCATACTTTTTTTTCAATTCAGTGAAGTTAGCAAACATCTCACCAACAAGTTGTTTGGCTTCACCGTGAATACGAAAACAATATTTGTACTTGTCATATTGTTTTGCTACCAGTGCGTGGTATTTTGGGGTCAATACACCCGTACTAAGGATTGAGACCTTTTTATACTTGGATAAAAGGGACATAGCCGCCAGGGCCGCCTCGGAACGAACCGGCCCGCCCAGGATGAAATCGGCCTTTTTATCTAAAATCAGTTTTTCCACCGCAAGAAGGGCCTCGCTAACGGGAACGCCAGGCTCTAGGTCTCGGGTATCAATAACCTCCACCTTAAATGGACGCTTTTCCCCCCCCACAGTGACGCCTCCTTTGGCGTTTATTTCCTCAACAGCCAGTTTGATCCCCCTTTCCGCATCCCAACCATAGAGGAACGCAGTTGAAAGAGGACAACCGAGAATTATGGGTTTTTCAGCCAATGCATTACTCCCCGGCAGCATCAGCAAAACTGCCGCAAAAACGACTAACATAACTTTCAGATTTCTAGCCTTCATGTCTGTCCCTCCTTTGATTTTAGTCTACAGGGTTTGAGTTAAAAAGATCCCCTGAACCAGGCACACTTATTCCTTGTTCGCAGACCTTTCGCCTAATCTAAAAAAAAGGATTCTGTTATTATCCAGACTGGTCTTGAATCAGTCATTTTTAGATAATTTTTCCCATATATAGTGACTGGACTGGATCAGATTTGGCCAAAACCTAAAAAAGACAGGTGAATACAAAAAAATGAAAAACTATTTTGAACGGAATTACTACCAGGAACACAAAATAGATTGCATAAGAACTGTCATTGCGAGGAGTCACGCCAAGACGTGACGACGAAGCAATCTCTTAGATGAGCTTTAACCATAAGATTGCTTCGCTCCCTTCAGTCGCTCGCAATTACCATAAACAACATCATTAGATGCAAATAATATTATACTCCCCGTAGTAAGCCTTAAACTTTACTAATATAAGCGGCAGATTGTTTTTGTGTCAAGGAGAAAACATGGCGGTAGACCTGTCGGCGTGCCGCAGGACAGAAGGTCCTTATCGGATCACATTTTCGCTAATTATTCAGAATATTTCTGCAGCCATGAACTCACTGTATGTCCTAAGCTTGACTTATTTTTTCTTGTGATTATTATCTAAAATAGTCTTTTTTTTTTGACCTATGGAGATAACCTCGTAAAAAGCTATGTGATGCCGTGCTGCGGCACTGTAACCGAAACTATCTTGCTAAGTTAGTTGAAAGTCGCTGTGCGCCTTTTTACTCGGCGGGGAAGGGCTTCCTCTCCCCCGCCATTTGAAATAAATTCAATCCCGCGTACCGCGGGACCACCCTCACCCTCCCGCTGTGCGGGATTGACGGACTTTTTACGAGTCCGTCAATGGAAAGACTATAAAAGAAAAATGGAAGCGAAAGACTACTATAAAATTTTAGGGGTATCAAAATCATCCTCTTCTGATGAGATAAAAAAGGCCTATCGCAAGCTGGCCTTAAAATACCATCCGGACCACAACAAAGGGGACAAATCGGCAGAGGCCAAATTTAAGGATATAAGCGAGGCATATGCTGTCCTGAGTGACCCTGAAAAGAAAACGCAATATAATATGTTCGGTGCGGAAGGGTTTCAAAACAGATTCTCACAGGAAGACATCTTTAGAAGCTTTGATTTTGGCAGTATTTTCAACGAGTTCGGTTTCGGGGGTAGTGGCAAAACCCAAAACATTTTCAGCCAAATCTTCGGCGGGATAGGCGGATCGGGTAAATATCATTACAGTGGCGGTTCGCCTTTTGGTGGTTCAGCCGGCGGTTTCCAGAATCACCCGCGGACCATGAAGGGTCAAGATCTGATCTATGAACTCCCATTGACCTTGGAAGAGCTATCGGAACGCACCACCAAAATAATTTCCTATCAAGTCGACGGTCACCAGGAAAAGGTTTCGGTCAAAGTACCTGCCGGAATATCTGAAGGCCAAAAGTTGCGGCTCCATGGAAAGGGGATTGCTAGCCCCCACGGCGGTCCCCCGGGGGATCTATATGTCCAGATTAAAGTCCTTGATCACCCAATTTTTAGAAGAGAAAATGCTGACCTCCACTTAAAACATCAGATCAGCTTTTCGGAAGCTGTTCTTGGCACAGAGATCGAAGTTCCAACCATTGATAAAAAGCGTCTGAAACTAAAAATCCCACCTGGGACACAAAATAATGCCAAATTCAGGCTTAAGGGCTATGGCCTTCCCCGCATGAAGAGTAACGGACGGGGTGATGCCTACGCGGAAATCAGCATAGCAATCCCCAAAAAGCTTAACAAGAAACAACAGCAGATCGTCAAATCGCTCTCGGAAGCAGGACTGTAGTATGAAGGCCCTGTGTGTTTTTTCGGGGGGGCTGGACAGCATGCTGGCCGCAGAATTGATAAGGGCCCAGGACATTGATGTCCTGGCCTTTTTTTTTGAGACCCCCTTTTTCTCCTCCCAAAAAGCCGCAAAATCGGCGCGGCATATGGATCTTCCATTCAAAGTCGTAGATATAACTAAACGCCATTTGGAAGTGGTAAAATATCCGAGACACGGCTATGGCGGCAACATGAACCCATGTATTGACTGCCATACCCTCATGTTTCGAATCGCCGGCGAGATGCTCGAAGCCGAAGGAGCAAGCTTTATCCTTACCGGAGAGGTGCTGGGCCAAAGACCTATGTCCCAGAATAAAAAATCCCTCTCTCTTATCGCCATTGAAAGCGGGCTTGGAGACTTGCTATTAAGGCCGCTGTCAGCAAAAAACCTCCCTCTTACCATTCCCGAAGACAAGGGATGGGTAAAGAGAGACCAGCTGATGAATTTTCAGGGTCGTTCGAGAAAACCACAAATAGAGCTGGCCCGGGTACTAAAGATTAAAGAATATCCTTCTCCGGGAGGAGGCTGTCTGTTAACTGAAAAGGCCTTTTCACAAAGGCTGAGGGATTTGCTCGATTCCCGGAACAACCTGGATTTGAAAGAAATCGAACTTTTAAAATTCGGCCGTCATTTTAGAATCGGTCCTAACACAAAAGTTGTTGTAGGAAGAAATAGGAGAGAAAATCAATCCATTCTTGCACTGGCCGTGGATAAAGATCTCATTCTAACATCAACCTCCGTGCCCGGACCCATTGCTCTGGTTTCAGGTGATTGTTCACAAGCATCGCTCGAGATTGCAACAACCATTACCGTGGCATACAGTGACGCTGAGGGTAGTGAATCCATTCCTGTCAGGGTTATAGGAAAGATGGGGGAGAAAATACTGATGACAAAGGTGTATAGTAAAGAAAAATTCAGACGCTATATGATATAGGAAGGGACTGGATTACAATTTTAGAAGCTTCTCAAAAAAAGATTTTTTCCTTATTTTTTCCAGCTTTTTAAGGTTTTTCTCCAAAACGCCCTGTTCCATATCCGATTCTATCTGGGCCTTTTGCTGCTCTTCGGTGAGTTTATAAACCTTTAAATTCAAACCCATAACCTCTATTTCATCTCGCCTGTTGGACTCGTCCTCTCGAATACTCGCTATCTTCGCCCGAATGTCCTTAAGCTCATTATTAACCCGAGAGAGCGTCATCTGTTGGGATTGGATGTTGGCCTTACTTTGAGCAATCTTTTTCACCAGGCCTTTCTCCGATTCCATCGTGACGAAAAGGTATGAAAAAATCACAAGACATATTAAAATCAAGGTGACAGCAAGTTTAAAACCAACCTTGAATGTAGCTATTATTGCATTAAGGACAAATTTAAACGGATTAAGGACAACCTGAAATGGATCGCGCCTGGCGGGGGATATAGTTTCACCATCTACTCTCTGTTCAAGAACCTTAATTCCTTTTGCCAAGGACTTGATTTTTTCATGAAGTTCCTTGCCAAGCTTACCTTCTAAACATTCTTCCTTGATACCTTTGTCCGCCTGTTGCAAAAGCCCAGCCATATGGGCAATCGATTCCAGGATCTCGTTCAACGTGACTTCGTCAACTGATCTGCCGACAAATTGTTTTTCAGTATGCTCGATATAGTCCTTTAAGGCCTCAATATTGTTTCCAATGATGAATCCTATCTTTTTCAGAAAAGGACCTCCACAAAGGTATTCGCTGGCCATACTCAACAAAATGGCCTCATCCTTCATCTCATTCAGTGGGTCATCAGGAAACTGGTACCCCCCTATGTCCATCATACTCGCGAATTCGTTATTCATTTTTAAGATAGCCACCTCCTAAATGGCACTTGGGGATCAACATTAGTAAAATCCCCATAAGCAACAACACCTGTATTTTTAGTATATCTCATCTGGAAATCCACGTCATCTCTATCCCAGAACTCTTTGCCATCGCCTTAGGAGTCTTTCAGGCGACAGCGAATCCAGGTTGTTTTGCTCTAAGAATTTAAAAATATCATAACGATTTCCTTGCTTCCACCATTTTTTTAGAAATTGACCGGTTTCAGGGCGAAATATCCAGTGAGACCCTAAAACCTCCTTTAAATAGTCTTCAATAACCGCCTCTGCCATCCATGCCATAACGTAGTCCAAGCTGTAGAATTCTGGAACCAGATCAAAAAGGTAGCTCTCGGGCTGATAGCGGAAACCGGTATAACGAAGCATGGTTTCTGCGTAGGGCTTCCCATCGGATATATCACCGCTCAAAAACATTTCATACTCTGCTAAAAATTTTGCAGCGTATCGCCTGAACACGGAGAAATCCTTTAGTACCTTGTAATAAGACAATCCTTCTGCATCCTCAGGATTGAGTTCGAGGTGATTCTCCAAAAAGGGTATGGAAAGGGACAAATTCTGCAGGAGAAAGGCAAATGATTCGGACAGACTATGTGAAAGGGCTAAGTCCCGATCAACAATTGAAAGATAGGGTGATGTGAATACGGCTGATAGACCGTGACCAAGCTCGTGCCAGAGGGTTTCAAGATCAACCCAGCTCCCCTCAGGCTGCATCAGGATGTACACCTCTTCCGGCACCTGGAGAATAAAACACATGGCCTGTGCGCTTTTCCCCGCTTCACGTTCCAGATCCATGTTAAGGCCCGGTATATTCTCAAGATTTATGTCCCAATAGTGAAAAAAGGTGGTTAGATCTTCTATTTTCTTTGTTGGAAAGAGATGGTCAAATTCCCCCAGACTTAGGAGAGTAATAGCGTCAAACCGGCTAAGGGCGTCTAAAGGCAGGTCGAACCGCCGGCGTGTCCACCTGTTCATGGCAGAAAAATACAGATCATCAGTTTCTTGAAGAATTACTTTCAGGATCTCACCGTAATACCGGAAATCAATCCCTTTTTTATTATGGCAGTAATCCACGTAATTTATGAATCCCAGATCTTGCTCAAGCATTTCCAGTAAAATCGTCCAGTAATTGATTGCAAAGGGCTTCAGGAATTTGCAGAGAGGACCGGTTTCTTTCTCAAGAATTCGTCTTTTTTCGAATGTACTAGATTTCTGGCACCAGGAGATAATATCCCGGAAATATATCTTTTCTCCATTGACATGAGCAGCGGCGCCTTTCATCCAGGACCGCATTTCAATTTCATGGGGAAGGAGCGCTCTCTGGAGATAGTGGTCAATTAAAGTATATCTGAGACGTGTTTTTGTGACCCTGTCCTCCAGCCTATCAATATATGACAGGGTATTCAAATCCAAAAAATTCTCATATCCTTCATATATCCTGTAAGGCTCAAATGGCAGCTTCTCCCCTTTCCACAGGGCAAGGGCCTCCAGATTCCATCGGTAGTTAAGATGGTGAAGGATGTTTTCAATCTCTGTTAGGTTTAAATCGCGGTTAGGGGAAACCATTTGTAAGTGATGTGTTATACTATGTATTTCCAAAAAAAGAATTTGGAGGTTTTTCCAGATCGAGGAGAGTATTGTCGTGGCCCGGTGGAATCATTCGGCATAAGGCGTAAGGCATAAGATAAAGGCCTTGCGCCGTGTGAACCCCCTTTTGCACCTTGTGCCTTGAACCTTGAGCCTGGACGCAAATGAGGGCTATATTAAGGCATACAGACTAAATGCTTTAAGGGAACGAATTTACGATACAAGACACTACTGGCTATCCCCTAAAAGATCGCATCAGAAGGACAATTAGTGATGCAGGTCATGCACTTGATGCACTTTTCCTTATCTATATGGGCAGGTTGTTTCTTTTCCCACGTAATGGCCTCGGTAGGACACTGTTTGAAACAGATACCACACTTGATGCATTTTTCCTCATCCACTTCAAATTCCAAAAGGGCAGGACAGCGTTTGGCTGGGCATCTCTTTTCAAAGATATGAGCCTCATATTCATCCCGGAAATATTGCAGAGTTGAGAGCACTGGATTTGGCCCGGTCTGGCCCAGGCCGCACAATGCCGCATCCTTGATCACTTCACTTAGCTCCTCTAATGTTTCAATATCACCGGACTCGCCTTCGCCCCTGGTGATCTTTTCCAAGATCTGTAGCATGCGTCTTGTACCCTCACGGCAGGGCGTACACTTGCCACAGGATTCATCCTGTACAAAATCCATAAAAAAGCGGGCCATATCCACCATGCAGGTCTGATTGTCCATGACGATCATCCCGCCCGAACCCATAATGGCCCCTACCTTGGCAATGGATTCGTAGTCCACAGGGGTATCGATGAACGCCTCCGAAATGCAACCCCCGGACGGCCCGCCAAGCTGGACTGCTTTAAATTTCTTCTTCTTTGGAACGCCACCTCCAATATCAAAGATGATAGTTCTCAACGTAGTTCCCATGGGAACCTCAACCAGACCGATATTCTTCACTGTGCCTGTTAGCGCGAAAACCTTAGTCCCCTTGCTGGTTTCCGTCCCTATGCCGGCATACCATTTTCCCCCATTAAGTATTATCTGTGGTACATTGGCATAGGTCTCTACGTTATTTAAGACCGTGGGCTTTTTCCATAGACCCTGATGAGCAGGAAATGGGGGTCGGGGCCGGGGCATGCCGCGCTTCCCTTCAATGGAATGCATGAGAGCTGTTTCCTCTCCGCAGACAAAGGCCCCTGCACCCTGGTAGATCTCCAGATGAAAATCAAAACCACTTCCAAAGATATCATTCCCTAACAGGCCATATTCCGTTGCCTGCGATATGGCAATATTAAGCCTTTTGATGGCAAGTGGGTACTCTGCCCGGCAGTATATGTAGCCCTGATGCGCACCCACGGCCTTGGCAGCGATAATCATGCCCTCTAAGATGGCGTGAGGATCAGCCTCAAGGACACTTCTATCCATAAATGCTCCCGGGTCTCCTTCGTCGGCATTGCACAATACGTATTTGATATCCCCTTCTGATTTATTTGCAAATTCCCATTTCAGGCCGGTTGGAAATCCTGCACCACCTCTCCCCCTGAGACCCGAGGTTTTCATCTCGGCGATGATCTCTTCCTGCGTCATTTCAAGAAGCGCTTTTGCCGCAGCCTGGTAACCATCTTGAGCGATATACTCATCAATCAACTCAGGATCAATGCCTTTATTTTTCAGGACAATCAGCTTCTGAAAACCAAAAAAGGGCACATCCTCTAAATAAGGGATTACCTTTTCCTCTTTCTGTTTCTCCTGCTCTTTCTCTTCCACTTTCTCTTCTGCTATCTCTTCTGTTTTCTCTTCTGCTTTCGAGTTGTTTTCAGACATGTTCGCATTCTCCTTATTTACACCGGCTCTTTGATCCTGGCCATGGCATAGTCATTGAGAATTTCGCCCCCAAGAACATGCCCCTGAAAAATTTTACGCATTTTTTCAGCATCAAGATCACGGTAAATGACCGCATCTTCACCAATTCGACCGATCGTTACATTCGGCTCACTGCTGCACATTCCCGCGCATCCCGATATTACGACTTTTATGTCATCTCTCTTGGATTCCTCTATCTCCTCTTTCAGGGCCTCATAAACCACATCGCCCCCTGCTGCGATTCCGCATGTCCCCAAGTGAACCGTTATCTTGACCGTATAACCGTCCTTGCTCAAGGCATTTTCATTTTTTACCTTTTCCTTAAGCTTTATTAAATCTTCGGCCGTGAGTCTTGCCATTTTTTAGCTCCTTATTTGTGATCTCTGTAAACCACTACCAACTAAAGCTATTAGCCGCTACTCATATTTTTCAATAATCTTTAATGCGCTGTCCGGTGAAACACCACCGTGGGTAACTTTATCAACAACCATCACAGGGGCCAGCCCGCACGCCCCAAGACACCGGACCGCCTCTAATGTAAAGCGCCTGTCTTCGGTCGTGCCGCCTACTTCCACATTAAGCTTTGATTGCAGGCGATTTTGCACCTCTCCAATACCTCTTACATAGCAGGCAGTCCCCATGCAGACCTTAATTGTGTGCCTGCCTTTCGGCACCATGGTGAAAAAGGAATAAAAGGTCACAACCCCGTAAACAGTGCTTCCGGGGATATTCAGCCGGCTGCCTATGTACTCCAGAAGTTCCATCGGCAGATAATCCACAACGCCCTGGCATTCTTCAAGGACGGGTATCAGACACCCGGGTTTGCCCTTGTTCCGATCAATGATCTCATCTACCTGGGCCATCACTTCTGCTGTCAGGTCCGGGTTCAGGGCTTCAAGATTCTGTAACTGCTGCATGTTCTATTCTCCTATGTTTTTCTTTTATCACTTGTCGCTTTCCACTTCCGCATTCTTAATTCCGCATTCCGCATTCCGCATTCCATTAAGCCTTTTCAATACGTACCGCGCACACCTTGAATTCAGGGATCTTTGCAGTCGGATCAAGGGCCGCATTGGTCAGCTTGTTTGCCGCAGCCTTTGCATAATGAAACGGGATAAAAACCGTCCCTTTTATTGCTTTTTCAGATAGCCTTGCCTTAGCTTCAATCTCACCTCTCCTGGATGCAATCCTTAAGGAATCCCCATCACCTATTCCATTCGCCTCAGCGTCCTGCTGTGATATTTCCACAAAACATTCAGGGGCAAGATCATTCAGGCCTTGAGATTTCATAGTCATGCTTCCTGTGTGGAACTGGTAAAGGACGCGACCTGTGGTTAGATAAAACGGATATTCATCATCTGGCAATTCAGCAGGGGGCTTATATTCAAGCGCATGAAAAACACCCATGCCGCATGTAAACTGATCTATATGGAGACACGGCGTTCCCGGGTGATCAGTAGTAGGGCAAGGCCAGTGAATCCCATCGTTCTGCAATCGCTCGTAGTTTATGCCGCAATAAGATGGTGTCACCCGGGCAATCTCTTCCATGATGCTCTCTGCGCTCTTATAGTCCATGGAATATCCCATACGGGATGACAGATCGCTTATGATCTTCCAGTCTTCCCTTGCCTCTCCAGGTGAATCTACGGCCTTTCGTACCCGCTGCACCTTTCTTTCCGTATTGGCAAATGTCCCCTCTTTTTCCGCAAATGACGCAGAGGGCAGGACAACATCGGCCATTTTGGCCGTTTCAGTTAGAAATATGTCCTGAACCACCAGAAAATCCATTTTTTCCAGGGTCTTTTTGGCATGGTTCAGGTCCGGATCAGATACCATGGGGTTCTCACCAATTATATACAGGGACATTATCCCGCCCTCAGGGCCCTTTTCCATCATTTCGGTCACGGTAAGACCCGGCTTGTCGGGGAGTTTATCTACGCCCCATGCCTTTTCCATGCGTTCACGGATTGCAGGATCATCCACCTTCTGATAGCCTGTGTACACATTTGGCAGCCCCCCCAAATCGCAGGCTCCCTGTACGTTGTTCTGGCCACGGAGGGGGTTTACCCCTCCCCCGGGGATGCCCATATTACCGCAAAGCATGGCCAGATTGGCCAGGGACTTTACATTATCCGTTCCGGTAGTATGCTGTGTAATACCCATGGCATATAGGATTGATGCGGCCGGTGCCTGCGCGTACAGGCGGGCCGCCTCAACAAGTTGATCTTTCGGGACACCGGTAATCCCTTCGACATGCTCCGGCGTATATTTCTCAACGGTCTTTTGCAGATCTTCGAATCCCACGGTCCGGGATTTGACATAATCCTCGGGATATAACTTTTCCTTAATAATTACATGCATCATCCCGTTAATAAAGGCCACATCCGTGCCAAGGGTCAGTCTCAGCCAGAGCGTTGCAAAACGCGTGATGTCTATCTTGCGGGGGTCGATCACGATCAACTTAGCCCCTTTAAATGTAACCGCCCGCTTCACATAAGAAGACAGAACAGGATGGTTCTCGGTAGTATTAGACCCCTCAATCAGTATCACATCTGATTTTTCGATATCTGCAATGGGGTTTGTCATGGCTCCGCTTCCAAATGCTGCGGCCAGACCGGCCACGGTAGAGGAATGTCAGAGCCGGGCGCAGTGGTCAATATTATTG
>JAFDHL010000092.1 GCA_019308785.1 Deltaproteobacteria bacterium
ACACAAATCCTGCAGGAACCCGTAGGCGATGCTCCTTTTAAATAGCAAAGGGTCGGAATATCAATCCCGTTTTTCTCAGCGACCTCAAGAATCGTTTCACCCGGTGAAAATGCGCATTCCTTGCCATCTATAACGATTATGTTTTCAGAACTCATTTTTTCTCCTGCAAAGACAGATAGTTATGAAATTGATCACCAAAAAACCGCACCTTTCAAAATAGCTGGCCGAGTATAACAAAATAATTTATTTCTTTTCAAAGCTTTTTTCAGAAAATTTTTATTTTACAATGTGATCAAAAAAGCTTGAGAATCCCCTGTCTCGCTTTAGGGTGAGTGCGGGGAGGTTAATTGTTACAACTCATTTCAAACCATCACAAGTAAAAATCCTGGCCCAGAGGACAAGGCTTTGGTTATCCCCAGAGGGGATTTGCTTTGTTGGAGTTTTATTTACTTATTGAAATTCCAAATATCAAATCTCAAATCTCAAACAAATTCCAATGACCAAAATTCTAAAATCCAAACAGGAAAAAGATGAACGTCGAATCACGCCAAGGCGTGACTCAACATCGAACATCGAATGTGGGTGTCGCTTCGCTCCGTTTTTTTAATAAAATTGAAACGCCGAAGGCGTACCCTAATTCGACGTTGGAAGTTCGATGTTCGATGTTGGACGTTCGTTTTTTAATCCGGTTTTGGTCATTGAATATTGGAGTTTGATATTTATTTGTATTTTGGTGCTTGAAATTTGTATTTTTAGAAACAAAACTCCAAGGCAGAGCCATTTAGCTCTGACCTGGCCCAGAAGACCAGGTTTTCAATGGAAAAATAAAAATTGACAGTCTTTTGCCGGATAAGATATTTTCTATGCACGGAAGATATCCAAAACCTGATGGAGGACATGCTATGTACGAGGAACAGGAAATAGAGATTTTAAAAAAGGAGAATGAAAGATGGTCCGAGGAAGTTCAACAGAAACTGGCCAAACGACCGGAGAGGAAAAAAGAGTTCGTTAATACCTCGGGAATCCCAATTAAAAGGCTATACACACCCCTGGACAATAAAGAGATGGATTATTTTTCTGAAGTGGGATTTCCGGGCAAGTATCCCTTTACCAGAGGAGTTCAGCCGACCATGTACAGGGGCAGACACTGGACCATGAGGCAGTATGCAGGGTTTGCCTCGGCAGAGGAATCCAACAGACGTTATAAGTTCCTTCTGGAACAGGGCCAGACAGGAATATCTGTGGCATTCGACCTCCCAACCCAGATAGGCTATGATTCGGATCACGAGATGGCCATGGGAGAGGTAGGAAAAGTGGGGGTTGCCATAGATTCACTGCTGGATGTTGAAACCCTCTTTGATGGTATTCCCCTCGATAAGGTAAGTACCTCCATGACCATTAATGCGCCGGCAGCCATTCTTTTGGCCATGTACATAGCCATAGCCGAGCAGCAGGGCATTTCTCCCGAAAAACTAAGAGGTACCATTCAGAATGACATCCTCAAAGAGTACTCTTCGAGAGGGACATATATCTTTCCTCCCAAACCCTCAATGCGAATTGTTACGGATATCCTCTCTTTTTGTTCCGGAAATGTTCCTCAATGGAATAGTATCAGTATCAGCGGTTATCATATGAGGGAGGCCGGTTGCACTGCCGTGCAGGAAGTGGCTTTTACACTGGCAAATGGGATCTCTTACGTAGAAGCAGCCTTAAAGGCCGGACTGGATGTGGATGCATTCGGCCCGACCCTTTCCTTCTTTTTCTGCTGCCATCAGGATTTTTTCGAAGAGGTTGCCAAGTTCAGGGCAGCCCGTAGATTGTGGGCCACCATAATGAAGGAAAGATTTAATGCTAAAAATCCCAGATCCATGATGATCAGGTTCCACACCCAGACCGCAGGATGTACCCTGACCGCGCAACAGCCCAAAAACAACATAATGAGAGTCGCTTTTCAGGCCCTGTCCGCGGTCTTGGGAGGGACACAGTCTTTGCATACGAACTCCATGGATGAAGCCTTGTGCCTCCCCACAGAAGAATCTGTCCAGATCGCCCTTCGTACCCAGCAGGTAATCGGCCATGAACTTGGCGTAACCGATACTGTGGATCCGTTGGCTGGGTCCTATTATGTTGAGTCGCTTACAAGGGATATTTGCGAGAGGGCCAAAGTTTATATCAAAAAGATTGATGAGATGGGAGGGTCTCCTGAAGCAATTGAAAAAGGATATATCCAGAAGGAGATCCAGGATAGCGCCTTCAAATACCAGCGGGAGATTGAAGAGGAGGACCGAATCGTGGTAGGGCTAAATCGGTTCCAGGTGGAGGAGGAAAAGGTAACAGGCCTCCTAAAGGTGAATCCCGCAGTCCAGATCGCTCAAATTGAAAATCTTAAAAAGCTTAAATCGGAGAGAGACGGCAATAAAGTAGACAAGTCACTTGCCGCTTTAAAAAAGGGCGCACAAGGAGATGATAACCTGATGCCACTCATCCTCGAGTCGGTTAAGGCTTATGCCACACTGGGTGAGATCTGTGATGTACTAAAGGAGGTTTTCGGGGAATACGGGCAGCCTAGCGCTCTTTGATAGTAAGGACAGCAGAAGATCGAAGCTGATATATCATGATCTAAAAATATTTTGTTATTTATACGTTAAGGAGAGATCATTATGGGTTCAGAAACCAGGATAAGGGTATTGGCCACCAAACCCGGGCTTGACGGACATGACAGGGGGATAAAGGTTATTGCAAGCGCGCTGATGGATGCAGGGATGGAGGTGATATATACGGGATTGAGGCAGACGCCGCAACAGATCGTGGAGGCTGCTATCCAGGAAGACGTGGATGTCATTACAATGAGCAGTCTCTCGGGCGCCCATGATTACCTCTTTCCAAAGGTTATGGAGATCTTGAAAGAAAAGGGGGTGGAAGACATACTGGTGCTTGGCGGGGGCATAATTCCAGATGATGATATAGAAGCCCTCAAGTCATGTGGCATTGCGGAAATTTTCGGCCCGGGATCCGATACAAGGGAGATTGCGAAGTTCATCAAAGAAAATGTAAAAAGATGAGTCACGGCTCACGTCTTTTGGTTGAAGGTGTTTAGACTGAAGACTGAAGGGAACAAAAACCGGAAGGCCTCTTTTCTGGGATAAAAAAGCTACAGCAATACAATAATAGAGACTCTATTTGTATCACACCCAGCTTTTTACTAACAGTCTTCAGCCTTAAGCCTAAATAACCTGAATAGTTATAAAGAGGATAACGAACCCGGACACAAAAAATTGTATCAGAATATAATCGGAGCGTTCAGGCTGTCTAAGTATGAGCAAGAATATGGTGATTTTTGGAACTGAGGATTGGTAGTTGCTTTTTATTTTTTCAATGCCCTCTGGACAAGTTGAGTTATATCCAGAACCTCGATAGGTACCTTATTTCTCTTTACATAGGTAGTCATGGTGCGTACACATTGCTGGCAGGACGTGATGATCGCCTGGGCGCCGGTGCTCCGGGCATCTTCGATCTTTCGCTTGGCAATCTCTGCTGAGAGATTGGCATCAATCATTTCCAAGTTGCCTCCACCACCACAACACTGACAATTTTCCCTGTTTTGTGTAAATTCCACTAATTTGACGCCAGGAATGGAGCGGATCACTTCTCTCGGTTCTTCATACACCCTGGCTCCACGACCAAGGTCACATGGATCATGATAAGTCACTGTCATAGGAAGCTCCTGAAGAGGTAAGCGCTTTTCCTTGACCAGTTCCATAATAAACTGACTGGCATGCACGATCTCAAACTCACTTGGGTAGTATTCCCGCCACATCTGATAACAGGAAGGACATGCAAAAATGATCCTCCTGGCCCCTTTTTCTCGAACAGCTTCAAGGTTGTGATCCATGAATTCCTTAAACATCTCTTTTAATCCGGCCCCCAGCATGGGAAAACCACAGCACCACTCCTCTTCACCCAACAGGGTAAAGTCAACCTTTCCCACATCCAGGATCTCTGCTAAGGCCATTGGAATCTTCTGTGCCAAAGGGAAGTAGGCCGCAACGCAGCCTGTAAAATATACTATCTCGGCCTGATCCTTTATATATCCATGCTCCGGGGCATCACGCATATCTTCCACCCAGTCGGCCCGCTCCTCATTGTCTTCTGCGAAGACGTTGCGGCTTTCTTTGAGGTTTGCCTGGATCATGTCGATTTTTTTCGGATAAAATTTGGAATGTACCATGTCATGGCGAAGGGAAAGCCAAACATCCCGAAGGTGGATGCCTACGGGACATACTTCCTGACAATTCCCGCAGAGGGTGCAGCGAAAGACTGTATCACTGAAATGCTTCCATTGCTCCTCGGACAGTCCCTTTTTTCCAATAAGCTTGCGGAACAATCCTGTCCTGCTCTTCAGGATCTCACTGAGGCCTTTGATACGGTAGATCGCAGAAAGTTCTCCATCTAAAGAGGCAGACACGGCCGGGCACACGTCCGCACAGATCTGGCAATTGGTGCATGCCGCCATCTCAACAAGCTGCCTTATACTGTAATCCTTATTGGCCATGGAAACTTGTCTCCGCAAGTTAGTTGAGTGGTGGAGTAGTTAAGTAGTCAAGTGGTTTCATACAATTTAACAACTCAACGATTTGACCATTCAACTGAATTCATTATTCCTCCGCGTATTTCTCAATATCCGCTAGAAGCCATTTTTCAACCGCCTCCTGGCCTTTGATCAGATTATCCAGTTCGCCTTTATTATCAGTCCTTATCTTATACATCCAGCCCTTTCCGTAACAGTCATCATTGATCAATCCCGGATTATCCTCCAATTCTTCATTCACACCCACCAGCTCTCCATTGACAGGGGCAAAGGCCTTTCCAAGCCATTTCCCCGATTCTATCTTGGCAAATTTTTTGCCTGCCTTCAGGCTCTTACCCTCATCCGGAAGCTGGACATAAACGATCTCCCCAGCCATGACCTGGGCAAAATCATCCATCCCCATGACCAAAACATCTCCGTCATCTCTAATCCAAAAATGATTTTCCTCATAATAAAGGTCATCCGGCATGTTGTAATTCTGGATCTGCATAGGTAATCCTCCTTTTCTTTATTTATCATTATTCATCGGTTATTTGTTCTGCCTGGCGGATTATGAAGATTTATTTTCCATCAACTCATTAATAAATCGGGTGATGTTATAGACCTCAAACTTCTGCCTGCGTAATTTGGCATTTGAAAGGTTATGAACGCAAGAATTGCACTCCGTTAAAACCACCTCGGCGCCTATTTCCTCGGCCTCCTGAAGTCGACGTCTTGCCATTGCTATGGAATTCTTGGCATAGGCACCTCTCACACCACCTCCGGCACCGCAACAGAGGGAATCGGCGTGATGGTGAGGCATTTCAATAAAATTCGGTGCAATCTTTCTAATGATCTGCCGCGGCTCTTCGTAAATGCCGCAATGTCTACCAAGGTCGCAGGGGTCGTGATAAGTCACCCGTTTATCAGTCTTAACGCCCAGGTCGAAGTCCTTCAAGAACTGGCTGATGTGCATGACGTTGATCCCCTTTTCCCTGAGTTCGGCATATTTCGGTTTGTTATTAAAAGTGCGAGAACAGTAGGGACAACCTGTAATGACGGTCTTGGCACCTGTTGCTGAGATAACTTCAATGTTTTTTCGAACTAAGTCTTCGTTGATCTCAAAACCCACATCTTCAAGAACACCGCTGCAACAGACCTCATCAATAAGCGTGTAATCCACATTAAGACGATCCAAAAGATCCAGCGCAGCTTCGGTTGATTCATCTTCCCGGTAAAGCCCAACGCAACCTACAAAATAGACGATTTCCGACCGTCTGTTCTTATCTCTACCGAAATCTTCAGGCTCATCTTCCGCATAGATATTGGTATGCCTCTTTAGTACCTCATTCATGCCCGTAAATGCAGGGTGGCAGGTTCCGATATTAACCATATCCTTTCTCACCTGCTTGATTATATCAGGCACATTTACGCCGGAGGGGCAGTTTTCGAAGCAACTGGCGCAGGTAGTGCACTGGAACAGGCTTTCAATCAATTCATCATCGAGTTGTATTTTTCCGTCCATTACCTCTTTTAACAGCAACATCTTTCCCCGGGCATTCAATGCAGGACGGAGGGTGGCTCCGAAAACAGGACAGACCGCCCGGCAAAAGCCGCATCGTGAGCATTGCAGGATTTGTTCTCGGTACTTTCTCTCAAAATCGTATTTAGCTTCCATTTTATTTATCAAGCGCCATCTTGCCGGGATTGAGAATATTGTTTGGATCCAACAACCTCTTGATGCCGCGCATCACGTTCATAGCCGCCGGGTCATGCTCCAGGGTCATAAAGGGGGCTTTCTGGAGACCGATGCCATGTTCACCGGTGAGAGTTCCTCCAAGATCAACGGTTAATTGAAAGAGTTCGGCGCTTGCCGCTCCCTTACTCTTAACCTGTTCCGGGTCATACCCGTCGTACACGAATTGGGGATGAAGATTCCCGTCTCCTGCGTGACCGTAGGTGGCGATCATAATGTTGTGCTTCTTTGAAATGGCCTTAATCCCTTTGAGCAAATCGGCAATCTTAGCCATAGGAACGGTCACATCTTCAAGCACAACATGGGTTTTAATCCTTGATAGAACTGCATATGCGGACTTTCTGGCCACCCAGAGCTCAGAGGCCTCCTCCTGCGATTTGGCCTTTTTGACCTCCCCGGCATTGTTTTTCTTGAAGACCTCCATGATCTTTTCCATCTGAAAATCGGTCTCCCCCGTGGTGTAGCCATCCGTCTCCGCAAGTAGTATGGCATCAACTTCCGGGAGGTCGAGATCTGTGTTCTGGTTGATGGCCATAATGGTATCGCGTCCCAAAATCTCCAGCACACTGGGTATTATGCCGCTGTACATGATCTGGCTAACGGCCCGGCCCGCGTCCTCAAGGTTATCGAAGGTGGCCATCGAAGTGGTGGCCGCCGTGGTCTTGGGATTGATCTTGAGTATAATCTCTGTAACTACCCCTAAAGTTCCCTCGGAGCCCACAAAAAGCTTGGTCAGATCATATCCGGATACGCTCTTCATGGTCCTTGAACCGGTTCTCATGATACGTCCGTCCGGCAGAACCACCTGGAGACCCAGGACATAATCTCGAGTGGTCCCATACTTGGCTCCCTTCACGCCCCCGGCGTTGGTTGCCACATTCCCCCCTAAGGTACAGACCGTGCCGCTTGCGGGATCGGGCGGAAAGAAAAACCCATAATGAGCAAGTGCTTTCTCAAGATCAGCATAAACCACACCAGGCTGAACTATCGCCAGTCGGTCTTCAATACTGATCTTTATAATTTTATTCATGCGACTCAAATCAAGGACAATTCCTCCACGCACCGGAGTAGCCGTGCCGGTAAGGCCCGTTCCTGCGCCTCTGGGGACAACCGGGATATGCTCCCGGTTGGCTAATTTCAAAATGTTCGAGACATGCTCGGCTGTCTCAACCCATACCGCGCATGAAGGTCTTTGGCTATATTCCGATGCATCGTAAGAATAGGAGACCATATCGATCAGGCTGTCTGTGTAATTGTCTTCGCCTACAATATCGATCAGGGCCTGTTTTATTTTCTCGTCCAAATTCACCTCTAAATTTTTTTATTAACTTCAATCCCTAATTATCACCTGATATGTTTATGTTCCGAGACCGCATTCATGGCCAGAACTATCGGCCCCATAATAATATGAAACATACGACTGAAGGGCAGATAGGCAATAAATATTCCAGTTAAGATGGCATGGATATACCATATGTATCCGTAAGATTGTGTCAAGCCGGTCGAATCTGAGAACAGGGTGCTAACTGCACAGCCAACAAACGCATAGCATGCACCGGCAGGACTACCTGTCATGGCAATACGCATGCCCTCTAAAATAAAACCGATCACCACAATGCCGCCAATTAAACTCAGTGCCAGCCGATCCTGTCCTGGCAAACCGGGAGGTTTGCCGGATCCCTTAAGAAGCCCTCGAATAAAGGCCAGGACTGCTCCCAAAAGAACCATAATCCCTGTCACGTCAAACAGAAAAGCGGTCACCGGATGGTTCTTGTCCAGCATGGGCCAGGTCGCCGTGCATTCGGGTGCCCAGACGGATGTTATAAGGGCAATCAGGCCCCAGAAAAACCTGAAAACAAATGGGAGGAAAATCAGGCTGTGGATGAGCCAGCGCGCCCCGGACTGCCTGAAGAGTCTTCTTTGCAGAAGCACATCCAAGATCATTGCCTTGACAATCAGGAATATCTTGCGGGAAAAAAGGTTTCTGATGCCGCTCCATAACAGATCAAAAAGCACGCCAATTGGGCCACTATGCCTTCCCCCGGGAACAGCCGCGGATAGCCAATAAGAAAAGATCATTACGATTCCGACCAAGAAAACGATCAAAGCAAGGATCGTGGTGGTATCATCCACGGAAAAGGTGGCCGTATGGCAGGGCATACACATGATACTTTTGGCCGGCAGGATCATGGATGCGGCGCCGACCTGATTGCCCTTAAAGTGGCATCTCTGGCATGACGTTTCGTCATCCTCAAGAATCATTTCATGTATTCTGGAAGGCTTTCCGGGTTTGCGCTCCCTGTCCCAAAGAACGAACTTAGATTCAGGATCCCTGAAGGCTTTCACCCCTGCCAAATGACACGCCTCGCAGGCAACTCCCATGTGGGAATCATGGGCCACCTTTTCGTCATGGGGAAGGTGACATTGGCGACAATCTTTTCTCTTCTGGTTAGCGTGCTTGAATCGATCGGCGTCGAGATGACAGGCCGTACAGGCGATCCCGGCATGAGGAACTGACCGGTATTCATTGCTATTTATCAGTGAAACCCTCTTGCCGGTCATTTTTTGAGACTGGGTTCCCCCCAAGGAATGGCAGTGGAAACAGAGTCGGGAAATTTGATCCTTCCTTTGAGGATCCTGGGGATCAATGGCACGATGGCAGGCCAAACATGCCCTGTCTTCATCGGAGGGCGGCGGCAAGGAAGTACGTGTTTCATGGCAGGCACCGCATTGTTCACGACGGGGTTTGGCGGGATCAAACCGACCCTGGTCTTCCCCAAGACCAAGTTGGTAATGCGGATCATGACACTTAAGACAATTCTCATATTTTAGGGGGTCTTCAACCTTCCTTGTTCCATGGACATCCTCATCCAGATCGTCCATGACATTATCGTGGCATGACAAGCAGCTATCCACGCTAAAGAAGTCTTGAAGCTTTTTATTGACATTCGCTGGGTCCGGATGGAGATCTTGTTCGGTAATGTTCTCGTGACAGTCCTGGCAGGAGGTCTGGCCATGGACCGAGATATGAAATTTTTCGGGATCTATCAGCCAGGAGGCATCACTTTTATGAACGCTTAATATTAAGGAGGCTAAAATAAAAATCAGAATAGTTGTATTTCTTATTGTCATCTTTCTGTTAACGTGAAGGGAGAATAATAGCTCCGTGACGGGTTATGCCAGAAATGAATTGGTTTATTGGTAAGACCAATAAACGGATTTACCATATGATGTCAAAAAAATTTAGAAAGCTTTTAGCAGAAGTGGCGGTGAAAGTCAATAAGGACATATCAAAAACACCTTCTATGCCAATTATAATAATATATTGTAATATGGTCTTACCAAAATAGATTAAAACCAACAAACTTTTCCCCCTGGCCTATCTGTTATAAACCTCAGGGCTTCTCCCACCTCACAGCCAGAAAAGCTCCCGTCATTAAGCCCCTCTTCCGCCCTTCACGTTCAATTTCAGGCGCCTCCTCAGGATCATCATCCTTCTGAAAGTGTATAGCTGTCTTGACCACGGCATTTATAGAGGCAATGGAGCGTATCTCATCAGGTGACCTGAAAATTGTCTTTTCAAATATGGAATGGCCTTTCTCAGCCTCATGAATCCTTCGATCAGCCCAGGGACTTAGGCTGTTGAGGGTGGTCACCACAATATAACCCCCTCCCCTGGTCACCCGGAATAATTCCTTAACGGTCCTTTGTGCATCCTTTACAAACTCGATCGCGGTCATGGAGACGACCTTATCAAAGGAACCATCCGCAAAAGGCAGGGACATCATATCGGCGACAATCCCACTGAAAGGATATTTTTTTGCCTTGTGATCTGCCCGTATGACCATGGGCCGTGATATATCAAGTCCTATCACATATGGCTCAAAAGATAGAATATCGAGCGTAAACACCCCTGTTCCGCAACCCACATCAAGGATTATCTCCCCCTGTTCGGGCCTTAACAGGTCCAGGAGAAGCTCACTCTCGTATCTCTTCACAAGTGCACCAATGGGTGTTTCGAACCACTGGTCATATTTTTCAGGCCAATTATCAAAGAGCCTGTTTTTTTTGTTATTCCGCTTAGACATCAAGTACTACCACTGTGACTATCAAGAACAGGCAGAGGACCACGGGTGTAAGCCCGTGAGTGAATGCCTTACACAAAGTACTTCAAGGGAATATTAAAAAAAAGAGCATTTAGTGTCAATTAGGAAGATCGGGAGTTTATTGAATCTTTGAAAACCATGTCCTTCCCTCCATAGCGGGAGTCAGAATCCTTTGGCTATGCCTGGTTAAACCCCAAAGAGTGCCTAAAATGAGCTAAAGTTTGAAGTGCCTAAAGTTGTAGTGTCGCTTCGCTCCATCTAATTTATAGAATTCCTTAACTTTAGTCACTTTAGATCACTTTAGTCGGTGAATCAAAGCCACGTCCTTCCCCGCATAGCGGGATCTTCGATGGGCGTGGATTCTTTACTTACTATCAGGTTAAAAACCAAAAAAAATAATACTGAATCTTGCCATGGCACTGTGCGGATGCGAATTAATTGATCGGATTAATAGAGAGTTGATTTGGTAAAAAAGCTTGACAAAATAAAAGACGAAGCGTAACTGTATTTGTTTTTGACAGGTTAGTTGATAACGAAATCCCAGCATCTATGAACTTAAAATCATAAAAGATATGGGGTAAAAGTATTCTATTTATTACCGGTAAGGAATAATGGCCAAGAAGACGAAAAAGGGCAAAATAACCATTGACAGGGAATTGTGTAAGGGCTGTTATCTGTGTATCTCGGTCTGTCCCAGCCATCTGATTGCAGTCTCTGATAAACTGAACCAAAAAGGATATTATCCTGCCGAATACATGGAAACAGACAGCAAAGAAAAAAATCGTAAGTGCACAGGGTGCACTATGTGTGCCATTACGTGTCCTGACATTGCGATAGAGGTTTATCGTGGGTGAAAGACAATTGATGAGGGGAAGTCATGTGATAGGTGAGGCCGCCGTGCGAGCCGGATGCCGGTTCTATGCGGGCTACCCGATTACACCGCAGAACGAGCTGGCAGAATACACAGCCAGCGCCATGGCAAGGCTGGAGGATGGGACCTTCATTCAGGCTGAAAGTGAAATAGCAGCGATCAATATGTTGATTGGAGCATCCATGGCAGGTGCCCGTGTCATGACAAGTTCATCTGGCCCCGGGATCAGCCTCAAGCAGGAAGGAATATCCTTTCTTGCTGCCATGGAACTTCCGGCAGTGATAGTAAATACCATGCGGGGTGGACCTGGCTTAGGAAATATTGCCCCCGCCCAGGGTGATTATTTCCAGGCTACAAGAGGAGGAGGCCATGGCGATTACCGCACGATTGTTTTAGCGCCGGCATCCGGGCAAGAACTTGCCGGTCTGACCCGAAAGGCCTTTGAATATGCAGATGAATACAAAACGCCCGTATTCATTCTTGGAGACGGCATGATGGGCCAGATGATGGAGCCGGTTGAATTTCCGGAACCCATTGATCCCCGTTCATTGCCACCCAAGCCCTGGATACTGGACGGCGCCAAGGGAAGGCCCAGCAGGATAATTAAGTCGCTTCTATTGGACACATCCGTGGAAGAGGATCACAACTGGAAGCTGACCAGAAAATATGAGAGAATTACAAGGGAGATTGCCCGTGCTGATACTTACATGACCACGGATGCCCGCCTCGTGGTAACCGCTTATGGAACTGCGGCAAGAATCGCCAAAGGGGCTATCAAAAGGGCAAGGGAATTAGGGCTAAAGGTGGGCCTTTTCAGGCCCGTTACACTCTGGCCCTTTCCAAAACGCGCTCTAGTGGAAATGAGCAGACAGGTAAAAGACTTCCTTGTTTTTGAAATGAGCACCGGACAGATGCTTGAGGATGTTAAACTCTCCTTAGAAGGCAGGAGCAATGTTCACTTTTACGGCCGGCCAGGCGGAATCATCTCAACGCCTGATGAAATAGCCAAAGTGATCAACACCCTTTATCATCGCCAGCATCTGAATGAGGACTAAAAGATGGCCAAAAAGGTTTTTCAAAGACCAAAATATCTCAAGAAAGCGGTTTTTCACTACTGTCCTGGTTGTGGACACAGCATTATTCACCGATTGATTGCCGAAATAATCGAAGAACTGGATATTGGTGAAAAGGTCATAGGTGTCCCGCCTGCCGGTTGCGCAGTTTTAGCCTATGATTATTTTGATGTTGATATGGGAGAGTCTCCCCATGGTAGGGGCGCGGCTGTGGCTACAGGCATCAAACGAATTCTCCCGGACAGGATTGTTTTTAGCTATCAGGGTGACGGTGATATTGCAGCCATTGGTACGGCTGAGACCATTCACGCTGCCAACAGGGGTGAAAATATCACTACTATCTTCGTCAATAACGGTGTCTATGGCATGACAGGAGGGCAGATGGCGCCCACTACCCTTGCCGGTCAAAACTCAACGACTACACCGGGCGGCCGGGATGTGAAGCGGGACGGTTTTCCCTTAGACCTTAGTGAAATGCTGGCAATTGCCAGAGGCAGCGTTTATATTGAGCGAACGGCCGTAAACTCCCCAAAGAATATCATGCGGACAAAACGGGCCATCACTAAGGCATTCAAGGCCCAGATGGATGGTTTGGGATTTTCGCTGGTGGAGATTCTATCTCCCTGTCCCACCAACTGGAAGCTGTCGTCCGTAGACGCCTGCAAATGGGTGGAAGAGTCCATGGTCAAAACCTTTCCCCTTAAAGTCATCAAGGATGAGGTGGAGGGAGCGATTTCATAAAGGATCGATTTTGTTATGACCAGTAAAACAATCTTTTCAGGGTTTGGTGGGCAGGGCGTCCTCATGATGGGATATGTTTTGGCGGTAGCGGCCATGAGGGACGGGAAGGAAGTAACCTATCTTCCCACTTACGGAGCCGAGGTGCGCGGTGGAACGGCCAATTGTACAGTATCCATATCAGACGAGGAGATTTTCTCGCCAGTGGCATCGTCTCCGGATTATGGCGTTATCATGAATATGCCTTCCTTGGTCAAATACGAAAGTACGATCAAGAAGGGCGGAGCGATCATTCTTAATTCCAGTCTTATCGATACTGATCCCGCCAGGGATGATATAGACGTGGTCAAGATCCCTGCCAATGATATTGCAAAGAAATTAGGTAGTGATCGGACCATCAACATGATTATGCTTGGTGCCTTTGTGGCCAAGACACAAGTCACCACTCTTGACTCCATCATGAATGGTCTTACTGAGATCGTGAAGGGTAAAAAGGCGAGCATTATGAAATTGAACCGAAAGGGCCTTGACAGGGGCGCTGAATACGTCTCAAAAGGAGCCGGGAAATGAAAACCGTAAAACAGATTAATCTCTTGCTAAAAAACGAACCCGGGACCCTGTCCGGAGTAAGTGATTTACTGGGTGCCAATGGCATCAATATCATTGCATTTTATGTTTCTACTGAAAAGGATGAAGGAAAACTTCATTTTGTCGCTAATGACCCTGACAAAGCGATCAACGTCCTGAAGACAGCGGGATACAGCATAGAGGTAAGGGATGTAATTGCCTGTGTAACGCCTCATCACCCGGGCGGTCTGAACGCCGTTCTAAAGCCCTTAAAAGCGGCCAGTATAAATGTTGACAATATATACCCTTGTATTGGAACAGGCGATATAACTGTCTTGATCCTGGGCGTAGGTCCTGTAAAGGAAGCTTTAGAGGTCATGGAAGACAACTGGATCCGCGTTCTGGATGACGAACTCTACCATATTTGATCCCTTCACCTATTCTCTTCTGCAACTATTGCCGGAGCCTTGTCCTCTTCTCATCACGAAAACATGGGCCAATTCCCACAATTTTTAGACCATAGCCGGTTTGCAGATAATCTCCTTTACCTTCAGATCAAAAAAGTTGTAACTATTGGCAGGTTGAAGCAACAAAGCAGCATCAGCGCCTTTGCCTGTTCCTGCTACGGATATCACCTCTTCATCGGTCCGAACCAAACCCGCATCCGCAGCCATCAAAGCCATTTCAATGGCTACCTTTGTACCCTGACCAAATATTCTTAAGGTGTAAGCGATAATTTCATCCACTTGATAGGTGGAAAGCTTGTTCCTGACGGCCCTGCCAATACCACCAAACGCGTGCTGGCAGGTCAGAACAGTGACCCCTTTTGATTCCAATTCCAGGCGAGTCTCTGCACTCAGTTCTTGATAATCAAGCTTCTTAAACCCCGTCACATGGGTTACAGCGATAATCTTAATACCAGGACCCAGTATTTCCAGGGCATGAAGGGCTGTTTTTCCGCTACAAGAGGCAATAAGGACCTTGTTAATATCGAGCTCCCCTGCCCTTCGCCGCACGGCTTCAAGAACATCTTTTGTGTTGTCTGGTCCGAGCTTTTTGAAATACCGGCATTGGATATCATCGTATAATGGTAGATCATTCATAAGTCATTCCCTCCATAAAGATCTTTTTTCATGTTTTTAAATAGCCCTCTAAAAATGGGGGCTTTAGATACCCATCACTATTTTCGGTGATGATCTCTTTATTTAAGTGAATGAACAACCCCGCCGCAGAGCAGCAGGGTATCAGATGTCATGCCGGACCTGATCCGGCATCCAGTTTAGATTTCTGGATTCCGGCTTTCGCCGGAATGACAACTCGCCGCAAGCGGCGGGGAATTAAACCCTAAGTGATTAAAATTCTCTTTTAAACGAAGGAAGTATAAGGAGCAATAGGCACATATGTCAAAAGAAAAAACATCAAGGGATAAACCTTCTTGACAATATGAATTATTGGCTATAGCATAAATTATTTGGTTCACTCGTTAGGGGTGTTGCAAGACATCTGAGAGTCCAGAAATGGGCAACCCTAACCCACCTGATCAGGATAATGCCTGCGAAGGGAAACGAGTCTGACAGTTATATGTGCCATCAGACCGTTTCTCCTTTGGAGGAACGGTTTTTTTGTCTATTACTTTACGAGGTTATCACTATTGAGAAAAGGAGAGATAAAAGATGGAGCTGAACGAAATTATTATAACAAGGGCTATTATCGATCGTTTTTATACCAAGCTGACCGATAACCTGGAAACCGATGTGGCCATTGTTGGGGGTGGTCCCTCGGGATTAATTGCCGGATATTTCCTCGCCAAGGCGGGCAAAAAGGTGGTGATGTATGAACGAAAACTGAGCATAGGCGGTGGAATGTGGGGCGGCGGCATGATGTTTAATGAGATTGTAGTGCAAAAGGCAGCTCTCTCTATCCTTGAGGAATTTGGAATCCGCTGCCACAAGTACCAGGAGAACTATTACACCTCAGATTCGGTGGAAGCCATTTCATCAATTACTGCCGGTGCGATGAAGGCCGGCTTGACAATCTTCAATTGTATGAGCATGGAAGATGTGATGATGCGGACCGACAAGGTCATCGGGTTGGTTCTGAACTGGTCTCCGGTACAGATGGCCGGCCTCCATATCGATCCTTTGACGGTCAAGTCAAGCTTCGTGATTGATGCAACGGGTCATGCTACGGAGGTTGTCAGGGTCGTACACCAGAAGGTCCCGGGAAAGCTTAAAACGCCGACAGGAGAAATCGAAGGCGAGAAATCAATGTGGTCAGACAGGGCTGAAACATTGACCCTTGAAAACACACGGGAGGTCTTCCCCGGCCTGTACGTGGCTGGAATGGCGGCAAATGCCACGTTTGGCGGACCCCGGATGGGACCGATTTTCGGAGGCATGCTCCTTTCAGGTGAAAAGGCGGCTAAAGAGATATTGAAACGGTTATAAGGATAAAATCGAAAGGCGATTTCCCGCCTGGAGGTCTCGACATGACTCAATTAGAATATGCCAAAGAGGGAAAAACCACGGATGCCATGAAGCGGGTTGCAGCCGATGAAGGGATCTCACCTGAGGAGATCCGTAAACGGATTGCAGCGGGCTTGGTTGTAATCCCTAAAAACAAAAACCGTGAATTTGATGCAAAAGGTATCGGCAAAGGCCTGAAAACCAAGGTGAACGCCAATCTGGGCACATCTCCCAGTCATTTCGATCTGGATGAAGAGCTGGTCAAATTGGATGTTGCTGTCAATTCAGGGGCTGATGCCGTTATGGACCTTTCAACAGGCGGTGATCTTGGTCTCACTCTCCACAAGATCATTGAAAAGTCGCCTGTCATGGTGGGAACAGTACCAATCTACAGTACCATTTGCGGTGTCTTGTCAGATGGCAAAGGGTGTGCGGATATGACTGCTGATGACATTTTTGAGGGGATTGAAAACCATGCAAAGGCGGGCGTAGATTTTGTTACGGTCCATTGCGGGATAACTCGTGAGTCGCTCAAGATGCTGGACAGCTGCAGCCGCATTACAGGTATTGTGTCTCGCGGAGGAAGCCTCCTGGCTGAATGGATCAGTAAGAATAAGAAGGAAAATCCTCTTTATGAGCATTACGATCGGCTCCTTGATCTGGCCCGCGAGTATGATGTAACCCTTTCCCTCGGAGATGGCCTCCGCCCCGGCGCCATTAGTGATGCCGAGGACAGGGCCCAGACTACCGAACTGGTCATATTAGGGGATCTCGCCAGGAGGTCCAGGGAAGCGGGAGTACAGGTCATGATCGAAGGACCCGGGCATGTTCCTTTGGGGCGAATCGCGGGCGATATGAAAATGCAGAAAAGGCTATGCGATGATGCACCATACTATGTGTTGGGGCCTCTTCCCACAGATATAGCTCCGGGATATGATCACGTGGTCGGGGCTATTGGCGGTGCAATTGCGGCTGCAAATGGTGCGGATTTCCTGTGTTATGTGACGCCTGCAGAGCATCTATGCCTGCCCGGAGTTCAGGATGTGCGTGAAGGGGTTATTGCTGCAAGAATAGCGGCCCATATCGGTGATCTTGAAAAGGGAGTCGTCGGGGCATGGGAACGCAACAGGAAAATGTCTATTGCACGAAACAACTTCGACTGGAAGAGCATGTTTGCCCTTTCCATTGATCCTGACATGGCAAGAGAGAGGAGACATGGCAGCGAAGACAGGGACAGGGATGTATGCACAATGTGCGGGGACCTCTGTGCAATGAAGACCTACAAACGCGCCATGTCTACGTGATACCCGGCCGGCGTCCCATACTTCTTATCCTGACATGCGTTTGTAATTCTCGTATCTCTCCTTCATGTCCTCTTCAGCCTTTTCAAAGAGCTTCTCCGCATTCTCCGGAAAGGTCCTTGTGAGGCTGGAGAAACGA
>JAFDHL010000377.1 GCA_019308785.1 Deltaproteobacteria bacterium
GTACAGCATCTGCCCGTTGCGGAAGATTTCTTCCAGAAAAAAAAGGACCGCTGATGCTCAGCCAGCAGTCCTTTTCCATTTTTCTTCAACACGTTAAGCGATCGGCTCGTCATTACCGGCCCTGCCTTTTTTATTCAGACCTCCCACCACTATATGGGTGTAGCAGTTACTGCGGATTTATGGTTGACTTTATGTAGACTAAATTGTAACCTAATTATCATCATTGTGTTCACACTTAATGAGGGGGGTAAGAAAAATGAAGTTTGTCTCAGTTCGTGATTTGCGTCTCAAGCCTGGTGATGTATGGAAACTGGCAAAGCGAGAAAAAGATCTGATTATCACGGCCAACGGCCGGCCTATGGCCATACTAACCGGGGTCGATGAAGACACTTTTGAAGAAGAACTGGATGTGATTCAGAGGGCACGTGCCCTAAAGGCCCTGGATAGTATCCATAGGGATTCAGTGACCAGGGGAACCGACCGAATAAGTAGTGAGGAGATCCAGTCGGAAATTGATGCTGTGCGCGAGGGGACGACATCATGAGGGTCGTCCTGGATACAAATGTGCTCGTTTCCGCATTCCTGAAACCACGCAGCAACCCCGCCCGGATTCTTCGCTTGATCCTCCAGGATGACATTCAGATAATAATTAACGAATACATCCTGACAGAGTATTTCGAAGTTTTAGCAAGGCCAAAATTTCATCTGAACGCGGATCGAATTCAAACCGTCTTTCAGGTCATTCGTATGAAAGGGATAAAGGCGCCCGCATTGGCTGAGTCGTTTGAACTGCCTGACAGCAAAGACGAGCCATTTTTGGAAGCTGCTTTGGCGGGTAGAGCTGACGCCCTGATTACGGGGAATAAGAAACATTTCCCCAAGAAATTCTGCAAAGGGCAAAGGGTGGTCAACCCGAAGGAATTTTTATCGGAATTGGGTAGACTGGTGTCATAGCCTCATGGCCTCGTTGGAGATATTACCCAAAACAGTCCGCCACAAAAACGGCGGATCTCTGGCCTTGAGCAGAAATGAGTAAAAGTGCGACGCAAAAGGAGGATCTCTATTATTACAAATTACCCGTTTTCTGTTGATTGTTATCTTGCCATATGGTACTAAACACCATAATTGATATGCAGGCAAGACTGATCTACCAAGAAAAATTCATTTACGCCGATGGTGCCATTCGCGAGATGATCCTGTGGCAACTCCCAAAAGCGACAAGTGAGAGACCTTTTGGAATGAAATACCGCCTGTATTACGGGCTTGCTGACGGAACCTGCGCGGTGCGCTACGACAACGAAACCGGAAAGGGGGATCACAGGCACATTGGAGACCAGGAAAGAGCCTATCGGTTTATAGATGTTGAGACCCTGGTTGCAGATTTTTTGGCAGACATTGAAAAAGTACGGAGGGGATAGAAATGGTGAAAGAAATCCGCATCGGTGTGGATGATTCCGTGAGGACGGCTAAGGGCTTTATTGACGTATGGAAACTCGCGGAAAGTGGGGAAAAAGTAGAAAACGAACAGCGGCTAAATTTCGAGAATTTGGAGATACTCCTTCGAACGCTTACATCAGTACGCTGGAAGTTACTGAAGACACTGCGCACAAACGGGGCAATGAGCGTACGTGCGCTGGCAAGTGCACTGAGACGCGATTACAAGAACGTTCATACAGATGTGGGGAGACTTGAGCGTATAGGCCTGATTAGCCGTACTCAAGATCAAAAAGTGGAAGTGCTCTGGGACGTTGTAGAAACGCGGCTTATGCTGGCGGCGTAGAAATTGACCCTTTCTGGAACCCTTGATCTCACATTTACCCCCATTGACTAATGCATTACAAAAGCTATCTCAATCCCTGTAGCCAAAAAACAAAAAGGCAGGATCAAAATGACGAGCCGATCGCTTAACGTGTTGAAAATTTCTTAACATTTGCCCCCCTATCGGGTAGAACCTGGTAGGGGGATTTCTTTGCTTAAAGGACCAAACCAGCTCGATGAACGTG
>JAFDHL010000093.1 GCA_019308785.1 Deltaproteobacteria bacterium
ACTCGGCAGTTGAAGGAAAGTAATGCCAAACTTATCCACCAGGACAAGATGGCCTCCCTGGGTAAATTATCGGCCTCGGTTGTACATGAAATCAACAATCCCATTGCAGGCACACTGAATCTCATCATGTTGATCAAACGGATTATTGACGAGGGTTCAGTCCATCAAAAAGAAATTGAGCAATTCAGCGAGTATCTGAACCTCATGGAGACAGAAAACAGGCGCATTAGCCGAATTATCACCAACCTCCTGGCCTTCTCCCGACAGTCAAGAATGAGGTTAAAGCGTGTGAACCTTAACCGACTCATTGAAAAAACACTGTTTTTGAATTCAAATCTCCTCAAAATAAATAGGGTGAAGGTTGAAACAAGGTTAAGTCAGAACCTCCGGACCTCGTCGGCTCAGAAGACCAGCTTCAGCAGGTATTTATGAACTTTATCTCTAATGCTGTCGAGGCCATGGAAGCCCCCGGAGGGGGTGTCCTGACTATAAAAACCAGGCATTCCGCCAAAAAAAATAACATCCTGGTCAGCTTTAAAGATAGCGGTATAGGTATCCCCCCCGAAAATCTTTCCAAACTCTTCGAGCCATTTTATACCACAAAAAAGAAAGGCAAGGGAGTGGGGTTAGGGCTTTCCGTGGCTTACGGGATCGTTGAAGAACATGGCGGTTCTATCAGTGTTGACTCTGAGGTGGGCAAAGGCACCACCCTTAAAGTCATGCTTCCGCTAAAACAACCACCGGATACGCCTGATCCAGATGGAGGTCCCCATGGGCAACACTAAGATCCTTATTGTTGACGATGAACTGATTATGCGTGAGTCCCTGGCCGGATGGCTTGAACGGGACGGTCACTATGTAGAGAAGGCGGTAAGCGGCGAAGAGGCACTAATAAAATTAAAAGATACCCGCTTTGATATCCTCCTCGTTGATATCAAAATGGAAGGAATGAGCGGGCTGGAGTTATTGAATCAGGTTAAGGAAAGCGATCCTGATGTGGAAGTGATTATGATTACTGCCTATGGATCTATTTCTACGGCAATTGAGGCTATGAAAAATGGGGCCTATGACTATCTGCTTAAACCCTTTGATCCTGATGAATTGGGTGTACTTATCGAAAAGATTATTCAACACCAGGCACAGGCCCTGGAAAACCTATTTCTGAGAACCCAGTACAAGGACAGAACCCGCTTTGAGAACATGATCGGCCAATCCCGAGCCATGCAGGAAATTTTTGATCTTATCCAGGATGTTGCCCCCACTGACTCGACGGTCCTGATCAGCGGCGAGACTGGGACGGGCAAGGGATTGGCAGCAAAGGCCATTCATACAAACAGCCCCCGCAGCGAAGGCCCTTTTGTAATAGTAAACTGCGGTGCTTTCCCTGAACATCTATTGGAAAGTGAACTCTTCGGGCATCAGAAAGGCGCTTTTACCGATGCTAAAGCCACAAAAAAAGGTCGGATAGAACTGGCCCATGGAGGGACCCTTTTTTTCGATGAAATCGGCGAAATCAGTATGAGAATGCAGATCGATCTCCTGCGCCTTCTGGAAGACCACGTCTTTTATCGGGTCGGCGGCACCCAGCCTTTAGAGGCAGATTTCCGGGTTATTGCTGCCACAAACAAAAATCTTGAGGAGGCCATCAAGCAGAGAACGTTTCGGGAAGACCTCTATTACCGGCTGAATGTAATCTCTTTCACAATGCCACGCCTCCGTGAACGAAAAGAGGATATTCCCCTGCTGTCCGAACTCTTTCTCCGCCACTTCTCCCAGGAAACCAATAAGCCAATAGGCAAAATCAGCCGCGAGGCTTTAGATGAAATGATGCTCTATGAGTGGCCGGGGAACGTCCGGGAACTGGAAAACGCAATTGAAAGGGCAGTAGTTGTGGGAAAGAGCCGAAGTATCCTGCCCGCAGATCTACCCATATTTCATCCTGAACACCTGTCAGTGCCCCCTGATAACTCAATTAAAAACATTGAAAGGGTTCATATTACACACATCCTTAATGAGAATCGATGGAATGTATTCAGGAGTGCGGAAATCTTGGGCATTGATCGTTCCACACTCTATAGTAAAATCAAACGCTATAAGATTAATAAGCCGGCGTGAGTGCCCTACCCAAACATACAATCATTATTTCTCCCATTGGGAATTTGGGCACGAAACTCCTAAACCAGGTTAGCAAGGCAGTCTATCACATATTCGGCTACCCAACTGAAATCATTGCAATTCTTGAAGAAATCGACTTTGCCTTCGACCCGGTTCGCGATCAGTACCATTCCACTTCAGTTTTAGACGAACTTGCCCGGAATGCCCCGCATCGCGCGTTCAAAGTGCTTGCCATCGCCGAGGTGGATCTCTTTATCCCCATCCTTACCCATGTGTATGGGGAGGCCCAATTGGGTGGAAAGGCATGCATCATATCAACATATCGGTTGAAAGAGTCCCTTTCTCCCATTAACAGCCATGAGGTCTACCCATTCCGAGTTATCAAAGAAGCCATTCACGAACTGGGACACACCTTCAATCTTCGACATTGCCGAGACCACGCTTGCATCATGCACTACTGCCGCACTGTGAAGGATGTGGACAGAAAAGCAAATCAACTCTGCCGTTACTGTAATGTCCTTTTGGAAGATGAATTAATAAGGCTGAAAAAAATGCCAAGAAATGTGTAATTGGTTTTTCAGGTACGAAAAAATAGCTTGCTCAACCGCTCCCAGCCGAGTTGTGGCATACTCCCATAAATGTCATCGCCTAAGTAACCACCATCGGTGCTCAGAGGCCCTCCCACCTCCTCTATAATCTGATAAAGCTGTTCTGCTTCTCCTACCATAAAATCCCTGGTTTCGGTGTTGATCATGAGGTTTTTCAGATCTTGACGTAGATTCTCCGGGTGAACCCTCATGATCCAGCCGCCTGAGAAGGGATCTTCATTGGCAAGTCTTCCCTGATCCCTCAGCTGTGAGTTTATCGCGGTTACAACACCGTTCACAGGCGAAAGTATCTTTGCCTGGTGAACGCCCCGGGATACCGAGATATCAGCCCGGTCCTGGCGCACTTCCTTACCCATAAGTGGGACCTCGATTCGATCGAGGGGACCTAATAGCCGTAAGGCAAAATCGTCCATTCCCACCCTGACCGAAGAACCTTCTTCAATCTTTACCCATGTATGACCACGATGAAAGTAATACCCCTGGGGAATACTGAATCCATTTACATCGAGAACCTCAACCGGTGTCACTACTGCATGGACGGTATATTGGTCGTGAAAATATTGATCAAATTCACAGTCACTGCAGCGATATTCATGATTGCATGCCCTGAACTTTATACGATCTTTCATGTAGTGAAGACACGGCCTTTTCCATGGAGGATATTCTTTGAGCTTGTCCTTCCAGGAAACAATCTTGCCTCTCTTACCCTGCGGAACCTTGTCTGCCTTCCTTAGCTTCTTGTTCTCCTCGGCTACACGTCCCATGATCCTGTCAAAGTGACAGGCCGCGCAATAGTAGTCGCTTTGACAGAGCTTTCGGCGAACCACCCCTGCCTGCATCCATACGCAGGGACGTAGCTCCCCTGCTGATCGATTCTCCAAACGGTTTAATGTTTCCATTTTACCCCCGTAACCCATATTGATAGCAAAGCTAATGGACATTCGTATCAGGTTCTGAGGAAAGTCTTTGTCAGGCGTTTCCAGCCCAGCTCAGGGAGACTTCCATATATATCCTCCCCCAGAAAACCACCGTCTGCGGCCAGAGGACCGGCCACCTCTTCTATCATGTTCTCCAGTCGATTCACTTCCCTATTCATCCACTCCATGCCCCCGGTGTCGTCCATAAGCCTCTTAACGGTGTCCTTGATGTCAGGAGTTCGAACCATAAATAGCCAGCCATCTTCATAAGGTTTCTTGTTGACCAGTTTGGCGTTCTCCCTAACATTCGAATTCACTTCCATAATGACTCCATCAACCGGAGAAAGAACGTCGGCTTGATATTCCTTTCGCCTTAGACCCCAACCAACGTTGTCCTGGTCCAATTCCTTACCCATAAGGGGAAGATCAAAGGCATCCGCCTTTCCCAGGAGCTTTAGGGCAAAGTCATCCATTCCTATCCGGATATAGCCGCCACTTTCAATTCGCGCCCAGGTATGCCCATTATGAAAATAGTGGCCTACCGGGACCTCAAAACCCTTGATCTCTTGCACTTCACTGGGAATGCTTTTGGTTTTTGCGGTCCAGACATCCTCGAAAAATTGATCAAAATCGCATTTGGAACACTCATAATTGTAGGCACACGCCCTTTTTTTAATGCGATTGGTCAAACTGTGCCTGCAAATCCTCTCCAGGCCTGGCCTCTTTCTCATGGCATCCTGCCAGCTGATCTGTTTACCCTTCTCTACCACCTTAAGCATTCCTAAATCGTATTTGCATTTTGTGCAATCATAGAAGTTATTGCAGTTTTTGAATTCTACCACGCCCGTCTGCATCCAGATACAGGGATTAGCCGCCGCGGCACGTTTGTCCGGTTTTACCATCCAAACCTGACCTCCCAAGACGACCGGGATTTCAGATTTGGCTGCCAGATCCTGGTCCCCACCCATCCGATAGGAGGAACCATACCCGATTTTACTCCTTTTTCGTTCTCTAATTCTTTTTGCCATTTCATTTACTCCTTTTTTGTATTTTTTTCGGCCTGTTACTCGGAAATTATAGCAAGGTATATGCCATTCAAAAAAATCTTCTCCAAATAAGAAGCTAAGTATTCGATAAAACAAAATATTTGCTCTCTTTAGCATAAAATAGAGATCTGGACAGCCTTTTAGTTGAAGACCAGGAAATGATGAAATATCCAACACTTCTCCGGACTATATATTGCTTTTCTCAAGCTCCTCATCCATTTTATATGTCTTTTCGGATAGTTAAAGAGATGACGGATTTTTCAACACCGGAATTGTATTTCTCCTCACTCCCAGGCTCTACAGCTCGGCTTGTACCCCCGCCACCACCTCGTGGCAGCCTGCATTTTGTTCGTCTGGTAAAGGAAAATGGCAATATCAACATACTTAACGAAGATTTCTACGTCGGTAAAAATTTAAGTTTTCAATATGTTTGGGCAATAATCAGCACAAAAGATCATAATGTGCGAATTTGGTATCAACCAACAAAGGATGCTCCTAAAGAGTTAATCAAAACCAAATTTTATAAACTCAGGGAGCCTGTTAAAAATAGAATCCCTATAAATAAATTTTGTTAAGTGTCGACGATGTGATGAAACGGCAAGTGCCACTAAAAAGTGTCGACGATCTTATGAGATTTGCCACCTATCCATTAATAAAAAAGGGGCGCTATCAATTGTCCGATTCAGAAATGAGCAATTTTTTACAAGATCAAGGAAATCAAGGGGTTGGGCGGAGGTGTGCGTATGGTACGCCGCACAACTAACCCCGCAGATTGACGCTGAGATTGTGAAAAAGGGCCATTTCCGGATGGACACTAACTATCGCCACCCAACCGGCTCATACCCTTTTTTGCAAAGGCACTTTTCAACAAAACGGCGAAAAACAGGGTCAGGAGTACGTGACCTGAAAAGTCCCGTTATTAGTCCCCCCGCACCCCCGCCTGCTGCACCTGTCGCAGCTCCACGTCCTGCATGACCTAAAACCGCCCCAACAGCAGCTCCTGTCGCGGCGCCTATTGCTGCACCCGCAGCTGTCCGTTTTGCAACCTTCTCTCCCGCATTTGAATCTGCGCCGTGCTCAGCAGCGAGCCGCATACAGTCGTCAATATCTTCCTGAGCAACTGTTTTTCCGACGTTCTGGAGATGGTAGTTCGGGTAGAGAACCGGCCGTTTTACAGCGCATGATGACATGGCAAAAGCAACGAACAGAATTAACATCATTCGCACCAATATAAATTTCATAATCACTGAAACACCCCCTCTCTGCTTCAATACGGACACCAATTACAGCCTGTCAAACTCTTCAATTTCCTTTTCAACACATTCAGGACAAATACCATGGCTGAAATCGGCTTCAGAATGATCCCGAATATATTCTTCAACTTCCCTCCAGTATCCCTTGTCATCCCTCACCTTTTTACAGGACGAACAAATGGGAAGCAGTCCGCTCAAGGTTTTCACTTTGCTCAAGGCATCTTGAAGCTCAAGGACAAGCCTTTCCCTTTCTTCCTCAACTTCCATCTCCTTGGAAACGTCAGTCAGAAAACCTAAAGAGAGCCAGACCTTATCTTTGTCATACTTCTCAATCGTCGCCTGATCCTTCAGCCAAATGGTTGTGTCTTTTTCAATATAGATTTTGTAGACAGCCTCAAGAATTCCGGTATCCTGCGTCTCTTCGCGCAGTTCTTTTCTGGCATCATTCAATTCCTCCCTGGCAATGACATCTTTCACTATGCCAGAGTCAAGGTCCTGGTATTTATAAATGCGACGGTCAATGATATTGTCTCGAAAGATATCCGCAACATCTGACTTTTTACATTTTAATAGCTCTGACAAGCGGTTGCTTGCAAATTCATACCAGATCTTCTTTCCTTTCTTCTTCCAGGCCGAGATATAAGGAATTGCCATACTGCCGGTCTCGTCAAAAGCACTGAAGCGTTCAACACATTCGGCAACACGCCTCTTTAATGTCTCGCCATATTTTCCGTGAAGTATTTTTCCGGAATAATCCCCTCCCATAATACGCTTCACAGCATCATCATACGCCATAATATTCAGTCCTCCTCTAACACTACTATCGAAGCTCGGCCTCAAACCAACACGATACTTACCACCCCTAAAAGGGTCCAAACCTGTAGACAAAATGAATTCGAATGACAAATGTCAAAGCTCAAATTGCAAATATTAGCTTTCATCCAGGTAAAGACACGCAAAGATCTTGGCGTCCGTCAGGATATTCGAGATCAGACAGTATTCATTGGGCTGATGGGCTGTATCGGAAATAGTAGACCAGACCGCTGCCGGCAGTCCGGCCTGCCTGAAAAACGCTGCAACAGTCCCCCCTCCAATACCCATGGGTTTGGCGTCTTTTCCAGTGACCCTTTTGATTGCCCGTGCCAGTGACTTCACTACGGGGGCATCCGGGGATGTAGGTTCCTTGGCATCTTCTCGATAAACGGACTCCACCTGAATCTGGAGGCCAAGTTCGGAACTGATCCTTGCACTAATTTCCTTACAAGCAGCGATAATCTCATCTACCGTATACTGCGGAAGGATCCGGCAATCCATGTAAAATACGTTCCTGCCCGGTATGGTGTTCACATTGGGTACATTGGCCTCCATTTTTGTGGGCTCAAAGGTGGATAAAGACGGCTTGAACAACTCATCCAAAAAATTGAATTGTTCTTTCAGTTCCGCCAGGGCCACAATCAGCCTGGCTGCCCCGAAAAGGCTGTTTTTTCCTTTATCCGGCGTACTGGCGTGGCACTGCTTTCCTGTTACGGTAAACTTAACCCACAGCATGGATTTTTCGGACACCTCGATCATTGTGCCCTCTTCATTCCCCCCATCCGGGACTACAATCAGATCCTGCTTCCCAAAAATTCCCTGTTGTTCCTTAATAAGATAGCTGAGCCCGTATTGGCTGCCGGTCTCCTCATCAGCTACAACAACCAGGCCAACCGGCCTTTTCAGTCTCTGTTCCGAATCAAGGACCGCTTTTAAAGCCAGATAGGAACTCACAAATCCGTGCTGATTATCTTCAACCCCTCTCCCGATGATCCGGTCTCCCTCCAGCTCAATCTTATAAGGATCGCTTTTCCATAAAGACAAATCGCCGGGCGGTACAATGTCCGCATGGCTTAGCACCCAGACGGTCGCTTCCTTTTGACTGCTGCCCCAGCGAGCAATCAGGTTGGGACGGTAGCCATCCTGTGCCCTTTTATCAGGGGCCTTAATTTCTTCCAGGAGTTCGGGATTCATTCTTTCCAGCAACCTTTTTATATAACCTGCTTTATCATGTTCCCCGGTACCCCCGTTTTCTGGTCCCAGAGCCACCCTGGACGTAAGTTCCGCCTGGATCCGGATGACTTCATCCCTGTAACCTACTATTCGCTCAAATACATTTTCGAGTTCAGACATCTATTTTTCCTCTTTATAATGATAGCAGAATTCTGATTGCTGTTCGCCTGCAACCCGGAAAGTTGCGCGATCTCTTCCATCACAAAGTCAAGAAATTCGTTTGCAGATGCGCGTGGATCTGCATAAACGGGTTTTCCGAAATTGATCCGAACAACAATCCGCCAACCCTGGCGCAAATAATTAATCCCCACTGGAATAAAGGGCAGTTCCAGGCGCGAAAGAATAAGCCTGACAACCCCTGCACGTGCAGGACCCACTTTATCACTGTAGTAAGTACCTTCGGGAAACACTACAAAACCCTCCCCTCCTTTCAGGAATTCAATCATGGCCTTAAGGGAGTGCCTGCTCTCAAGGGGACGTTCTCGATTTAATGGAATGCCACCAAGTCCCCGAAAGAACCAGTTACTCAAAGGATTTTTAAACAGTTCATATTTTGCAAGGTAGTACAGAGGTCTGGGTGTGCCCAGGCCAAGAAGTGGAATATCCTCCCACCGCTGATGCTTGGGCAAAAGAACAAATGCGCTTTTTTGGGGGAGGTTTTCCTTTCCGGCTGTTTCAAGGCGGAAAAAAGGAAAAAGGAGCATCCTGGTCACGCTCCTCATAATCAAAACAAACCAGCCCCTTCTCTCTCCCCTGGACAGGGTAGTAGACATTCTCAGTCCATTCATCATACGAAGCCATCTCGACCTAAAGCTGAGCTTTCTACGAAAACGCCTCAGAATGCCCCGTCTCGTGGAATGGAAGCTTCACTCCACTGTTACGCTTTTTGCCAGATTTCTCGGCTTATCAATGTCTCTGTTTAAAAAACTCGCGCAATAATAGGACAGAAGCTGACAGGGCACCACGGCTAAAATCGGATTAAGAAAAGAGAGCGTCTGAGGAATTTCAATCACATCATCCGCCACCTCTCTTATTCTCTCATCCCCCTGGGTGGCAATCGCGATCACGGGCCCCCTCCGGCTCTTGACTTCCTGGATATTGCTGAGCATCTTTTCATATATCTCGTCTCTGGGTGCTATAGCAACGGTAGGCATATCCGGATTGATCAGGGCAATGGGACCATGTTTCATCTCTCCGGCCGGATACCCTTCTGCATGAATATATGAGACTTCCTTTAGTTTCAGGGCTCCTTCCATTGCAATGGGATAATTGTATTTTCTTCCTAAATAAAGCCAGTTATCGCACTTGTAATATTTCTCAGCAATCGCCTGGATATGATTGGCCTGTGAAAGCACATTTGCGACCTGGTCCGGCAGGGCTTCAAGTGCCCGTATTGCTTCCACTCCCTCGGTCAGAGACAGTTTCTGATGACGGCCAAGAAGAATGGCTAAAAGGTTCAATACAGTCAACTGGGAGGTAAAAATCTTCGTGGAAGCCACTCCGATCTCCGGGCCTGCGTGATTATAAACGCCCGCATCGGTATCCCTTGAGATTGAACTGCCAACCACGTTAACGATTCCCAAAAGACCGGCACCCTTTCTTTTGGCCTCCCTGATGGCCGCAAGGGTATCGGCAGTTTCACCTGACTGGCTGATAGCAATAACAAACGTATTAGGGGCGAAGTTCAGCTTCCTGTAACGGAATTCGGAAGCAAGTTCAACCTCTACGTCAATTTCTGTGAGTTTCTCGAAAACATACCGGCCCACACACCCCGCGTAGTAGGAAGTCCCGCAGGCCACAATGACCATGTGCCGGCTGTCTTTGAGCTTGTCCCACACCGGCATGATTCCCCCTAATTTGGGAACCCCTTCTCCCGTTTCGAGCCTGCCCCTCATGGCGTTTTTTATGGTCTCCGGCTGTTCATAGATCTCTTTGAGCATAAAATGTGGAAAACCGTTCAAATCAGCATCCTCAGCACGCCATTCCACCGTCTCCGCACTTCTTTCTATTGGTTTGGCTTGGGCCGTGGACATGGAAAAATCTTTTACTGTCAGGGTCGCCAGTTCATTGTCCTGAAGATGAACCACTTTATTGGTGTATCTAACCATGGCCGCCACATCAGAGGCGGCAAAATGCCCATCCTCGCTCACACCAATAATTAGGGGGCTGCCTCTCCTGGCCACCACAATTTCACCGGGACTCTGTCTGTGGATCACAGCTATTCCAAACGTCCCTATCACCTGGGACATGGTCTTCCTGACGGCCTCACTCAAACTGCCATCAAAATTCAAACCGATCAAATGCGCCAGGACTTCCGTGTCTGTCTCAGACCTGAATGTAATCCCCTCTTTTTCGAGCCTTTTCTTGAGAGAATGATAATTTTCAATGATGCCGTTATGGATCACGAATACATTTCCGTCCTGGTCCCTGTGTGGATGAGCATTTTCTTCCGTTGGTTCGCCGTGGGTGGCCCACCTTGTATGGGCAATGCCGATACTGCCTTTAATATCCATATTGTTGAGCTTTCGCTCCAGTTCAGCGATTTTTCCAACTTCCCGATGACACTCGATATGGGTCCCGTCGTGTATTGCCAGGCCCGAGGAATCATAACCACGATATTCAAGCTGTTTTAGTCCTTCTAAAAGAATGGGCTTGGCCGGCTTACTTCCCACGTAGCACACAATGCCGCACATATGCTTTTTTCCTCAATCAGTGTAAGTTGTCAGTTGTTAATAAAGTTCAATATCCTGCTTACCTTAGTGTTGTGTCATGCGTGAAATATCGTATCAGGCACTTGTCATTCCCGCGAAGGCGGGAATCCAGTATTTTTGGCTACTTCGGCGCTTTTGGATTCCCGCCTTCGCAGACTTTTTAACGGGGTAATTTATTTTACATGGTTTCTTATGCCGATACCTGTGTCAATTCAGTCTGCTCTCAAACTTGCTGCTGTGTATCTCCCGAAACGGATTGAGTTAT
>JAFDHL010000378.1 GCA_019308785.1 Deltaproteobacteria bacterium
CCGCCGTCAGTGTGGCGGGTTTGTGGCGGGTTTGTGGCGGGCTTGACCCCTTCATAGTATTAAGAAAAAGTGGAAAATACTGGGTATCCCTGTGTTTGGAGAATGGCCTTGTAGGCCAAGGGGTTACTAAGGAAACGGCGGTTGATAAACTTAAAGAGGCTATAGATTCGTTTGAGGCCATAAGAAAGAATGAATCTGATATTTACAGTGAACCTTTATCAATAAAGGATCTGCATGAGTTTTTGACAGTGGAGGGTCCTGAGCCTATTTTAGAACCAATGGAAATGCGGGCTTTATATGCCTAAAAACATCCCTCATTAAATGTAAGGAGGTCACATGGAAACAGAAGAGATAAAGATGAAATATCCAAGCGGATTTGAGTTCGCTGTTCATATGACAAAGGAAGAATTGGAACACCATATTCGCTTAATGGCTGCACTGAAAATGTTTGAACTGGGCAAGATTTCCTCTGGAAAAGCTGCTCAACTGGCTGGAATGTCACGGGTCGAGTTCTTGGAAACTTGCGGGAGATACCGGGTCAGCGTTTTTAATTATCCGCCTGAGGAACTGGAACAGGAGATCAGGAAAGATTTAGAAACTTCAAGAAAACTGAGTGGGAAATGAAAATTATTTCAGACACAGGTCCAATCATTGGTTTAGCCAAAATTGGCAAGATTTCCCTGCTCAAAAGTATCGCTGACGAAGTATTGATACCACCAATGGTTCACAGGGAACTATTTGCAAAAGTTGGAACCGAAGCAGACCAAATCGACTGGGCTCTGAACGATTTTATCCGTATAGAAAAAGCTGTGACTTTAGACACAGTAACTGAAAGGGTTCTTGCTGATTTGGGCGAAGGGGAGAAACAAGTTATTGCACTCGCCTCCAATCTTGAAAAGGATATTGTCTTATTACTTGATGATCATGCTGCAAGGGGTGTTGCAGAAAAACTAAATATTCCTATGATAGGGCTTATTGGCCTATTGCTGATTTCGAAGGAAAAGGGATTGGTGCAAAACGTGGTATCACTCATTGAGGAACTGCGAAAAAAAGGGTACTGGCTTTCTGAGGATGTAATTGAAGTAGCAAGGCTACTTGCGGGAGAATAACAATAAAACCAATCAGTTTTCAGGTTTTAGGTGGTATTATCCTGCTCCATCCGCTTTGCAATATAAAAGAGTATTTCAAACATCAATCCCATAATGCTCGGCTCAATTCTGAAAAATCCAGATCCGTTTCTTCTTAGGGCCTGATCTCCCCGCCCAGAGTTGAATCGGGTCCCTTAAGCCCTCCCCGACTGCGGGATCTAGTCTTCGCTCTGACAATCGACAATCGCAAATCCCATTGGGTCTTTGTTTTTTATCTTTTCCTATGTGTCAGCTATGAGCCGGCACAAAGTGCCATGCTTTTATCTTTATCTTTTTCAATAATCAATCCTTTAAGGAGGTGAATTATGAAAACAATTGAAATGGAGGTTCCGGATCAGCTCTATAAGAAAGCTGTTGGTCTTGTTAAGGAAGGCTGGTTCCGTAATGAGAATGATATCTTCGCCGAAGCAATTCGCCGTTTTTTAGATTCCCATAAGCCGGAACTGATGAAGAAATTTATTCTTGATGATGTTGAATGGGGCCTGCATGGACAAGAATAAATCAGAAATTACAGTCGTTTCCGATGCAGGGCCTATTATTCATTTAGATGAACTGGACTGCTTGGACCTGCTGACTGACTTTCATACGGTTTTACTCTCGGATACCGTTTGGGAGGAAATAAAGCGACATCGTCCAACTATCCGAAGTAAAACCAATCTACCCTTTAAAGGCATAAATATAAAATATCCTAATGATGAAAAACTTCAAGCAATGTGCCAAATATTCACCCTTGATGTTGGAGAAATCGAGGCTTTAGCAATTATGGAGAAGAATCCGTCGGCAATATTTTTAACTGATGATGCATCCGCTCGCCTTGTAGCCGACCGAATGGGGTTCAAAGTTCATGGAACAATCGGTATCCTCGTCAGAGCTACAAGACGTGGACAGATGAAACCTGATCAGGTTTTAGGTGTTCTATCGCAGATACCATTGAAGAGTTCATTGTACTTGAAGTCTTCTATCTTAGAAGAGGTTATTGACAAGATTAGAAGCGAGCTTGGCCGCTGATATTTGTGGCGGGCTTGGCCTTTAATAATTCCTCCATCTCACAGGGCCGCCGATCTTTGTTATTGTCTTTTCATCGCTATCAGCTTTGAGCTATCAGCTGTGAGCTGGCATGAAATGCCATCAGCTATCAGCCCCGTCCTCCGCAGTAGCTTTGCTACGGAGGGTGGATATGAGCCGGCACAAAGTGCCAATACCAACAATCATAAATTTCTTTGGGAGGTGAGACATGAATATCTATCATGATCGGATAGAGATAAACCCTGAAGTTATGTTAGGGAAACCTGTTATCAAAGGAACCAGAATCCCTGTAGAACTAATTGTACGAAAATTGGGAGAAGGAGCATCAGTAGAAGATTTGCTGGATGGATATCCCAATCTTAAAAAGGAAGATATTCAAGCTGCTTTAACTTATGCTGCTAATTCCCTGGCCAATGAGCTGACTATATATATGGAGACTGGAACATAATTTTGAATGTAAAGAATATAAATTTTTTGGCGGATGAGAGCTGTGATTTTACTGTTGTAAGGTCGCTTAGGGCTGCGGGATATGATGTTGTTTCAATTGCTGAGTCATTTGCATCTGCCTCTGACCTTAAGGTTCTGAAAATGTCTGTTGAAGAAAAGCGTTTACTCTTAACAGAGGACAAAGACTTTGGGGATTGGATATTTGCTCATGGAGAAGAGATGAGTGGTGTATTATTGATTCGTTTTCCAGCAAATATGCGTTCCGGTCTTGGGCAGGCAGTGAGTATTTTAGTTGCTAAGCACGGTTCTGATCTAATGAAAAGCTTCACTGTTTTGGAGCCTGGAAGAGCGAGGATTCGGAAGGTAATATAGACTGGTTCTAAGAACTATTATATAGGTCAAAAAGTTATTTAAGTATTTAAGGACCCCTTCTTTTATCGAGCATCCAGTAACCATCAACGTAAGTCAATCAAAGACTTGTCCGCCGTCCTTGCCCGCCGTCAGTGTGGCGGGTTTGTGGCGGGCTTGACCCCTTCATGATCTCCCTGCCCAGAGTTGAATCGGGTCCCTTAAGCCCTCCCCGACTGCGGGATCTAGTCTTCGCTCTGACAATCGACAATCGCAAATCCCATTGGGTCTTTGTTTTTTATCTTTTCCTATG
>JAFDHL010000094.1 GCA_019308785.1 Deltaproteobacteria bacterium
CGGGTAATAGAAGGAAGGTATGCGAGAAAAAATACCTGTTACCATAATCAATTGGGATTCAGTTGAAATAGTGGAGTTATGCATCAAGTACATCCGTGAGCGGACTGATCCTGCAAAAATAGATATTCAAGTGGTTGATAATGGCAGCGAAGACCGCGGTAATATTCTAAGACTGCTCGAACTTAAAGGATCGGGGGATATTGAGCGGATCATCGCGTTGCCGAAAAACATGGGATTCTCCATTGCATTTAATATTGCCTTTGAAGAAACTGTAGGAGATGTTTTTTGTTATGTCAGCAGCGACTGCCTTGTGGAACCCGGATGGTTTGAAGAGGGAATGAAAAGTTTGGAGGCCGACGCGAACATCGCCGCTGTGTGCTCCAATATTTTTTTGATGGAAGAAAACAGGAAGCTCTCTGAAAATGATGAGAATATTGAGTTGTCAGAGCTTTATGGAGCAATCATGTTCATACGGCGGAAGGCGCGGAAGGCGTGGTTGGAAGTGGGGTGTTTTGATTATTTGAACTTTAGTCCTGCCTATGCTGAAGAGTCCGATTGGAGCCACCGGGCAAAAAGGAAGGGGTACAGAATCGTTTTATCTGGGAAGAGCCTTGCTTATCATAGTGAATCATATACGATGAAGAACAAGTATAATAAGAACAGTTTGCGTTTGCTCAGACTTACCCACAGAATTAAATATAGATTTCTAAATTGGTCGTATCAGGAGTTCCTGTTTAATTGGAAATGGTACTTAATAGAGGTTGTTGAAGAGATCAAGAACGGAACGATTCATATTCTGCTTGCGGCAATAATGAAGAATTTGTTAATGCTGTCAACAACTTTGGAAGAACGAAAAAAAAGATCAAAGGGCCAGACAATTATCTTTAAATATCCCTACCGAAATATAGCTACTTTCATATGAATTAATCCTAAGGTACTTAGGAATGAACGGGAATGAAAAACTGAACATCTTGGTTGTGGGTGCAGGCATGTACGTATGCGGCAGGGGTACAAGCGGATATGGAACAGTACTGCCGGCCCTGTGTGAGTGGCGGAGGAGGGGTTTGCCGCTTGGCGAGGTTTTTTTGGCCGCAACCCGTCCCGAGAGCATATCCTATGCCAGACAAAGACTTGATTCACTCAATGAGCTGATGGGTACCGACTTGGCCTTGAGAACCTTTCCGGATGATGAGGAAGGGAGGGATCCCGAATCGTATATGCTGGCATTAAGGGAAATTTCCAGGCCTGCCTGCGCCATCGTGGTGGTGCCCGATCATCTGCACTGCAAAGTGGCCGGGGATTGTCTTAAGGCTGGTGCACACACACTGGTTGTCAAACCCCTTGCCCCCACGGTCAAGGAGGCAAGGGAACTTATTTCCCTGCAAGAGAAACACGGAGTTTACGGGGCCGTGGAATTCCACAAGCGCTTTGATCGGGCAAATCTAAAACTGAAGGAGGTCCTTGGTCAGGAAAAATTAGGGGATCCCCTGTATTTCATCGTGGAGTTCAGTCAGCGAAAGAGCGTTCCCTCAAAGGTATTTGAATCATGGGTGAAGGAGTCCAATATCTTTCAGTATTTAGGCGTGCACTATGTGGACATTATTTACTTTGCCACGGGTGCGGTCCCAAGGCGGGTGATGGCCTTGGGTCAAACGGGATGGCTGAGAGATCATGGCATAGATACGTATGATGCGGTACATGGCACCATAGAATGGGAAGGGCCAAATGGCAAAACCTTCCTTTCCCATATATTTACAAACTGGATAGACCCGGAATCCACATCTGCAATGTCGGACCAGAGGATAAAGGTGATCGGAACAAAGGGCCGGTATGAGTCCGATCAGAAGCGGCGAGGAATTGAAATGGTAACTGATGAGACCGGGGTCGAGGAACCGAACCCCGATTTTTGTTCAACCTATCCTGGCGGATCAGGTACTGTTTCATACCAGGGATATGGCATAGAAAGTCTCCTCACTTTCATCCGCGACGTGATTGAGTTAAACCAAAACCGCATCACGATCGAGCAGTTGGAGTCCGTACGGCCAACCTTCAGGGATACGCTTGCTTCCACCGCAGTTGTCGAGTCGGTAAATAAGAGCCTTGCGCAAAGTGGCGCATGGGTGGAAGTAGTCTACTGAAAGGGAATAAATTTGGCAGATCCGATCCGTGTTGACCATGCTGATGTTCGCAATTTCATTTTCGAGGTCCTCAAGAAAGAGGGTGTTGATGAGGTTGCTGCCGGACATGTGGCGGGCGGACTGGTGCACGCTTCTTTAAGGGGTGTCGATTCACACGGGATTCGCCTGCTGCCCCATTATCTGAAGGCCCTTAAGTCGGGGCGTATTAATCCACGCCCTAATTATAGGTTTGACCGCACGACGCATTGCACCGGAGTTCTTGACGCGGACAATGCTTACGGCCATGCTGCGGGAATGGAGGCGGTCAAAAGGGTGTTGGAATTGGCAGGGGAAGCGGGAATGGGTGCGGTGGCTGTTAAAAGATCAACACATTTCGGCGCTGCATCTTTCTTTGGCTTGGAGATCTCCAGGCACGGCATGATCGGCATGAGCTTCACCCATGCCGATTCCCTGATTGTTCCAACTGCCGGGACCCGTAGGTTTCTCGGGAATAACCCAATATGCTTCACTGCTCCGTGTGAAGGTGAAGACCCCATATGCCTGGATATGGCAACCAGCGTAATAACCTTTAACAAGGTATTACAGTTGCGCGAAGAGGGTTCAATGGTGCCGGCCGGGGTGGGTGCTGATAAAACAGGGCGGGAAACAACCAACCCTCATGAGATTGTCAACCTGCTGCCCGTGGGGGGCTACAAGGGATACGGATTGAGCCTGATGATTGAGATACTTTGCGCATTGTTAACGCAAATGCCCTTTGGTCCTCATATCCCGAGGATGTACGACGCTCTAATTGAGGAAAAACGGAATCTGGGCCATTTTTTTATGGCGATACGGGTGGACGCGTTTGAGCAGTTGGATACGTTTAAAAGGCGTATGAAAGAATTAGTGACTGAACTACGACAAGAGCCGTCTTTGGAACCGGACTTAGGGGTGCAAGTAGCGGGAGATCCGGAGAAAAGGATTTCAGAGGAACGGAAGAAAAAAGGGATTCCACTCAGGACTGTGGAGGTGGAATTCTTTAAGCAGGCGGCAGTTGATTATGGCGTTAAAATCCAATTTACGAGTTTAATTTGAATGTTTAGGAAATTCCATTATTCGAGCGGCAAAGCCGCGATCAATAAAATTGCGATGCAATTTTATAAGGTTATTTCATAAGGTGGATTAATGAATGATCCAAAGATCATTGCCATGATACCGGTAAGGATTGGCAGTACCCGGTTGAAGATGAAAAATCTTGCCCTGGTAAAAGGGATGCCGTTGATCTACTACGCGATCCGTGCGGCACAGGATTCAGGCGTGTTTGATAGGATCGTAATCAACTCCGACCATGAGATCTTTAAAGATATTGCCATCAGGTACCATGTTGAATTCTATCATCGTCCTTCAGAATTAGGGAGTTCAACAACGAAATCCGATGATGTGGTCATGGATTTCATGGAAAAGAACCCCTGCGACGTAATAGCCTGGGTGAATCCCACCTCTCCCTTGCAGACCGGTGAAGAGGTTGGGAAGGTTGTGAGGTATTTCCAGGAAGAAGCTTTGGACTCCCTGATTACGGTGAAAGACGAACAGGTCCACTGTGTGTACAAAGGGGAACCCATCAATTTTGAACTGGAGGAAAGATTTGCCCAAACCCAGGACCTGATCCCGGTCCAGGCATTTGTCTATTCTGTGATGATGTGGCGAACCCGGGCCTTTATATCCCAGTACAGGGACAAGGGCTATGCCCTTTTCTGCGGGAAAACGGGATACTTCCCGGTTAGCAGGCTTTCCGCTATCGTCATTAAACGACAAGAGGATTTGGTGTTAGCCGATTTCATGCTCCGCGCCTCCGGTAGAGATAACGCTTATAAGGTCCAATACGACCGGTTGACAGAGGTCCTTTAGGGATAAAATGGGTAGATTCTGCTCCATAATCATTCGTACCTGCAACGAAGAGCGGTGGATCGGCCCTTGCTTGTCCGGGGTTTTTGGGCAGACCTACCGGGATTTTGAAGTGATAATCGTAGACAACGAGAGCACGGACCGGACTATCGAAAAAGCCCGCCAATTCCCAATTGCAAAAGTTGTAACCTGCACGGATTTTTTGCCTGGCAAGGCCCTAAATTTAGGCATCAGGGAATCAAAGGGAGAGTATATTGTCTGCCTTTCCGGGCATTGTATTTCAGTAAATGAGGTCTGGTTAGCTAATCTCGTGAAAAACCTGGATAATCCTTCGGTAGCCGCGGTCTACGGCAGGCAGGAACCCATGGCTTTCTCCAGTGATGCGGACAAACGGGACCTGTTGCTGGTTTTTGGCCTGGATCGGCGGGTGCAGTCCAAAGATAGCTTTTTTCACAATGCAAACAGTATCCTGCGTCGGGAACTGTGGGAAAAGGTTCCTTTTGATGAAAAGGTCACAAACATCGAGGACCGTGTTTGGGCCAAGGAAATGCTGAAGTTAGGTTATACAATCGTCTACGAACCGGAGGCCAGTGTATTTCATCACCACGGCATCCATCATAACGGTAATCCGGAGCGTTGTGCAAACATCGTTCGAATTGTAGAAAGCCTTCGTGAGAACGAAAAGACCAGGACACTGTACGCCCATGATCTAAACGTGGTGGCCATCATCCCTGAGAGAGGGCCGGGCATGATGTTAGGCGGAAAACCAGCTCTGACATATACGATTGAATTTGCCCGGGCCTCGACCCATCTTAAACATATATACGTTTCCACGGATGACGAAGCCTTAGCGGATATCGCAAAGGGCCTTGGCGCGGAAGCGCCATTTATCCGACCTGAGTCGCTCTCCAAGGATTATGTCGGTCTGGAAGCTGTTTATAAATATTCATTAGATAAAATCGAGGAGAGCGGGGTTTATCCTGACCTTGTAGTAACCCTGGAACCCACTTTTCCATTTCGCCCAAAAGGGCTCATTGATGATATGATCAGACGCGTGGTTTCAGACGGGCTGGACACTGTAATTGCCGCGCAGCCGGAGAGCCGGTCCCTGTGGCATGAAAATGAAGATGGTACTGTCGAGCGTTTAGACAGTGGATATGCCCCGCGTAAGTACAAGGAGCGGGCGTTTGTCGGTCTCAAAGGTCTCTGCTGTGTCACCCGTGCGGAAATCATGCGTCAGGGACGGCTGTTGGGCGACAAGGTGGGCATTTTTGAAGTGGATAATCCTTATTCCTCCATTGAAGTGCGCGAAGCGGATGATTTCCGGCTTGCCGAGCATATCATGAAGATCTGGCATAAATAGGTTTGAGTCATATTAAAACGTCCGTTCATAACACTGAATTGCCGATCTGAAGTCAAGAACCCGGAAAAAGAGAGTTATGATATGAGTCTCAAAGAAAAACTTGTGAAAAACGATATCACTTTAGGTTCCTGGATTACCCTAGCTCATCCGGCTATTGCGGAAATTATGGCCAAGTCTGGGTTTGACTGGCTTACAGTGGACCTGGAACACAGCGTGATTACAATTCGCGAAGCAGAGGAACTCATCCGGATAATTGAGCTATGCGACGTGATACCACTTGTTCGCCTGTCGGCGAATGACCCTGTTCAGATTAAGCGTGTGATGGATGCAGGAGCGCACGGAGTCATTGTGCCCATGGTCAATTCCGCGGCCGAGGCTGAAAAGGCTGTTGCCGCAGTTCGTTATCCTCCCCATGGCAGGCGCGGGGTGGGGCTGGCCCGGGCCCAGGGTTACGGAAGCGACTTTGACGGTTATCGGGACTGGGTGGGGAAGGAAACGGTGGTCATTGTTCAGGTGGAACATATTGATGCCGTCAATAACATGGAAGAAATCCTTTCAGTTGAAGGAGTCGATGGTTTTATTGTGGGACCATACGATTTATCAGGTTCGATGGGTATTCCAGGAAAGTTTGAGCACCCACTTATGGAAGACGCCATGGAGCGTATTTATACTGTAAAGATGGCTTCAGAAAAGGCCGCAGGGATCCATATCATTGAACCGAACATTGAAGAACTTAAGCAGAGAATAAACCAGGGATATAGTTTTTTAGCTTACAGTCTGGATATACGCATGTTGGATTGTGCATGCCGTCTTGGAATAGATTTAATACGGGGAGAGCAAAAATGAAAGACATCATTGCCATTATCCCTGCTCGCATGGATTCATCCCGTTTTCCAGGAAAGCCACTTGCCAAGATACATGGCGTCCCAATGGTGGGGCACGTATATTTGAGGACTGGTATGTGTCGATTATTGAGTGAAACCTACGTGGCTACCTGCGATAGGGAGATTTACGAATACATTGATTCAATTGGTGGCAGGGCTATTATGACCGCCGATACCCATGAGCGCTGCTCTGATCGGACAGCGGAGGCCATGCTCAAGGCAGAATCGGAAAAAGGCCGGAGAGTGGACATTGTGGTTATGGTGCAAGGGGATGAACCTATGGTGACACCAGAAATGATTGAGCAGGCTGTGATGCCCATGTCGAAAGACCCTTCCATTCAAGTCGTGAACCTCATGGCACGCATGAAAACTGTAAGTGAGTTTGAGGACCCCAATGAAGTGAAGGTCGTGGCAGGGCTTGACGGCTGTGCGTTGTATTTTTCGCGGGAGCCTATTCCGTCCAGGCGCAAAGGAGTGACGGATGTGCCTATGCTGAAGCAGGTGTGTGTTATTCCATTTCGTCGTGACTATCTTATCAAATTCAATGCCCTCCCTCAGACCCCTCTGGAGAAAATTGAATCTGTAGATATGATGCGTATCATCGAGCATGGTGAACATGTGCATATGGTTATGACGGACTGTGAAACAGTCAGTGTGGACACACCGGATGACCTGGAAAGGGCGGCAAGACTGATGGTCAACGATCCCTTGATGATTTCATATTCTGGCTAATCATTCGTGTTAAGGAATCTACTAAAAGCGAACAAGTGGTGGGTTAACCCTTTGGTGGACCGCATGCAGATCGCGTCGGTCAAAGCTGCTGCCAGAGAACAGGAAATTGATAAATTATCCGAGTTTTTGGCCGAAATCGTCCCCGACCTGACAGAACAGTATACGACCTTTAACATCGACAAAGAGGTCCTTAGGGTCAGGGTTCGAGCCATACATGCGTTTCAGCTCAGGCTGGCGATTCGAGCCGTTGATTTAATAGCAGATAGACGCTCACTTTTTGTTGTGGATGTTGGCGATTCTTCTGGGACGCATTTGATATATTTGAAATCCATGCTTTCAAGCGATCCACGCTTTCGTTCAAGTAGATTGAAGTTTCTTAGTGTAAATATGGACCCGGTTGCCATAGAGAAAATTCGATCAAAAGGGTTTGATGCTCTGTTATGCAGGGCAGAGGATCTGTATGGGAAACATCAGATAAAGGCGGATTTATTGTTGTCATTTGAGATGCTGGAACATCTAAATGATCCCATATCTTTTTTAAGCGGTATTTCAAGTCGATCCGTATGTAAATACTTTGTACTGACTGTCCCTTATTTGGCCCAAAGCAGGGTCGGCTTACATCATATCCGTCAACAACAGAAAAGAGATGTGTTCCCTGAAAATACACATATTTTTGAACTATCGCCCATGGATTGGAAACTTATTTTTCAGCATTCAGGTTGGAAAATTATTGACGAGATGAAGTATCAACAGTATCCCCAAAGATCTGTATTTAGAGTGACGAAGTCCTTCTGGAAAAGGTTCGACTTTGAGGGTTTTTATGGTTTTATCCTGGAAAGAGACAGGACATGGGCGGATTTATACAAAACAGGGTCGTCAGCAATTCAATTATTAGGCGCCTCTCCGGTTAATGCCTGTTGATATGTCACAAATGTTGTAAATAGACTAAGTTTCGGGTGGAAATGGGTCATGAAGTAAAAACAAGTAAGGTTTTGGCGACTACAACCTCCTTTGCAAAGGAATCACCGGATGTCCTCGAGTTGTTGAAAAAAAACAAACTTGATGTGGTATTTAATCCCCTGGGACGCAAACTGAACGAGGACGAGTTATGGGAACTTCTGGATGAATACAAACCCCTTGGGATGCTTGCCGGCACGGAGCCGATAACCAGTGCTGTTCTCCAAAAGGCCAAGGCATATCTCCGGGCTATCTCACGTGTAGGAGTAGGGTGGGACAATGTTGACAAAGATGCGGCCGACATGCTGGGAATTCAAGTCTATCGGACTCGAGGAGTTCTTACTCAGACCGTTGCGGAATTGACCATTGGATTAATTCTATCTGCCCTTCGTTTGATTTACTTCCACGATAGGCTGATACGTCAAGGTCAATGGGAAAAACGCACCGGGAGTCTGCTTCAGGGAAAGACCGTTGGCATTGTGGGGTTTGGCGATATAGGACAAAGGGTGGGTGAGTTGATTAGTGCCTTCGATGGCAGGGTGATCTACTACGACCCTGAGCCCATAAGTGTTTCATGGGCGAAGGCCGTGTCCATGTCAGACTTGTTTGCAAGGGCGGACATCATATCAATTCATGCAAGTGGGAACAAAACGATCTTTGGGCCGGAGGAATTCAAAGCCTGTAAACAAGGGGCAATCCTGGTCAATACGGCACGAGGTGAACTGGTCGATGAAAACGCTTTACATGACGCCCTGGTAAAGGGCCGTGTGAGCTTCGCCTGCCTGGATGTTTTTGAGAAAGAGCCATACTGTGGTCCGCTCTGTTCTTTGGACAATGTGATTTTGACGCCGCATATCGGCTCCTATGCAAGAGAAGCCAGGCACCTCATGGAGTGTACAGCGGTTAAGAATTTAATTAAAGGTCTACACAAGGCAGGATTTCTATGAAAGACAAAGTTGTGGTCATTGGAGGCTCAGGTTTCCTGGGAAGCCATTTGGCAGATGCCCTCCTTGAGGAGGGATATGCGGTAACCGTATTTGACGTGATACCTTCCCCTTGGTTGAAATCTGAACAGGAAATGGTTGTGGGAGATTTTCAGGATGAAACAAAGCTTGGCAGGTGCCTCAAAGGAACTCGTTATGTATATCATCTGGCTGGTATCGCAGATATTGGCGAGGCATCCATGTCTCCCAGAGCGACAATAGAACATAACATTATGGGAAGCGCTATTGTACTCGATAACTGCGTTCAAGCAGGGGTCGAACGGCTTTTGTTTGCTTCTACAGTTTATGTATACAGTCAGCAGGGATCATTTTACAGAGTAAGCAAGCAGGCGGCCGAGCTTCTTATTGAGGCCTATTTTGAACGCTTTAACCTTGAATACACCATTTTGCGCTATGGCTCCCTTTACGGTCCGCGGGCTCAAGCTTGGAACGGACTCAAACGCTACGTTACACAGGCTGTCAAAGAAGGCCGAATTGACTATCCGGGTTCAGGACTGGAACGTCGCGAATATATCCATGTTCAGGATGCTGCTGGATTAAGCGTGGCGGCTCTTGATTCTGAATATGCGAATAAATGTCTTACCTTGACAGGAACTCAAATACTCAATTCCAAGGAATTGCTGCATATGATTAAGGAGATTCTGGGAGGAGAAGTGGAAGTCAATTTACAACCGGAAAAACGTGATCCTATCCACTATGAAATGACCCCCTATCGCTTCACGCCCCGTGTGGCACATAAAATGGTGCCCAATGTATTTGTGGATATTGGACAGGGGATACTGGATCTCGTGGAAGAGGTATATCAGCAGGAGAATGGAAAAACAAGGAAGTCATGAAAATCATCCGCCTATCCCCAGTGATTCAATTTCCCTTACCCCTTTATGGAAGCCCCCCAGGACGATCACAGTTGACCACGAAGATCCTCGAATCAAGGAGATTCGTACATCCTGAGTGTCCTGACTCTGTCAAGACACACCGGAACCCGTGTGGGGTTTTTGTTAGCAAAGATACAGCGATATCATGCAATACGAGGCCTTCTTTTTAGATTTTGACGGTGTACTGGCTGATTCTGTGGAGGTAAAGACCCAGGCTTTTACTCGACTCTTTGAGCCGTATGGTGTCGAAGTTGTGGCAAAGGTAATTGAACACCATCGGAATCATGGAGGCATGACCCGTGATGACAAGTTTCGCCATTACTATACAGAATTTCTTGGAGAGCCACTGACTGAAGAAGATTTAGCTGATCTCTGCCAGCGATTTGCCAGATTAGTGGTAGATGAAGTTGTGCATGCACCGGAAATACCTGGGGCAGAGTCGTTTTTGAAAGAATGGCATGATCAAGTACCCTGCTTCGTGATTTCGGCTACGCCGGAGGAAGAAATCAGGGAGATTGTTCAGCGAAGGGCATTGGACGTCTATTTTAGGGATGTCCTTGGTTCTCCGGTCAGCAAAAAGGACAATCTTGAAGCAGTGCTCAACCGGTATGCGCTGCATCCAGGGGGATGCATTTTTTTCGGGGATGCGGAAAGTGATTATCGAGCAGCCCGACAGTGCAAAGTGCCCTTTTTAGGGATTCTTCCCGGTCCGGAGGCGCCACTCCTGAAAGCCTTCCGCGATATAGTCTGGTTTCGGAATTTTAATGAAATGCAGCAGTGGTTGTCTGCCAACAGATTGTAGCGATTCCTTAGGCATCTCTTGTGTTTACGTCTTTCTGAAGTGAAGACAGACAGAGGAGGACTTTTATATGAATAGAGGTGATTTAAGAGGTTTGTTGGCTGACTGTTGAATGTGGCGGTTGGAGGCTGTGTTGGATGGGATGAGTGGATAGAAATGGTTGATAAGGTAGAAATGTGAAGAAGACTGGAAGGAGATCTGGGAAGGAGTTACCGATCGTTAGTTTTTGATATCCCAGCCCTTGAAGGGTGAAGTGTTTGAGAGGGATTGAGAGGTATCTGTGTTACTCCCTCTGGATGAGATTCAGGATGAATTTTGGCACCTCTGGTCCTTGGATAAAGACGCGCTGGGGTGGTGACTTATTGTTGTCGACTTTTTCTCTGAAAGCCAAAGTGACTTTGACGATGAACCGAGCGATTCTCTTGAGCAAAACTACTATGACAGCCATTTGTGATAGGATGCCGGCGCTTTTTAGACCCCGGATTTTAGGTTTTGAAAGGATGCAAAAGTCCTCCTTGGCGGATGAGTTGGTTCTCTCTGAGGCAGAACGAAATTTTTTGAGATCTTGATGCCTGAAGGTGCCCCGTATAACTTCTGTAATGAGGCGCGGAAATTGCCTTACGGACATGTGTCTGGTGAAGCCATGGTAGTTGATCCAACAAGAACAATCTTTTGCATATTCAGTGATCTTCGGATCTTTTGATGATACGCATTGTCTTCGGCAGCTAAAACTTGCTCTTTGACAATTGAAATCAAATCCATTGGGCCGGGTTAGGATTCCACAGGGTGCATATGGCCAACCATTGCGGTCATACCCTCTTTCCTTCAAAGCATGCGCGGTGATGTTTTCATTTCTGGGGTTGTAGTCAATGATAGGAATAGCGCCATGGGATCTGGAAAACTCGTAGTTATGATGCTCATCGTACTTTGCGTCAGCAAGATCTATCTTTGAGGTTTTCCGATGGTAATTGAGGATCTGCTTTCTGTTGGTGATATAATGTCTGCCTTCTTCCGCATTGCCTGCGATTGTAGTACAAGCCACTGGCAACTCGATTCCAAGTGAGAGTTCTACGGAGGTATCGATGACGGCGTTGAATCCGAAGATTTTCTGTTTGCGATTTGGATTTTGAGGATTTCGCCGAACGCCGATCCTGGCATCCATATCAGAAGGGAGTTTGGGACATCGGAAAAAGAAAGAGTCTGTACGAGTACTATCCCCCATAGCGAATTTGGTAAGTAGACCTCTCTTGAGGATTAGATCGAGGCCCGCATTCTGAAGTTCTTCTTTAAGCTCGAAGATTTGATTAAAGATGCTGGGCTTGTCCGCCGTCTGTGTGGCGGGTTCTTCGGAATCGGCCTGTTGAAGACAGAGCGTTAAGACTTCCACTTTGGGCCGTTGGACATCCTCTGGAAAGTTAGGAGAAGGGCATGGTAATCTGAGGCGGATTTCTTTTCCTGGCACAATCTTTTCAGGATTTTGTAGACGATAAAGGACTTTTCTACGGACGTTTTCGATGATTCCTTTGAACTCAATGAAATTACACTCGTTGCAGAAATATGTGCAGCCCTTGTACCTGGCATTGGTTGGGAAAAGGGTGCCGTCGGTAGCAATGATCTTATAGGAGAGGAAACCAAGGAGTTCGGTGACCTCCACGAGGACATGGAGAATTTGGTTGTAAAGTTCTTCACCTAATCGGTCCTTGAGATTGGTGAATGTGCCCTCACAAGGCAAATGAGGATAGTTGATACCAGCGTAGAGCCGATAATGCTTCCCCTTGTCTCTATCGTGAATTGTGTCCACGAAGTCTTTCATGCTGGAATATTTTTCGAGGTAACGAAACAATTCTAACAAGAAGAGACTGACTGGATCATAGGCGAATCCAAAAGGTCTGTATTTATGGGCGACGATAGATCGAATAAAGGAGAAATCTACCAAGGAGGAAACGAACCGGGAAAGTCCTCCAACGATGCGGCCGTCTGGATGGATTCTAATGTAGCGGTGCTCATAGGTATATTCTGATAACCAGAAGAACCGAGGTTTTGGGAAAGGTCGATGGTATTTGGATTTAATCTGAACATTGATGCGGTTGATTTTCTTGACAATATTTCCGATGGCGAATGGTGCCAGATTTTTCAAGCCGCTTTTCCTATCGATCTAAGATACCGTAATAACCAAGTATTCTCTCAACGGTCCTTTTATGAAGCTTGAGATTAAACTCCCTGAAGATGTCTTTAGCGATTGTTGCTCCAGAAAGGCCGAACTTAGCTCTTTGATAGATGACGTACCCAATGATTTCCGGGGTGACCTTGTCGGGCTTATTCTTGCCTTTGGGTTTATCGACAAGGCCTGTGATACCTTCTTTGCGAAAAGCTTCCAGGGCTTTATAAAATGATTCCCGTGAATAACCAAACTCTTTGCAAACTCTGGTTATGAAATGGCCCTCATGGGAACGAGCTCTCAGCATCTCATATTTTACCTGGC
>JAFDHL010000379.1 GCA_019308785.1 Deltaproteobacteria bacterium
TTTCCTCCATAAACCCATCTCCTTTCAAATCAGTTTGGGATCCCATCATACTTTCAGAATGAGGATTTGGCCGAAAACACAAACAATTTTTCCAAATCATATAGTTCCTGATAGATGTCTTCTACTATATCGAATAACAGAAGGACTTTCAGGTGGGAGTATAGGCGATCAAGTAAAGAGGGTCAATTTCTTGTTCAAAACCACCGGAACATTGACATTTCATGCCCTGTTTAAGTATTTCTTATCTCATGAAAAAATCCTCCCTGCCTTTCACCGAAACATTCAAGAATTTCCTGCCCCTTAAGCAATACTTTTTCCGGAACCGCTGGCCGCTTGTCTTTGGGCTTATGAGCCTCCTTGCGGTTGATTTCCTGCAACTCCTCATCCCTCTTGTCATCAAAAGCGCCATTGACCTTTTGACAATAAAAACCGCAACCGCGCATGTCCTTTTCAAACACGGCCTAACCATTCTGGGAATTGCCTTAATGATTGCGGTCTTTCGCTACATATGGCGCCATCTCATATTAGGTCACTCAAGGAAAGTTGAAGAAGGATTGAGAAACCAGTTGTATTCGCATCTACAGACCCTCTCCCTTTCTTTCTTTCAAAGGACAAGGACCGGCGACCTCATGGCCAGGGCCATTAATGATATCAACGGTATCCGCATGGCCACCGGTATGGGCCTCGTGGCCCTTACCGATGGAGCCGTGCTGGGCATGGCCGCCATCGGCTTCATGATGTCAATTAATGTAAAACTCACCCTCATCTCCCTGATACCGGCTCCTATAATCGTCATCTTCACCAGGATTCTCACAAGGCGGATGTCCTCCGGTTTTGAAACGGTCCAAAAGACTTTCTCCGAATTAACCGAGCGGGTTCGGGAGGCCTTTTCCGGGATCAGGGTTATTAAATCCTACAACCGTGAAAATTGGGAATATAAAAAGGTCGAACACGTAGGCAGGAAATACATCTCTGAAAACATGCGTCTGGCCAAAACCCTTGCCTTTTTCTTTCCTATGATGGCGATTTTTACCAATACGGGCCTGGCTATTGTCATCTGGTTCGGTGGTCGCCTGACAATAATGGGAAATATTACCACAGGCGATTTCGTTGCCTTCACCGCCTATCTGAATCTCCTTACCTGGCCCATGATAGCCATGGGTTGGGTTACCACTCTCATTCAGAGGGGCTCTGCCTCCATGCGCCGCATTAACAACATCCTTGAAGAAGTCCCGGAAATCAAAGACTCGCCCCAACTGCGTGACGTGGCTCGCATCACGGGCAGAATCGAAATCAATGGCCTAAAAATCAGATATTCCGGTCAAACAGAACCTGCCCTTAAAGATATCCATTTTAAAATAGACGCCGGGGAAACAGTGGCCGTGGTGGGACGAGTCGGCTCCGGCAAGACGACCCTTTTGCATACAATCCCGCGACTTCTGGACATATCACCAGCAACCCTGTTCATAGACGGCAGGGACATCCGGCAAATTCCTCTCAAAACGCTGAGAAAAAACATCGGCTTTGTGACACAGGATGTCTTCATATTTTCGGATACCGTCCGAAACAACGTCCTTTTTGGCAGGAGCAATGTGTCCCAGACAGAACTTTACACTGCCTTACGCGCCGCCGATATACTTGAAGACATCGAGAGTCTTGAAAAGGGGTTGGATACCATTCTTGGTGAACGAGGAATCACCCTTTCAGGAGGCCAAAGACAGAGACTGACCATTGCCCGGGCACTCATTGCCGACCCACCTATCCTGATCATGGATGATGCACTTTCTATGGTGGATACACGCACTGAACAAAGGATTTTGAACCAGGTTTTCCAATTGCGGCGAAACAAGACCAGCCTGATTGTCTCCCACAGGATTTCAACGATTAGCCGGGCAGAACGGATTGTGGTGCTTGATCGTGGTGAACTGGTGGAGGAAGGAACCCACGAAACATCTACGCTGTCCTCTATGAAAAGCAGATAATCAGCAGTGAATTAGAGATGGGAGTCTATCCGTCTTCATAAGCGAAGATCTTAAAAAATGTATCATGTTTTTGTAATAATAATTAATTCCAGTTACTTAACACGTGATACTGGTTGCTGGTCTCTGGATACTGGATTAAAATGGGATTCTCTTATTGTTTAACCAGCGTCGAGCATCCCCGCCTGCCGTCCGGCGGGCAGGCAGTATCCAGCATCGCGGAGCTTTGTCGGTTTGCCCGTCATATGCCAGTACAGGCTAAGAAGGCGGAGCCTTTCTATAAATAGGTTATAATTTCGGACCGCTGGGGCAGGGTTCGATGGTATGCCGAAGCGGAGCAAATTCTATGTTTGGCGACTATGGATACATCGAGGAAGGTGAACTGGGCAAGCCCTATAACTTCAAGCTATTAAAGAGGCTTGTAAGGTATGCCGTTCCATATAAAAAGACTATTGTTACCGCGCTTTTTCTGACCATCCTGATCACCATTTTTGACCTGGCCCTTCCCTACCTTTCCAAAATTGCCATTGATCGCTACATCCTGTCATCCTGGTATTGTGTGGACATGAACAAACTGACGGCTTCAGAAGTGCAGCACCTTTTCAACAGATATGGTCTCTCTATGCGCCATTTCTCACCTGGATATGAAAAAGTTTGATTCCGCAGATCTTCATGCCTACAAGGCCCGTCAAATTCTTACTTCAGACAGATTTTATAGAACCTCACCTGCGGCTCGGCAAGGGATTGTACCCGGCGTGCGAGAAAAATCCATCCATGTAATGGCCGATGGCTCCTTTCTGATTACATACGATCAGCTCAACAGCCTCCCGGAGGAGGACATCCTAAAAATAAGAGCCGGGGATATCCGTGGCGTGGCCCTTATGGGAGGCATCTTTCTCCTT
>JAFDHL010000380.1 GCA_019308785.1 Deltaproteobacteria bacterium
ATCCTTAGACATGACCTTTCCCTCTTTCACCATCTTCAGGACCCTTTTGGCGGCAATATTGTGATCCCGAATCACGGCCCCTTGTTCGCGCCGGGAAACAAGTGATCCATCAGAGTTATAGGCCCTGTCGGCAAAGAACTCAAAGGCGATTCTAATCCCATAGCGGTTCCCGATGGCCTCTAATTCATTCCTGTTGGGACCGGCCAATACCACAAGTATGAGATCCCTGTTAATATCTCCAAGTACTTCCGCTATGCCCTCCCAGATGCTCACGTTTTTAACGGCCATATTATAGAGACCACCGTGTGGTTTGACGTGCTGAAGAGTTAGACCCTCTATTGTAGCGAATGCCTGAAGCGCACCGATCTGGTAAGTGATATACACTTTGATCTCCTCTAAAGTGGCATCCATGTATCGCCTTCCGAATCCCATCAGGTCAGGTAGCCCGGGATGGGCACCTATTCCCACACCATGGGCCTTGGCAAGCGCAACGGTTCGTTTCATAACATTTGGATCTCCCGCATGGTATCCGCATGCGATATTAGCCGAAGTAATTAAAGGGATCACGTCTTCGTCCATCCCAAGTTTGTATATTCCAAAACTTTCTCCTACATCGGAATTGAGGTCTACTTTCATCACCTGTGTCATTTTTCGCCTCCTTTGGTGTATACAATTCCTCTGGGTGATACTAAACAAACAAAAGACTTTTTAGTATAATAAGTATAACCCATTATGTCATCTATTTTAGTCCGCGAACAACGTCTCTTCCTTAATCTATTTGGTTCTTCCGTTTAGATTAACCGGCTTGTAAAACTCAAAATATTGCGTTATATTTTTATTATCATCCGAAGAAAATCGGAGATAAATCCTCTTTCAGTAAAAGGTTGAAGCAGTGAGTGCCCCGAAGAAAAGGACTCAATACAAAGCCGGAAAAGCCAAGGTCGCGGGTAATACCAAAACAACCAGGCGAAAAAAAACCAGAAAACCAAAAGAATTATACGATCAAATTATCTTTCGCGACTGGTGCAAGGCCTGTGGGATCTGCAGCGCATTTTGCCCCAAGAATGTCATAGGTCGCGACGAAAGTGGCGCACCCGTTATCGAACATCCCGACGACTGCATCGGGTGCCTTTTTTGCGAGATACACTGTCCGGACTTCGCCATCACCATCAAAAAACGCCATCCTGAATCAAAAAGGAAATCATCATGACCATCAAGCAGTCAAAGAAAAGGCGCCTCTTACAGGGAAACGAAGCGATTGTGGAAGGTGCCCTGGCCGCAGGATGCCGTTTTTTTGCGGGTTATCCCATTACCCCTGCCTCAGAAATCAGCGAGATATTGTCGGTTCGTATGCCGCAGGTGGGCGGGACTTTTATCCAGATGGAAGACGAAATCGCCAGCATGGGTGCCATCATAGGTGCCTCCCTGGCCGGGGCTAAAAGCATGACAGCCACAAGCGGACCCGGTTTTTCCCTGATGCAGGAAAACCTGGGTTTTGCCTGTGCTGCCGAGGTACCCTGTGTCGTGGTAAATGTAATGCGCGGCGGCCCCAGTACCGGACTTCCCACCAATCCGGCACAGGGCGATGTGCTGCAGGCCAGATGGGGGACACACGGGGATCACCCCATTATTGTTCTGTCCGTATCAACGGTTGACGATTGTTTTGACATTACGGTTCGTGCGTTTAATCTTTCAGAGAAATACCGCGTACCGGTCATTATCCTCTCCGATGAGATGGTAGCTCACACCCGCGAGAGCGTGATATTGCCTTCACCTGACGAGATTGAGGTGATTGACAGGGTTACCCCGAGCATGCCTCCTGAGTGGTACATCCCTTACGAGGATACCAGTCGAGGCGTTTCCCCCATGGCGGCCTTCGGAGAGGGATACCGCTATCATGTAACAGGCCTTGTGCATGATGTGCGTGGATTTCCCACCCAGCGTCCCCTGAGGAGATCGAGGCGTTTTTGAATCGTTTGTTCCGCAAGATCACCAAAGGCTTCGAAGAAATCCAGATAACAAGCTCAATGATGATGGACGATGCCGAGGTGGCCGTGATTACCTATGGCTCAGTAGCACGATCTGCACGTCGAGCTGTCATTGAGGCCCGAGAACAAAACGTTAAGGCGGGACTGTTGCAGTTGATCACCCTTTTCCCTTTTCCCAGGCATTCGGTGGAGGAAGTGTTGAGTCAGTGTCGTGTCGTTTTGGTTGTGTTGAGTCAGTGTCGTGTCGTTTTGGTTCCTGAAATGAACATGGGCCAAATAAGCCGGGAAGTGAACCGTGTCAACCCGGGAACCGCCCATGTTAGGAAATATAACCGGATCGATGGTCAGTTCATGACCCCTGATGAAATCCTCAGCCAATTGATGAAGCTTTGATTTTTTTACGGATAGTCTTTCTTTAAAGGAGTAAGCAATGCCCGAGGAAGTAACAAAGCTGATTCATAAATACTTGCGTCACGATAAAAAATTTCCACATGTCTGGTGTCCGGGGTGTGGCAACGGAATTGTCCTGGGAGCCTTGATTCGCGCCATTGACCGGCTGGGTTTGGAAAAGGACGAGATAGTGCTGGCCTCCGGCATCGGCTGTTCAGGACGCATGCCCGTGTATGTAGATTTCAACACTCTCCACACAACTCATGGGCGAGCCCTGACCTTTGCCACGGGAATCAAACTGGCAAAGCCCTCTTTAACGGTTATCACGGTTATGGGCGACGGGGACGCCACAGCCATTGGAGGGAATCATTTTATACACGCTGCACGCCGGAATCTGGATCTCAACGCTATCATCATCAACAATCAGATCTACGGTATGACGGGGGGGCAACATTCGCCCACAACGCCTTACGGTTGTTATTCCTCGACCTCTTCCTACGGGCATATCGAACATGCCTTTTCCATAGCGGAACTGGCTGTTACGGCCGGAGCCGATTTTGTAGCCCGGGGCACGGTTTGTCATGCAGAACTATTAGAAGAACTAATCGAAAAAGCCTTACGAAGACGCGGCTTCAGCGTAGTAGAAGTCATGTCCAACTGTCATATCCAATTTGGAAGAAGAAACAACATGGGGGATCCGATCACCATGATGAAATGGCTGAGGGACCATGC
>JAFDHL010000095.1 GCA_019308785.1 Deltaproteobacteria bacterium
TTTTAAATGATTATCAGCCCTTGACATAGGACAAAATCCTCTTGCAACTTATTTTGCTTTCTCAGGCAGACAACAAATTTCACGAATGACATTTTGTCCAACATGAAGTTGCGATATCTGATATTCGGCCAATTTTTCTTAACGCTGAATTCATGGGATATTCAAAAAATATCGGCAAGATATGTGTGGGAAGGGGGACGCTGTGGTCGCGCCCGGCGTCCTGCACCACATCATGATCCGGGGGATAGAGCGTCGGAAGATATTTATAAACGATACTGATTTTCGGTGGAAAGGGGAGAGGCTATTGCGCTTGAGGAAATTTCGGCGGGTGTCAAGATAAGCTTTGAACCCATTTTTTGAGCATTGCGTCTTGGAATTGAAGCATACCGTTTTGGGATAGTATTTCTTTTTCAACGAGTGACATTAGCGCTCTTTGAAGAACGGACCCCGAATTAAAGCCGACACGTTGAAGCTGCTCTGCGGCATAAATGCTTTCACCCCCTGTTTCAGCAAGCAGCCGTAAGGCTTTTTTCTGGTTCTGGGTTAACAGGTTCCAAAGAAAGATAAATTGGTTCTTTTGGCTGGTAATGATTGATTTTTCAATTTCATCAAGAACATCCAAGCTGACGGTGGCCGAACGCCATAAGTCAAATAAAAACTGCTGAATATACACGGGCTGATAATCGCAGCGTTCAACAATATCGGTGATAATTTCCTTAGCGACATTTACATTTTTCTTTTTGAAAAGCTTTTGCGCCCAATCAGCGTAATGCCGAATTTCGATCTTTTGGAGCGGATAGCTGCGAGCCATTTTGTAAAAGGCCCGTTTCGCCGAATCGAACATCTCGATCAGAATATGCTTTTGGCTGCCTGAAAAGATGTAGGAGATATTTCGATGCCCCTGAATAACTTTGCGAAGGCGCTTTTCAAAACCTTCTTCTGAATATTTGGCCGCTTCCTGAAACTCGTCGAAAACGACCAGCAATTTTTGTTTGGTTGAATAAGAAGCCAGGAGGTTGAGTGCCTTTTCCAGGTACTCAGGCTTCTCCATTGGTTTGATCGATGCTGAAATTGTTGGTAAGTTGGTCATAGGATCGATGCTACCGGATATCTTAAGGCCGGCCATTTGTTTTAAGATCCGTTCAAGTTTTGATTCTATTTGCGTAAGCCCGGTCAGGATAGCGTCAATAAAATCATTTTCGTCAAGCGTGCCGTACAGATCGATATAAATAGAGCGGACCTTTGGCTTTGCTTTTTTAAGCCGACGTATCACCTGGTGCACCAGAGATGTTTTGCCCATACGGCGGTGGGAATACACCAGAACATTTTGCGAATTTTGAGCATAATAGATTAAATCCTTTTGCTCATTGGCCCGATCGCAGAAAGCTGCACCATAGACATAATCTGAATACGAGAAAGGATTTTCCATAGAAACAACCTATCAATTATGCATTAAGTGAATACGCATTTTATGTATCTATATTTTGCGTAATCGGATGATATATCTTCTTGAAAGAATTGTAAAGAATTTTTTTAGTTGCACGGCAATTCAGACATTATCTGAAAAACTTCAATTAGCCCTATGTTTTTAACGTTACGAGAAAGCGTCATCTTCGTGAAGTAAGGTAAGAACCTATTGAGGTAGGCCAATATCAGACAAAGTATGCTGGATAACCCAGGCCTTGAAAAAAGGGCTGTCAAAATCATAACCGGTCGGGGTTGCGATCCTTTTGTGCGTGTAAGCATCATCACGAACAAGGTGCCCGGCGTTAACCAGTGCGGTGGCCGTGTTGCTCACTGTGCCGCTAGGTCCTAACGAAAATTTCGTAATAGTTTCCTGGGTCGTTAATCCCTTTTGACTGGCTACGACCGCCCGCAGGACATTCTGCTGGTGAGCAGTAAGGGAATTCCAACAGGCATATAAAAGGTCATTCTCTTCGGCAACAATTTCATTGAACACGTACTCAACATCATCAAGTGTTGCTCTTCCCTTCACAACAACCTGATCATAGCACTTACGCGCTACCTGAATAATATCTCTTGTGCGAGGACCGGCTATGCGGATAATAGGTCCGCCCACATCTTCAACTCTTGCACCTGAAGTTTTCATTCGCAAATTGATCCATTTGGCCAGATGATCGGGATTAATGGGACCGAAAGGCAGTTTATCCACTAGCTTATAAAGGGACCCGTGGCCGATAATCATGCGTCTAATGAGGTGTTCACGGGATCCGGCTAAAATATAGCCGATGTTACCATGCTGTTGGATCGTGCCCCGCAAATCCCACTCAGCGGTTTCGCCTCCAAATTTATGGATTTCCTGAAATTCGTCCAGGACAATTCCTATCGTAGTCTTTCGCTCTTTGGCAGAGTCATTAATGGCATCCAGTATGCTGCTTAAAGTCTTTCTTTGTTTGTCACTGTCGGTGCCGCGTAGATTCAGGTCAAGGCTTGGCATGAGGAGCCCAGTAACAGGATCATGATTCAGGGAAACCGATATATTCAACCGAGAGATGATATCCGTGAGAAAGCTTTTCCATTTTTTCCCTACTATTTTTGTGGCCGCTGCAAGGATACGGTTGCACATATCAACGGCGGTAGAGGCAGTGGAAAGGTCAGCGAGAAATGCATGTCCGCCTTTATTGTTAACCTGGTTCACAGCGTTTAGGATAGCCGAGGTCTTTCCCATCCGCCGAGGACCATAAACCAGGAGCTTACTGCCGGGCTCGGTTAGGGATCTCACCATAAGCCGGAGTTCATCGGTCCTATCTGTGAAATATTCCCCTTCTACAACTCCATGAATCCTGAATGGATTGCTAATCACTTGCTTTTTCATTATGGGCTCCAATATGAATGATTGTTCCCATATTACTTTGTTTTAATAAACTTTGCAAGAAAAAAGTTGTTTCGCTTTATTGAAATAAAGTTTATTTAAAGACAGCAACCTTAATGGCGTGTGGAAGCAAGAGGAGGGGTGAATTGTGAATAATTGGCCCTCAAATATATGGATACCTGATATATTGGCCGGGTTTTTATGACGCTGATAAGGAACAGGGATGAGACGGAGCTACCAAACTATTTCACCACCGCACATTTACATCGTAAAGCCCCAGTGTTTGATCGTTGGAAAGGAGAACCAGTGACTCTATTTGGGCCTGGGCTATCAACATCCGGTCGAATGGGTCTCTATGATAGCGGGGCAGATGTCCGGCCTGGAATGCATGTGTATCAATTACGGGGAGAGACTCAATACGATTTTGTAAGAGCTCAGGTGGAAAAAATTTTTCCGGAGTTTCAGGCAAAGGCAGTCTTCCTAATGCGTATTTGATAGATACCTCCCATGAACTCGCCGCACTCCAATAAAGTGTGTTATGACCGTCACCAATGAGCTCGCGTGCCGTTGCTGAGAGCTTCGGCGCATCAGTTATCCACCAGAGGAAGGTGTGTGTGTCAAGAAGCAGATTCATTTTTCAAAGCTTTCGAGCAAATCGTCGGGAAGCGGCTCAAAAAAGGCCTGCGGGACCTCGAATTTCCCACGGGCAGAGCCGGGGACCCGCTTTGGAGTTGGCGGCATTATCGGAACAAGGCGCGCTACAGGCTCCCCGTAACGCGCGATCACGACCTCTTCTCCGGCTGCGATGAGCCGCGATAGCTGGGTCTTAGCCTCATGAATATTTACTTGTCGCATTTGGACACCCCGCAAATGTAAACTAAACTTAGTTTAGTCCACATGCGGGTGCTTGTCAATAAATAATTATCTGATGTTGTCTGTGACCGAATATTCCTCCCGGAAAAACCTCGCCATATATGGGCCGACGATTAGACTGCCTGATTTCTCAATATCCGCCCAAAAAAGGCTATCGTCCGCTTTTTGTTTCCTGTGGATACTTTTGGCCGCAATATCACGTTCCTCTTCATCTTGAAATGGTCCCCGCAAAAAGGGCTCTACTCCTTGATGAACCCCGATTAAATATAATGTCTTCTCCATTGGCAAATACTCGCTTTTTATCCCCCTCCCCTTAATAAGCCTTGGGCTTAATAATCCCTCCCACCAGGGGAGGGGCTGCATTGTCCTGGAATACAATCTATAAGTCTACAGACTATATAGTATGAATCCCTTAATTTAAACGGGTCAGAAAACAGGCAGGGAGCAAGATAATGGCAGGACAGCCATGAAATTATGCGTTTATTCACTGGGCACTCTAATCGCCTGCTTTTAAAAAATCATTGACACAAAGAGGTAGTATGAGCTATATGCTTATTTATAATAAGCAGAAAAGGAGGACGATATGGATGCAAAAACCTCTTCTTCAATAAAGGTCAAGGTCACTGCCAGTCTTGATGCTGGGTTGGTCAAAGCCATAGATGATTTCGTTAAGAAATCTGAAACCCGATCCCGTAGCCAGCTCATCGAAGATGCCTTGCGTCGTTGGCACAAAGAGCAGAAAATGCGGGAACTTGAAAGCCAGATTGAAGAATATTATGTTTCATTGTCCGATGAGGAACGGGAAGAAAACCAAGAGTGGTCCAAGATATCCACCCAGTCTGCTCATCAGCTTTGGGATGAATAAGCCATGCCATATCCGAGAAGAGGTGAAGTTTATCTTGTAAGACTTTCCGGTCATCCGAAGGATACCAAAGCAAGACCTGCCCTGGTCGTCTCTTTAGACGTTCGGAATCGCTTGGCCAATGATATCATTGTAGTCCCTATGTCAACCACTCTCCGTCCCAGTCCTACCCATGTGGAACTACCAGAAGGAGAAGCCGGCCTTGACAGAACTTCAACGGCAAAGTGCGAACAAATCACTACCCTCGACAAGTCCTTCTTAATTCGCGGCACTTTTTCCGGAACCATAAGTCCGGCAAAAATGGCAGAGGTGGAAAAGGCTATCCAGCGAGCTATTGGTATTGCTATTTAATACGGATTTTGCAGAAATTTTTTATTGAAGTGTTATGTCATTCATGACATATTCAATTTTTCGCGTAATCCTTACTGAATGGTTTAACATGCTCTTACGATTGATAGGGTTAATTTGAGTAACTCAGGTTATTAGGCTGAAGGCTGAAGACTGTTAGTAAAGGGCTGAACGTGGTACACATGGGGCTCCTATTATTGTATTACTGTAACTGCTTTATCCCTGAAAAGAACTCTTTCGGTTCTCTTCGACCTTGAGGCTCTCGACAGGCAGCCTGACTACGTGAGTAGTCACTAATTTGATTATTCATTTCACATTTAGTGAAGGCTCTAAGAGCTTAGATTAATTCTTTAATAAATACAGAAAAACGAACATGGAATCCTTTTTTAAGGTAAAAAGACCGGAAGAGGTCCTTGAGATCATCGACCAGTTTGGCCCGTCAGGAGAAGAACAAATTCCCTTAGAACAGGCCCTGGGTCGAGTGCTGAGTAAAGAAATGATTGCGCCCGAGAATCTGCCGGATTTTTTCAGGTCTACAATGGATGGTTATGCAGTACAGGCAAAAGGGACATTCGGCGCCAGCGAAAGTATCCCGGCTTTGTTTTACGTATCCGGGGAAGTGCTCATGGGCCAGGCACCGGAAATGGTAGTGAGTGAAGGTCAGGCCGTAAAAATTTCAACCGGGGGAATGTTACCTGAAGGGGCTGACGGCGTGGTCATGGTAGAGTACTGCCATCTTCTGGATGAAAATACCCTTGAAATCAGCCGCACCATATCCCCTCTGGAAAATGTCATCCAGCCCGCAGATGATTTTGGGCAGGGGGATGTCGTCTTCAAGAAAGGCCGCGCATTACGCACCCAGGACCTGGGGTTGATGGCCGGGTTCGGTCAATCAGAGATCACTGTTTACAAAAAACCTAAAATTGCCATCATATCCACGGGCGACGAAATAGTGGCTATTGACGAACAGCCATTGCCGGGTCAGGTCAGGGACATCAACCGTTATACCCTCAGCGCGTTTTGTCGCCGGGTCGGGGCAGAACCATTATATCTCGGCCTGTGCCCCGATGATTTTGAGAAATTGAAAGACATGGTTGAAAAGGCCCTTGCCAGGGCGGATACGGTTTGGCTATCCGGTGGAAGTTCCGTGGGAACCAGGGACCTTACGCTCAAGGTCTTTGAAATACTGCCGGATTTTGAACTGCTCGTCCACGGTATATCCATCAGCCCGGGAAAACCGACCATAATCGGCAAATCCGGTTCTCAACCCGTTATCGGCCTGCCGGGCCACGTGGCTTCGGCCCTGGTTGTAGCAGAGGTATTTTTGACCCGGCTGGTTTCCAGGCTTTCAGGTCGTGTAGATTTTCACAGCAGGCCGCAAACCCGGATAGAGGCGGAGTTGAGCCGGAACGTCGAATCGGCCAGCGGCCGGGAAGATTACATTCGCGTTAAGTTATTTCAAAGGGGAGATACACTGATTGCCGAACCGATCTTCGGAAAATCAGGGCTCCTTTCTACCCTGATTGAGGCCGATGGCCTGATCCGGGTGGATATGAATACAGAAGGCCTTTATCAGGGCCAGAAGGTAAAGGTGATTCTTTTTGATGCAATAAATGGAGACATCAGATGAAGCGGCAGGTCTATCTTTCCATGAAGCCCCTTGAGGAGGCCAGGGAATTGTTTTTCTCCCGGGTCGGGCCAGACCGGCGAACCGAAATTGAAACGATTAAGACCGAGGATGCCTTGGGTCGAATCACGGCTGAACCGGTCTTCGCAAAACGTTCGGCGCCGTCCTTTCATTCGGCGGCCATGGACGGTATCGCTGTCCGGGCAGAACAGACCTATGGAACGACCGAACGCCATCCCAGGACACTAAAAATCGGCCGGGATGCCCTCTGGATCAACACTGGTCAGCCCATTCCCAGGGAATTTGATTCGGTGATTATGGTAGAAAAAATCCATCAACTGGATGATGAAACCCTGGAAATTCGCTCTCCGGCCTATCCCTGGCAACATGTACGCAAGGTGGGGGAAGATATCGTGGCAACCCAGCTGCTGCTTCCTCAAAACCACAGAATTCGCCCTTATGATGCGGGGGCACTCATAAGCGCCGGTGCATTTTTCGTAGAGGTCTATAAAAAACCACTGGTGGCAATTATTCCCACCGGCTCAGAGCTTGTCCACTATAAAGACGTTAAAGAGACGGAACCCTTAAAAGAAAATGAGATCATCGAATCCAATTCTCTGATCCTTGCGGGACTTGTGCGCGAGTCGGGCGGCATTCCGGTCATCTATGACATCGTGCCGGATGTTGAGGAAAAGATACGCGAGGTCCTGAAGGAGGCCATTGGGTCTGATGCGCATGTAGTCATTATAAACGCCGGTTCTTCGGCAGGCAGCAAGGACTATACTGCACATCTGATCGCTGAACTGGGCGAGGTCTTTGTCCACGGCGTAGCCATGATGCCTGGTAAGCCGACAATCTTAGGCATGGTGCATGATAAACCTGTCGTGGGAAATCCCGGATATGCCGTTTCTTCAACACTGTCTTTTGAACAGTTCGTGAGACCTTTGCTTTGTAGCCTTCAGGGTTTCAGTCCTTCCAAACAACAAACCGTTAATGTTCGCCCCACACGGGATATCCCATCCAAGCTGGGAATAGAGGAATTCTTGCGGGTCAACATAGGCAAAGTCGGTCCGAAGTATGTTGCTACTCCGCTGGCAAGGGCTGCCGGGTCTATAACAACACTCACAAGAGCAGAGGGCATTATGCGTATCCCGGCACTTTCAGAAGGCATCTCCCAGGATGAGGAAGTTGAAGCGGAACTCCTGGTAAGCAAAACGGATCTTTTGAATACCGTGGTAATTATCGGCAGCCATGACATTACGCTTGATATCATAGCGGACGAGATCAGGCGTAAAGCACCCGATACTCGCATTTCGTCCGGCAATGTGGGTAGCCTTGGGGGCCTGATTGCACTCAGAAAAGGGACCTGTCATATGGCAGGCTCACATCTCTTGGACACGGAGACGGGCCAGTATAATCTTTCCTACATCAAGAGATATCTGAAAGGAATGAACGTGAGCGTGTTCCATCTGGTATTGAGGGATCAGGGATTGATAGTGGCCAAGGGCAATCCAGAGGGCATTAAAGGGATAGAAGACCTGACAAAAGACAACATTAAATTCGTAAATCGTCAGCCCGGCTCGGGGACCCGGATTCTTTTTGATTACAAACTAAATCAACTGGGAATCAAATCCGATTCCATTGCCGGATATGACCATGATGAATTCACACACATGGCCGTGGCAGTAGATGTCCTAAGTGGCGCGGCTGACTGCGGTATGGGCATATATGCAGCAGCTAAAGCGTTGAACCTGGACTTTATTCCCATGGTAACGGAACAGTACGACCTGGTCATTCCGAGTGCTATGTTGAATGAGCCAGGTATTCAGGCGGTGTTGAAGACGATCCGCTCCCGGCATTTCCGGGAACGGGTGACATCCCTTGGGGGGTATGACCCCTCAAAAAGCGGTCAGCTATGGATGGAGGTGGAGGGAAATGAAAACGGGATCGTTTAAACTGAGATCAAAGCAATGGATCGTGGATGAGCACGACCGGATCATCATCGCCGAGGGGAGAAAGGAAATCCTTGAACATATACAAAAAACAGGGTCCATAAACCAGACCGCAAAGATAATGAAGATGTCTTACAAGGGCGTTTGGAGCAAAATCAAGGCAACCGAAAAGTATTTGAATGTCAGGATTGTTCATACAGACAGGAAGAAAGGCTCACACCTGACACAGGAAGGCATAGAACTCCTGAACAAATACAGTCTTTTAAAGGAAAAATGTCTGAAGGAAGACAATAGAATTTTCAGGAGCATATTCTCTGAGAAAAAGAGTTGAGGCTCAAAGCAGAAAAACGCAAAGGAAACACGTGATAATGTCAGCAAAAAGCAATGTCCCCCCCATTATCTGTATTGTTGGAGCATCCGGATCAGGGAAAACCACCCTACTTGAAAAGCTGATCCCCGAATTCATCCGGCGAGGCCTAAAAGTGGGAACCGTCAAGCATCACCCACACAAATTTGAACTGGATCTACATGGCAAAGACAGCTGGAGGCACAAGCATGCTGGAGCTGCGATCACAATTCTTTCATCCCCTTCCCAGATCGGCATGGTCATGGATGTGGACCACGACCACCATCCTGACGAACTAACGCCGCTTCTGAGTAGCGTTGACATCATTCTGGCTGAAGGATATAAGAATTCTGATATGCCCAAATTAGAGGTTTTTAGACCCGAGATCTACGGGCAATTACTTCTAAAGAAAGATAAACATTTGCTGGCCCTGGTAAGCGATACGCCGCTTGATCTTGATCTCCCACGATTTTTAACAGATGATGTAGGGGGGCTTGCCGGTTTTTTAATAGAGCATTTTAAACTGAACAAGACTGCCCCGGTACTCCACCAGGAAGCGGAAAGGTTTTAGTAAATAAAATTACGTGAGATACAAGATGTTTTGAAAAATCATGTCAATCCTGTTATCCTATTATAAATTTTTTTGATGAGGTCATGATGATAAATATCCCCTTTATTGCTCAAATTCCAGCTGGCGTCTCACTGGGAGGTGCATTTGGTCATGATATTATCCAGATGATCATCCACGCCGGACTTGTGGTGAAATTTGTACTGCTGATCCTCTTGCTGTTTTCGATTATCTCCTGGACCATTATTTTCGTTAAATTCAGACTGCTTGGCAAAGCAAAACGGGAGACTGAAAGCTTCCTTGATCTTTTCTGGGAAGAGAGGGAATTTAAAAAGATTTACAGTGCATGTGAAGATCTGAGGTTCAGCCCCCTCGCCCGTATTTTCAGCGCCGGGTATGCTGAATTTACCCGGATTCGAAGAATCCAGGCCTCCCTGGTATCCCAAGAAGGCCATGATCCGGCAGTAGGACAGGATCATTCACGGTCTCAACAGGCTATTATGGACAATCTGAACAGGTCACTGAAAAAGGGGACCATAGACCAGACAAACAGGCTTGAGCGGGCCATAAGCTTTCTGGCCACTACCGGGAATACAGCGCCTTTTATCGGCCTTTTCGGCACGGTTTGGGGGCTCATGGAATCTTTCCGGAGTATAGGCCTCAAGGGTTCGGCTAACCTGGCGGTCGTTGCTCCAGGGATCTCCGAAGCCCTTATTGCCACGGCCGCTGGCTTGGCGGCCGCCATCCCGGCAGTTGTGGCGTTTAACTACTTCACCCATAGAATTTCGGCCCTCCGGGCAGAAATGGATATCTTCACCTCTGATTTTTTGAGCATGGTTGAAAGACAATTCGTTAAGCAAAACATGGTTCACAGGCCACGTACATGAGTTAAACATGGGCCAGGAAAACAATAACAGGACATTAATGTCGGATATCAACGTCACGCCGTTCGTGGACGTGATGCTGGTGCTTCTCATCATCTTTATGGTGACCGCCCCAATGATGATCCAGGGCGTGGAGGTCAATCTCCCCAAGACTACCACCAGGCACATCAAAACCCGAGAAGATCCTTTGTTGCTAACGGTAAATAAAAAAAAGGAAATATTCTTAGAAAGACACAAGATCAAGCTCAAAGGCCTGGAGACAAAAATCAAGAAGATCTTTGAAAACCGGAGGGAAAAGGAAGTTCTTTTGAGGGCGGACAAAGATGTACCTTACGGATTCGTCATCAAAGTGATTGCCAAAGTCAAGCAGGCAGGGATCGACAAATTGGGCATGGTCACCGAACCCTTAGACTGATCCAATGGAAGCATTGACGATTGAATACAATTCCCATAGCATGATGGGACCGCAATGGGGCAAAATGATTGGCCTTTCAGTATTCTTTCATCTTGTGATCTTTTCCATAATTCTGTTCGTACCTCAGGACATACCCACAAGGAGGATTGGCGGAACGATTTATGAGGTCAATCTGGTGGATATGCCCAGGGGCAGTCCGTCAAAGGTAAAGGCACGCGCCAAAGCAAAGACTGCAAAAAGGGTCCTTGCTTCAAAAAAATCGGCCCCTGCCAAGCGAATTAGCAGGCCGAAAAAGAAAGCAAAGCCCATTATTGTAGCCAAACGGACCGTAAAGACGAAAAGACTGAAGCCCGAAAATGCTGGGGCAGCCTCCGCCAAGCTAATAGACCAGGCCCTCTCGAAACTCGAAAAGAGAGTCCAGGAAGAAGACAAGAACCGGGAGGAAAAAGAACATATTAAACAGGCTATCTCAAACCTTGAGACCAGGGCCAAGGAGGGCGCTGGAAAGGGTTTTCCTGGTGGTTATGCAGGTCCTGGCATTAACATCAGCATCTACCAGATGGAGGTTAGGGAAAAGATCAAGGGCAACTGGTCCTTTCCGGTCGCCCACCTTGACCCTAAGATCAGGAAGGATCTTGCGGCCATCGTCGTGGTAAAGGTAAAGAGCAATGGAACTATCCTGAAATCCTGGATTAAAGAACGCTCATCCAATGTCTTATTTGACCAATCGGTCTTAAAAGCCATTGAACGTTCAGATCCTCTACCGCCCTTTCCTGAAGGCTACAGAAAAACCCATGATGAAATTGAATTTACTTTCAATCTGAATGATCTGGAAAACTAAATACCGGCTCTCTTTTTGTTCAAGGGGCAACAGCTTTACATATTGCTGGCTTATGATTCTCATTCTTGGTTTCTTTATATTTCCGGCGCACAGTCTTGCCAGGATCTATATAGACATCAATGCCCCTTCAATAAGGAAATTCAATATTGCTATCCCGGATTTCAAAAATCTGGACAAGAAGAAAAAACACCCGGAACTGTCTACAAGACTTCCGGGAGTTATTTCCAATGATCTTGCTCTAAGTGGTTATTTCAGCCCTATGGATAAAGAGGCCTTTTTGCAGGAAAAGGACACTCCTCTGCGGCTGGAGAATATCCATTTCAAGTCCTCTGCGGCTGGAGAATATCCATTTCAAGGACTGGTCTGTTATCGGTGCTGAACTCCTTTTAACCGGGGGTTTCACCAGTGTAGGCCGGAGCCTGGAAATAGAGATAAGGCTGTTCGATGTGTTCTGGGGTCGCCAGATTCTCGGCAAGAGAGTATTGGGAGACATAAGAGATTATCGCTTTCTGATGCACCGCGTTGGGAATGAAATCATCCGAGAATTGACCGGACAGGAGGGCATCTTCCTGACCCGGCTGGCCTTTGTTGGGAACGCTTCAGGGCATAAGGAGATCTACGTATCCGACTATGACGGGCATAATGTTAGGCAAATAACAAAGGATAACAGTATTGCCCTTCTGCCGAGATGGTCTCCTGACGGAATAAAAATCATGTACAATTCATATAAAGATGGTGGACCCATGCTTTACATGAAGGATATTTCGACAGGCACCGTAAAGCGAATTTCATCAAGATCCGGGTTAAATATCGGTGCATGCTGGTCCCCCGACGGCAAGAAGGTGGCGCTGACACTGAGCCGAAAAGGCAATCCTGATATATTCACAATTGATTTAAACGGGAAAATCACAAACCAGCTGACCAGTCATTGGAGTATTGATGTTTCCCCCGCCTTTTCCCCGGACGGAAATATGATTGCATTTGTCTCGAACCGATCAGGATCTCCCCAGATCTATGTCCAGGATCTGAATAACGGTAGAGAGGAAAGGCTGACATTCGAAGGCAAGTACATCACCTCTCCCTCCTGGTCTTCTCGCAACCGAATTGCCTTCGTATCAATGGACGACGGGCACTTTGACATCTATGCCATGGACCCCGATGGAGGGCGCTTGCTAAGATTAACGGAAAACCAGGGCAATAATGAGGACCCCTGCTGGTCTCCCGATGGAAGGTATATCGTATTCAGCTCAAACCGGACGGGCCGTTACCATTTATATATAATGACTGCGAACGGACAGAACCAGACAAGAATCACATTTAATAGAGGAGATCAAACCGCCCCGTCCTGGGCTCCTTGATGGGTTTTCGTTTTCTTTCGGTATTTGCCGGTTTTTGATCCCAAAAAAATTGGCGGCAAGGCATCTAAACCCTTGAAATTATGAATTGGACGTGTTAGAAAGTAAGCTTTGAAATTGATATACTTGTTTTCTCTTGCAAAAGATATCCATTTGGGGGTAAATAGCAGTTACCCTTAAAGCCGTTAACATAGTTTATGTGGTATATTTGTTAGATTTCAATATTGTTTGTTTGGTGTAAACCCCAGAATTCAGGAGGTAAAGGAAATATGAAAAGGAAAATGATTGCAGGCTTGATTGTCTTGGCGTTTGTTTGCTCTTCACCCCTGTTGATGACATCCTGCTCGAAAAAAGCAGTTAAGTCATGGGCTGACAAGGCCTTCACCCGACCGACAAGCATGAAAAAGGCTGAAGCCCCTGCTGTAGCCCCGGCTGAGGCGCCCGGGCGTCAGGCGAGGATACAGGAACTTGAGAAGGCCAGAAGGATTGCCGAGGAGATGCGCGTATTTGAAACCACCAATATCTTCTTTGATTTTGACAAGGCTGACCTAAAACCTCAGGCTAAAGCCACCTTGAAGAAAAAGGCCGACTGGCTTAGCGATAATGCTGCCTATGCGCTCCGCATCATGGGCCATTGCGATGAAAGAGGCACTGCCGAGTACAATCTCGCCTTGGGCGAAAGAAGGGCCCATGCAGCTAAAAAATTCCTCTCTGCCTTGGGAATTTCAGCGGATCGCATTTATACCGTCAGTTACGGCGAAGAAAAACCGGCCGAGCCAGGACATAATGAAGCTGCTTGGTCAAAGAACAGAAGGGACGAATTTAAGTTGATCAAATAACCAAGTAGTCGATCATATGTGGGGAAATAGCACTCCTACACCGGGGCATAAAAACTTTGTGAGCCGGCCTGTTCATATGGTCGGCTCATGTACTTTTTAATGATGTGACCGAATAATGTTTACCGTTAAAAGCAAATATGGTCCTGGTAAGGCAGGGTGGTTCATCTTATCCCTGTTTCTTATTTCTTCCTGTGTCACCACACAACAAGACGCTCAGTACCTGAACGACCAAATCGTAGCCCTAAATAACCGCGTTAGCAGACTCGAAGGCAATCTGGACGTGGACCAATCGGCCGACCTGAACTCGAGATTGAAGGCAATCCGTGAATGCCAGGCAGAAATAGTATCTGAATTTGATAAAGTCAGAGAAGAAGTGCAGGAGCTTTCGGGTCGATTTGAAGTAAGCGCTCAAATGACCAAGCGCACCGTCGAGAGAGATACAACGGAACAGGATGTCATGAAGGCCGGCCTGGCTGATCTCAACAAGCGCATAGCTGCACTGGAGAAAGATACAAAAAAGATTAAAGAATACCTGAGACTCGAAGTGCCTCCTGGTGCCGCACAGCAAACCACCGTTCCGAAAGAGAAGCCGGTGTCTCCGGAGAAGTTACTCTATGACATTACACATGCTACCTATCGAGAGGGCAGATATGAGGAGGCAATTGAGGGCTTCAAGGATTTTCTTAAAAAATACCCCGGGTCGGACCTGGCAGATAACGCGCAGTTTTGGATCGGGGAATGTTATATGACCCTGAAACAGTTCGAGAAGGCGATTCTGTCATACCAGGAAGTGATAAAAAAATACCCCAATGGGAACAAGGTGCCAAATGCAATGATCAGGCAGGCACTTGCATTTTACGAAATAAAAGACAAGACCAGCTCAAGACTCCTGTTAAAAAAGGTCATAAAAAAGTATCCCAATTCGAACGAAGCAAAAATTGCCAAGGCCAAGCTCAAGACAATGAAGTAGAATTTGTAGAAACCTCGCAGACAATTACTCGCGTAGCTGCAATTTGAAATATCCCTCCATATACAAGTGAAGCAAATATCCTCCCACAAACCCGGAATTCTCAAGCTATTAAAAGCTAACGAGCATACAACAATGGCCATACTGGCTGTTATTGTAGGACTGGCCGGCGGCCTTGGAGCGGTTGGTTTTCGTTATCTTATATTCCTTTTTCAATCAATCTCTTATGGGTCTGACGGTAATCTGCTTGAACTGGCCCAGGCGACCCCATGGTATCTCAGGATATGGGTCCCGGCTGCTGGTGGGTTGGTGGTAGGCCCTCTTGTTTATTTTTTAGCCAGAGAGGCCAAAGGACACGGCGTACCGGAAGTCATGGAGGCAGTTGCCTTAAGAAGCGGGATAATAAGAAAACGGATCGTTTTGATAAAGTCTCTGGCATCTGCAATCTGTATCGGAACCGGGGGCTCCGTTGGAAGGGAAGGGCCGATCGTTCAAATCGGGTCCGCCATTGGATCGTCCATAGGGCAGATGCTCAAGATATCCGCTGTTCGGATCAGGACCCTTGTGGGCTGTGGGGCGGCCGCCGGTATTGCTGCCACTTTTAATGCCCCCATAGCCGGTTCCATGTTTGCCCTTGAGGTTGTCCTCGGTGATTTTGGCCTTGCCACATTCAGCCCAATTGTGATTTCCTCGGTTGTGGCTACGGCTGTTTCCCGCCATTTCCTCGGTGATGTCCCGGCATTTGTCGTCCCTGCCTATGAGCTAATCAGCGCCTGGGAATTCCCCTTATATGTCATGCTTGGGCTGTTTTGTGCCCTGCTGGCCGTGAGTTTTACTACTGTGCTGTATCGATTGGAAGACCTCTTTGATGGCATAAAATTTCCCGAATATCTCAAAGCGGCCCTGGGAGGATCAATCCTGGGCGTTATAGGACTTCTTTTTCCCCATATCTTAGGTGTGGGCTATGGCGCCATTGATCTGTCTCTTGCCGTTCAGCTTTCCTGGTGGCTTATGCTTCTTTTGTTCCTATCCAAAATTCTGGCTACTTCCATTACAATAGGTTCGGGGGGCTCTGGTGGAATTTTTGCTCCTTCGCTTTTCATTGGGGCTATGGCAGGAGGATTTTTCGGGACGATTGTCCACACGGTCTTTCCTGGGGTGACAGCCTCTCCCGGGGCTTACAGCATTGTTGGTATGGGGGCGGTGGTGAGCGGTACCACCCATGGCCCTCTGAGCGCCATATTAATTCTCTTTGAGATGACCGGTGACTACAAAATTATCCTTCCACTCATGATTGCATGCATTATCAGTTACCTGGCAAGCAGCCAGTTGTTAGAGGACTCAATTTATACTCTAAAACTGGCAAGAAGGGGAATAAACATCAGGGGTGGGAAAGAGGTCAATGTTTTGAAATCAATGCCTGTAAAAGATATAATGAATCCGAAAGCCGAGACCATACCTGAAAGTTTAAGCCTGAGAGAATTCGCGGAAAAGATATCTAAAAGTAAACATAACAGCTTTCCTGTTGTAAACAAAGACGGAAATCTGACGGGGATTCTTTCGTTTCTTGATTATCATGATGCCGTCTTTGACGAGAATTTGAAAGACCTGGTGGTTGCCAAAGATCTCGCAACGCCGGAGGTGGTTACCGTATCAATTGACGACAATCTTTTTAGTGCCTTGGAGAAAATTACCTCGAAGGATTTTTCTATTCTGCCCGTCGTTGCCCAAGATAATCCTTCAGTATTATTGGGCGTTTTGACCCGCAGGGATATCATCGGAGCGTATAACAAGGCCGTTATCAAAAAGACCTTATTTAACGGGTAAGGCGAAAATCATCAAACCCGGGGAACCGTTTGATCCGTAACCCTTTTTCAGGGCATGCATCGCTTGCACGGGCTGTATCCCGCCCAAAAAGCATCATAGAGGGATTTGAACCGCACCAGATTCCTCCTGTCTGTTTTCCGGCCAAATGGGCAACCTGGCCGGTGAAAAATACACGACTTGCAGTTCCCCAGATAAAATCTTTCATTCCCCCTGGAAAGCCTGCTCCAAATTCCAATCCTTTTTTTCATGGCCTGTCGCTGATACTCAAGGAGAAGGGCTCTGTATTTGACATTAGGGGCTTTTGACAGGACATGGGCCAGCCCTTTCCGGATCAAAAGCGCATTGACCATATCCCCGTTTTCTAAAAACACATAGGCCAGAATACGTCCATAACGATCTCTTCTTTCCTGATCGTATTCCAGGCTCACCCAGGCCCCGTTCACCAATCTGAAATTGAAATCTCGCGCGGCTTCGGCCAAAAACTCGCTTTTTCCGCCTTCACGATCAATCTCAGGGGAGTCTATTCCCAGGTATCTAACCCTGTCTCCACTATCAAGTACAATCGTATCGCCATCATTGACGAATTTTACTTTATAGAAAGAAATGGGTGCCAACGAGAGACAGACGAACGATATAGTAACAAAAAGAATTGGTTTTTTGGCTTTCATAACCAACACCCGTTCTTAATCTTTCAGAATAGAGCTTGGAAAAATGCAATACAAATCAAATATATAAAGTTAAGATATTTTTATTCATTATTAACAGGTTTTTTATTGACTTTAAAGTTTTTAGGTATTAAAAATGATTGTAAGTGGTTTCCTAACATTGCTCAGCATGTTGGTAAACCTGTTAGTTAAATCTAAAAACAGAGGAGTTTATCATGCCGGAGATTATGACAACAAAGGAACTTGCGAAATATCTGAAATTACATGAGATAACTATCTGCAAGTATGCGGCGGAAGGCAAAATTCCTGCCATACGGATCGGAAGGGTCTGGCGATTTGATAAGGAAGCCATTGATAGATGGATCAGTGGGGAGCAAAAAAAATAACTGATGAGTACAAATGACAAAAAAAAGAGCGCCGATGTTGACCTGAGTGACGAGACAGGAGCATTATTGATGCTTAACAAAGAGGAAAGGAAACTGATCAAGGAACTCCTTGTCATGACCATGAACTCCGAAAGCGTCAAATCCTATATTGCCAAAAAACTTGGCAAGAATTATGTCCAGGTAGGTGCTTCTCTCCTTAAAACTATGGGAGCCCCCTGACAACTTCCCTCCTGATACAGTATGAAACGGTCCGCTGCTATATGCCCTGTTCATATATGAGAACGACCCAACCTCCCAAAAAAGTGCCCGGAAAGACAGGATTGTTTACAGGAAATTTTTTGTAGCAAGGTCATTATAAATACGTTCATGATCTTTGGAAATATAGGAACTATGAATAAAGGAGGTATGGCCTCCTCCACCGGATAAAGGATTCCAGGTCTGCACGCCATTTGTCCATTATAAGGGTTAGTGAGGCACCGGACTCCAGGTCACGCCTGAGTGATGAATCGCCCATGATCAAATCGATGGGCTTTTTTTTGTATTCATATTCATAGGGTGGTTTTTTCCATTCAAAATTACTCTGGTGCATAGCCATCACCGTTTTCATCAGGGCGATCGAGGTACTACAAGGCCGAAAAATATGGGGATCAAGCACATGGATCATAAATCCCCGGCAGAGTTCCCCTTCCCATTTGTGGTATGTAGGACGAAATGTATATTCCTGGAGATAACACCCCGTTGTGGCCACAGGGTCCAGCCCTCGCTTGATTACATCTGGGTCCAGCCAGGGTGCCCCAAAGATCTCAAAGGGACGACAGGTTCCTCTTCCCTCCGAAAGGTTAGTCCCCTCCCAGATCACCTGCCCTGGATATACCAAGGCGGTTTCCAGAAAAGGCATGTTGGGTGAAGGCATAATCCATCTCAACCCGGTTTCGTTCCATAACATCTCCCGTCGCCACCCATACATAGATATGATCTCCAGATCGCAACCCAGTTTATATACATGGTCAAAGACCCTGGCCATCTCCCCCATTGTTAAACCATGGCGCATGGGAAAGCTGTAAGGACCCACAAATGAATACAGCTCCGCTTTAAGCAGGTTCCCCTCCACAATCTCTCCCCCCAGCGGGTTTGGCCTGTCCAGGACAAGGACCTTCTTTCCACCCTTTGCCGCAGCCCTAAGACAGTTCAACATGGTTGAAGCGAAAGTGTAAACCCTTGTTCCCACATCCTGCAGGTCTATGATAAGAACATCCAAACCATCAAACATATGAACAAGCGGTTCTCTCGTGTCCGCATAAAGGCTGTAGATCGGGATGTTCAATACATTATCGGACGAATGGTCCGTTTCAACCATATTGTCCTGGTCTTCACCGCCGTAGCCGTGCTGGGGTCCGAAGAGGGCCCTCAATTGGCCGGGAAGCAGCCGTGCAATGACTTCCCTGGCCGTATTCAACTTGCTATCCAGGGAGGCCTGATTTGCAAGAAGCCCCAGGTTATACCTTTTCAGATTTTTCCATTCACCCTCGCGAATTCGGTCAAGACCTGTAAAAACGTGTTCCATGTCCGGGAGTATTATTCCTTTCAAGGGTTCCTTTTTTTGTGCTGTCTTTGTAAATCCTATTGGATTCCCTCTCTCTTTTCAAGGTCATTTGAGCATTGCCTGGTCAGCCAATCAAATCCACGGCCCGATTCTGGCTATTTATATAAGAAGATCTGCGGACTAAATTCTTCAAGTACACGAATTTATGATACAAGACATTGGGATGCTATTGGTAAATTATGGAATAATTGCTATAGTATGAAACCAACATCAGATTTCAGGCTCTCAGGATCCCATGAAAAAAAGGCTTTGTGTCACTCTCATATTGCTTTCCACTATCTTCCCGACATACCTGTTTGCAGCAAAAATTCATGTCCTTCAAGAAAAACATGTGGCAGTATTTTTCGAACCCTCTCTGGAACCGGCAGCAAGGGAAGTGGCAGATATATACCCTGCGGTCAAGGCCCAGCTTGAAAGTATCCTGGGGTGGGATCTGGATCTAAGACCGACAGTGCTGCTCATCAAGGACACGGAGAAGTTTCAAAGGATGGCCGAGAGCCCCCTCACCGTTGCCTTTGCTGTCCCGGCAAGAAACCTCGTGGTAATTGATTGCTCAAGAATAAACATTCATCCGTTCACCCTTGAAACCACTCTAAAACACGAGCTTTGTCATTTACTGCTCCATCATCACATCAAAGGGACTATTCTGCCCAGATGGTTAGACGAGGGGGTTTGCCAATGGCTGAGCGACGGAATCGGTGACATCATAATGGACCAGAAAAGGTCTCTCCTTAACAGGGCGTCCCTTTCAAGGAGATTCATCCCTTTGAAGGCATTAGAAAACCGTTTTCCTCACAAGGCAGACTCCCTGATACTGGCCTATGAGGAAAGCAAGAGTTTCGTGGCCCATATTACTTCTGAATTTGGCAGGGAGGGTATCCTGAAGGTTCTGGATCATATGAAAAAAGGACAAGACGCTGAGACGGCTATTCTGAATGCGCTTTCAATTCCATTTCATGTGCTTGAAAAAGAATGGCATGATTCCCTCAAAAGCAGAATAACCTGGCTTGCGCATCTGAGCTACCATCTGTATGATATTCTTTTTGCCCTAATGGGCCTGATTACCATATTGGCATTCATACGGCTAATCTTAAAAAAAAGGGCTTACAGGGATGAAGAAAGAGATGATACGGATTTTGTTGCTTGACAAAAACAAAACGATTTCAGAGAAACGGGATGTCTCAATAGAATTAAGTGCTAATCTTTTTATTTCGGGAGGACAAAGCAAATGGAATTTCCTTATCTGTTTTCACCCATAAAGATAAATAACATGGAACTCAAAAACCGGATCGTCATGACCGCCATGCACCTCGGGTATACGCCCGAAGGGGAGGTTACGGACCGCCTGATAGATTTTTATACCCTGCGGGCCAAGGGCGGAGTGGGTCTTATCATTGTGGGCGGATGTTCTATTGATGAATATGGCGGAATGTTGAGCATGATATGCATCCGTGATGACCAGTATATACCGGGGCTTAAGAGGCTGACGGAATCCGTTAAGAATTCCGGGGCAAAAATTGCTGCCCAGCTCTACCAGGCAGGGCGTTACACGCATTCAGCTATGATCGGTGGACGCAAACCCTTTTCCGCCTCTGCCGTTCGCTCAAAACTGACCGGTGAAATCCCGCGCGCCCTTGAACTGGAAGAGATTCCCGGGGTACAGGATAAATTCGCAGAGGCGGCCGTTCGGTCCAAAGAATCCGGGTTTGATGCGGTGGAGATTTTGGGTAGCGCAGGATATCTTATCTCTCAGTTTCTTTCCCCACTAACCAACCTGCGTGAGGATGAGTACGGCGGTTCCTTGGAAAACCGGATGCGTTTTGGTCTGGAAATCGTTGAAAAAGTAAGGAAAGCAGTAGGCCCTGATTATCCGGTGCTCATGAGGTTGGCAGGCAATGATTTTATGGAAGGCGGAAATACCAACAAGGAGTCAAAAATCTTTGCCTCTGAAGTTGAAAAGGTAGGAGTCGATTTTTTTAATATCACAGGAGGATGGCACGAGACGCGTATTCCCCAATTGACCATGTCTGTTCCCCGCCAGGCCTATGTTTACCTGGCGCAGGGCATTAAGTCCGCAGTTTCTGTCCCGGTGCTTGCCAGCAACCGGATCAACGACCCTCACACAGGAGAAGAAATTTTGAGAAATGGCCAGGCGGATCTGGTTACTATGGCCAGGGCCCTTATTGCTGATCCGGATCTTCCCAATAAAGCCAGAGATGGAAAATTCGACCTCATCTATCACTGTATTGCCTGTAACCAAGGGTGTTTTGACAGCGTTTTCCAAATGAGGCCCGTGACCTGCACGGTCAATCCGAGGGCCGGTATGGAAGGTGAATTAAAGTCCGTCCCTGCCCTTGAACCGAAAAAAGTGCTGGTCATAGGCGGTGGCCCTGCCGGCATGAAGGCAGCCTGTACCGCGGCAGAGAGGGGACATGACGTCACACTGATAGAAAAGGAGCGCACCTTGGGCGGACAAATGCTCCTGAACCGTCTCATCCCCCAAAGACAAGAGATGGTCACGGCACCCGCTGACCTTGCAAGCAATCTGAAGGCCCTTAATATTGAAATCCTTCTCAATAAAGAGGCCGATGCCGCGCTCATAAAAGATATGGCACCGGACGTAGTTATAGTAGCCACCGGAGCCAAGCCGATCCAGCCGGACATCCCGGGCATCGACGGTAAAAATGTAGTCCAGGCATGGAGTGTACTTGCAGGTGGTGTTGGCGTGGGCAAAAATGTGGTCATTTTAGGTGGGAATGCTGTAGGCCTGGAAACTGCTCTCTATCTGGCCAACCAGGGAACACTTTCGCCAGAGGTATTGCACTTTCTTATGGCCAACCGCGCAGAATCCATGGAAACCCTGACGGAATTGCTGAACAAGGGTAACAAATCAGTAACAGTCGTGGAAATGATCAAAAAGGCAGGCAAAGATATCGGGCTTACTACACGCTGGACAGTGATGGCCGAATTGAAGCGTCTCGGCGTTACGATCATGACAGGAACCAAGGCCGCCGGCTCCAGATCGGAGAACAGGCTTGCCGACGAGATTGAAAAGCTTGTTCCTGAAGTTTATACGATCGGAGATGCCGGAGACCCCCGCAAGGCCCTGGATGCAATCCGGGAAGGGTATCTCACAGGGCTGAAGATATGATATTTCCAGTCGTATGTTGTTTATTGTCGTCTACACTGTCGTCAAAAATGCCGGAATCAAATAATTTCCTGTAGTTGACTGCGGACAATGGACAACTATCAACGGACATTCAATATGAAAATCGGTGTCATTTCCGATACACACCTTGATGCCCCTACCCCATTGCTCGAAATGGTGGTCGACAAGTACTTCAAGGACATTGATATGGTCCTCCATGCCGGTGACCTCCATTCCCTTGAGGTGCTCGATGCCTTTGTGAGCAAGGAAATCCACCTTGTCGCCGGCAATACCGATCGGCCTGAGGTCAAAAAGCAATTCCCTGCTTCAAAGCTTATCGAAGTCAAGGGTTTCAGGATCGGTCTGACCCACGGATGGGGAACCCCCCTGGGTCTTGAGAAAAGGGCGGCCTCTCTGTTTGAAGGCATTGACTGCCTCGTATTCGGTCACAGCCACTGGCCGGTCAACCATTGTAGAGATGGTGTCCTTTTTTTCAATCCCGGCACTTTTAAGGGCGGAATTTCTTCCCTGTGGCGGAAGACCATTGGTATTCTAACTATTGAACAAGATATTTGGGGGGAAATTTTGCGGCTTTAGACAATAGCCCCACCGGTTCATTTACTCCTTGCCAGGCCTAAAATCAACAGCCCTAAAGATCCAGTTGATGATTTGCTGATTTAGACGAAAGATTTATTTCAACGTGACTACTCACGTAGTCAGACTGAAGGTGTTTAGACTGAAGACTGAAGGGGAAAGAGAAGCGAAAGAGTTCTTTTCAGAGATAAAGCAGTTACAGTAATA
>JAFDHL010000096.1 GCA_019308785.1 Deltaproteobacteria bacterium
TTTTTGACCATGTTTTTGCATCAGGGCATCTGGAAATGTCCCAATAAGTATTACACATCCGATAATCCGGCCGGCCGGCCCAAAAACAGGAGCGCTCACGGCATTAATTCCGGGTTGTAATTCGCCCTTATCCTGTGCAAATCCGGATCGTCTACACTCCAAAAGATCTTTTCTTAACCGTTTTGTGTCCATTGCCGACGAACCGCCATAGAAGTAGAGCTTTGCTCTCTTTAGAATCTTCTCTCTCTGCTCATCAGGCATAAACGCCACAATGGCCTTTCCATGGGCCCCGGAAGTAATATGGAATCTGTGACCAAGCCTTATGGTTACTCCGACATTATGGTCCGCTTCATGCTTGGCAATAATAAAGACCTGTTCAACACTGATCAAACCGAAGAGGGCAGTGCTGGATGTTTCATTGGCAAGGCTTCCAAGGTAAGGCTCTACGATATCCCTCAGGTCCAGATTATCCAGAACGTTGCGTGCCAGAAAGACCAGACCAACTCCCAGCGAGTAGGTTTTTGTCTGAGGGTCTTTTTCCACTAAACCAAATTGCTTCAATGTATTAAGGATTGAATAACCTTTGCTTTTATGGATTCCGACCTGATTACATATTTCTGTAAGCGTCATTTTGAATTTGGGGCTTCGTCCCAGACAGATGAGGACCCTTGAAGCCTGCTCCACAGCCGGAACCAGAGGCTTATAAGCTGACCTAGCTTTTTGGGGATCATTTGGATGCTTGGCTGTTATCTTCATTGAATCAAGTTCCCAAGGGATATAAAAATTCTGTATATAGAATAATATTCTGTATACTATAAAGTTCTCAAAGTTTGTCAAGAAAAATTTTGAACGACCCCAAACGTTGCAGACCTACATTGAGGAAAAACGCGCCAGTGTGCGTCCCGCCAGGGGTGTGATCGTAGGGGTTTACCCCGGTGTGGGTTTGTCGAGCGTTAGGGCTTATTTATGCCGGGTCCTATTGGAGTGCTTGATCGATGAGTTCCGTAATGTCGCTAACCTTTGCCCCTCGTTTCAATTTTTTTACGGCAATTTTCATATTTTCCTTGCATGCCGGACAGGCTGTAACCAATAGGTCGGCCCCCATGTTCTTCATGTCGGACACCCTTATCCGGGCCAGGTCGTCTGCAAAATCAGGAAAGCCTGTCGGCACCAGTCCCCCTCCTCCACAGCATAAGCTGTTTTCACGGGAGAGGCTGAATTCCTTGAAATCAAGGTCTTCAATCGCGTTCAGTATCCTGCGGGGGGCATCATATACACCCTGACCCCTACCTAAATGGCAGGGATCGTGGTAGGTGACGGTTTTACGGGTTCCGATAGGGCCGAGCTTCAATTTCCCCTTATCCTGAAGCCTTTCAAAAAATTCGGTGGCGTGAAGGATTTCAAACTTGATCGGTCTTTTGACCCAACGGGGATAATAATTCTTGAAGATCATAGCACAGGTGGGGCAGGTAAAGACCACCTTTGAGGCCCCGCTTTTTTCTATGGCCTCGACGTTGTGCTTTGCCAGGTCATAGGTCTCTTCTTCATATCCGGCAAAATAGAGGGGCGCCCCACAACACCACTCATCATTGTTAATGGCAAAAGGGATTTCGAGTTTTGTTAGTACGCTCACAAAGGCATTTGGAATTTCTTTTTCCATATAGGATGAAATACACCCCACATGGTAGAATACTTCAGGGTTTGAAGACATGCTCTCTTTTTCCTCATCCGACAACCAATCTGTTCTTCCAGGAAGGTTACCTTCGTAGATGTTTTTTTTGCTGAGTACATTTTCAACAATGGACTTATGGGGTTCAAGAAGGGGAATACCATTTTTGGCCAATTCCCTTTTCAGCAGAGTAAAAAGGTCAACCTGGCTTCCAATAACGCCACAATTTATTTCGCAGGCGCCGCAGGTAGTACAGTGAAAGAGCAAGTCCCTTAGGGGTTCTGAAAAACCCATCTTCCCTTCATAAATTGCCCGGGCGATTTGCATAATACCGCCGGCACTGTAAGTAAAATACTTGGCCTTTATTTGCATGGGGCACAGAACACTGAACCGGGCATCTTCATTGCCATAAACACATTGCCCGCACCGTATACATTTGTGCATTGCAGTATAGAGATCTTCGCTGATGTTGAAACGGCTTTCCATTATCCTTACCTCCTAAAATAGGATCATTCCGGGATTCATGATGTTGTTGGGATCTACAAGTTTCTTTATCCGCCGAAGGAGTTCTCCATATGAGCCGGTCATTCCGAAAAAAGCAGGATCCTTTCGATATCTGAACATGACCCCCCCATAGTTACGGAGCAAATTCCTGTATAAATCGCCGTATATGCCTTTCAAATGTAATAAATATTCTCGCTGTTCGATCAAGGAACCTGTCACATAGACCACAAAGGCGAAGAAGAACTCCCTCCCGTGTGAGTAGGGTAGCGCACGGTAGAAATAAGGTGGTTTGAATTCCCGCTCAGCCAAATCCCACATAAATTTTTCAATTTCCAGGAGCTTAGAGGGTTCGGCCGTGAGCAGGCAGCCCGGCAAATGGAGCCCGGCCCGTATCTGAGATTCTTCACCCGGTTTGGGATGTATCCCTTTTACAAAGTAGGAGTCTAAGTATTCATAGCAGCCGGGATGTTTCTCTTTTGCTTCTTCATTATTAAGGTACTCACCGCCAAGCTCCCTGGCAATCTTGATGCAAGTCTGTTCCTGCGCGTCAACGACCTCCTTGTATCCGTTGAGACGGGCAGAGGCGATACCGAAGGGAACGCCGGGAGGCGGGGTCTTTTGGTCCGGCTTTAACATCACTTCCGGCATTTTCTCCGACTTGGAAAGCATCATTTCATGAAACATATTCCAGCCCCAGGTCCAGAACGTCACACTTTCCGCCAGGTTTCTCCTTACTAAGCGTTTCATATACTCCATGGCGGGAGGGAAATCATCAAAGGTAGTCAAGACTAATCGCTCATCTTCCCCTCGATCGAATATTTTCACGGCAGCTTTTGTCACAATCCCCAAAGTGCCATAAGAATTTGCGAAAAGACCGGTAAGGTCCGGGAAACAGTGGTATCTTGCGCGCCAGCCTGCCGTCTCAAAGGCGGCGGAACCGGTTTTTACGATTCCCGCATCAGGGGTGACGACTTCAAGGGAAAGCAAGGGGTCGGGATCCCATTTGGCAGTAAAGTTGCCTGAGGGGCGCATCATGTAATTGGCCAAAGGACTGCTTCCCCCTGCAGCGGTCGGAAGATGACAAAAGAATCCCTTTTCCCTGAGTTTCATAGAGAGATCATGGAATGTCACGCCCGGTTCGATTAGTGCATACGCGGCATCTTCATTGATCTCAATAATCTTATTCATAAGCCTCAGGTCGGCCACGACCCCTCCCTGTAAAGGTACCGACATCCCGGCAATATTGGAACCCCGTGCCATTGGCGTTACGGGAACCCTGCTCCGATGGGCAATTTGCAAAAGATGCCTGATTTCCTCCATGGTTTTTGGTAACACAACCAGGCTTGGGAGAGTTACTGATCCCGGAGCAATGGCCGCGTCAGCCCCATAGCCGGCCAAAACCACTTCATCATCGCTTATTCTATCCTTTGGAAATACAGACGAAAGCGCACGGAACAACTCACTCATTTTTTCCACCTCCCATATGAAGAAAATTACAATATGATATGACCAGCATAATTCACGGCTGTAAATGGCAAATGTTTACCCTGTCGAATTTTCCTGAGAATCTGTTTGGTCGCAGTAAGGACCATGGCTTCTATATTTTCCACCGCGGTTTTGGGAGGGACCCCGCATCCACTCATGAGAATAAAGCGGCTTCGGCCTCCCTTTGATAGAGACTTGAGTGTATCCGCCTCTACCTGTTCTGTGGTTCCCATGAACAGAGAGTTGACAGGATCTACATTTCCACCCAGTACTGCCTTAGGGATTACTGTTCGCGCTTCAGCAAGATCCATGCACTGATCCAGGCTCAGGACCGACGCACCGGTTTGTGCCATGCTTTCCAGCAAAGAGGTGGTGTCTCCGCAAATGTGTAAAATGCAGGGGACCTTTAATTCATTGACAAGTTTCTGGAGCCTGGGCAGGACAATATCTCTGAACATAGGCGGAGAGATCATGGATGCGGAAGCCGTCGGTTCCGGAATGAGGATGACATTTGCCCCACTCTCGATCAGGGCCTTGCCAAAATCGAGCAGAAAACCGGTGATTTTATCCATAAGCTGTTCCAGAACCGGTTTCTTTTTATAGATCATTCGCATAATTAGTTCGGTCTCTATGACCCGACAGGTCGTGGTGAAAGGACCTTCAAACAGGCCCACCACAGGGATCTCACCATTGCCATATTCACTTAATCCCTGGGTAGCCTCCAATATAATTGGTAGCGTTGCTTCTCTCTTCGCATCAGGTTGCGGCACATTATCAACATCCTTTTCACAGGTAATTTCAAGGGGGAGAGGATCTACCAGTGGCCCGGATTCCAGAAAACGAATCTCGCATCCGAACGCCTCTGGGATGTATAAAGGATGCACATAGCTGAAAACGGCGTCATATCCCATGGACTCTTTTGCCTTAATTTGGGCGTTAACCATTAACTGCGGATCGGAGGCCACCTCAAGGGGCGAGAAATCGGAAAAGTTGGTTGCTGCCCATCCTCCGATCAGAGGGAAAATAGGAACCCTGTCCTTCGGAGTCCCTTTTAATGCATCCTTAAATCGTTGCATGTCTGAATAGGTCATGATTATCTCCTACCTTAGAAATTTTACACAGACTTCCCCTCAGGTTCGTTGTTCCCATTTCCGGGCTGTAAGGTGGTTTGTCATCGACCAGGATATTGACGTTTGCCTCTGCCCAGCCATACAAATTTGAAGCATCCTTTTCAGGAAACCACCATGCGTAATCGACACCGATCACCTTAGGATCAATCCCTTTGGTTAAACGCGCCTTTTGCTTAATCCTGCCCCTGATGGTCTCAATGTATATCAGATCTCTGTCATTAATATCTGCCTTCCCTGCTGTTTCTGGGTGGATGTAAACCACTGGCTCCGGGTATTCCCCGCGCAGGGTATTCACTTGCCTGCCCCCCGAGTGCCTGAAAGGAGCCGACTTCCAGGTAGTGAGAATTAAGGGGTATTCCTCAGCCAGTGCCTGTTCGCTGTATGGCGTTTCTGGAGGTTCTTGGTAGGTGGGTAACGGATCAAAGCCCCATTCTTCAAGTCGATGGGAGTATATTTCCACTTTTCCAGAAGGGGTTTCAAAACCTTTCTCTTTATACCTTCTATATTGCAGGGAGCCGGGAATGATAGCTATCCTTTTGAATTCCTCGAAGGAAAGGCCTGCTGGTCTTAGCACAAAGTCAAGGCACTTCTCTTCACTGTCCCAAAAATATTCTCCAAGATCCAGCTTTTTGGCAAGACCGGCTAATATCTCATAATCTGATCGGCATTCGCCTACCCGGGTTACTTTCTGCTGAACTATAGTCATGGGGTAGGAATAGGGTGGCGTCACAATACTGTCGAATTCAAGATAGCTCGCAACTGGTAAAACCATGTCTGCCAGAGCGGCAGTTGGGGTCATAAACATATCAGCCACTGCCGAGAAGTCCACCTTCATGAATGCCTTATATGTCTTTTGTGCATTCGGATAACTCAGGAGGGGATTGGCTCCCTGAATGTAAAGGCCGCGAATGGGATAGGGATCTTGATCAATGATAGCCTTTATGATGCTTTGCGGTTGAACATATCGGATCATGGGCAATCCCTTCATCTCTGCGCCAACCCGCTTTTCCCATGTATCAGGAGGCATCTTTTCAATCAGCTCCAACTCGGATGATCGGCGGCCAAATAACGGGAGGGAGAGGGGTTGTATCTCACCACCTGGTGCGCCCAGGTTACCGGTAATGGCCCTTAGAATACAAATAGCGCGAGCGTTTTGAAAGCTGTTCAGCCCATGGTCAATGGCATTTCCCCATTGGATACAGGAGGGACTATGCTCTGCATATATTCTCGCAGCCTGTCTTAATTTTTCTGCAGGAACCCACGTTATCTCTTCGATCCGTTCCGGTGGATAATCTAGGATATGATCCTTCAATCTGTCAAACCCGATGGTCCATTTTTCTACGAAACCTTTTTCAATAAGCTCTTCATGGATGATGACATATAACATACCCAAGGCCAGGGCCAAATCAGATCCGGGTCTCGGCTGCAGCCAGAGATCTGCCTTTTTCGTCAATTCAGTCTCCCTTGGATCTACCACTAAAAGCTTGGAGCCTTTCTCTACTGCGTCAATAACCCTCTTGTAGGCATGATGGAGGGTGGCATCCAAGTTCTTACCCCATACCATGATGCAAGACGGCTGGTAATCATAGTCCGGTACGGCATAGAATCCATAAGTAATCCTGGAGGCTAAGACTCTGGGCAGGAAACAGACATGTCCCTGCCAGGCAACATTGGGTGTCCCGAAAACATTTGCCAGTCTGGATAAATAACTTTCCTGCAAACCTTTTGCCGCACCGTGTACGAAGGCTACAGATTCAGCCCCTGATTCACTTTTTATCTTATTCAGGTGGATAGAAATCTCTTCCAGTGCTTCATCCCATGAAACCTTCCGCCAACTGCCGCTACCCCTTTCCCCTTCTCTTTTTAAGGGATGCTTCAGCCTGTGGGGATGATGAAGGTACTCCAAGGATGCCAAGCCTTTAGTACACAGTTCGCCCCGGTTCAGGGGGTTGTCAGGATCCCCTTCGACCTTGACCACCTCATCGGCCTCTATGTACACTCGTATACCGCAACCCACGGAGCAAAGCCCGCATGTGCTTTTGATGATCCCTTGTTTCGTTTTTTTGTCCATATCAAATTATCTGTTCTTGACTGTATTGAATTGGGCAAGTCTTATCATCTCATAAGATCCGGCAGGAAAAGGGCAATCTGAGGAAAAATCATCAGAAGCGCCACACAGGTCAGAATAGCAAGTAAAAAAGGAAAGGCGCCCTTAAAGATGACCTCCAGCGGTATATCTTTTGCTATCCCGGACACAACGTAGACGTTTATACCCACCGGTGGTGTAATGACGCCCATCTCCGTGATCAGGACGATAATCACCCCAAACCAGATGGGATCGAAACCCAAGGCCATGACCAGGGGGAATATGATCGGAACCGTCAAAAGAATCATGGCAAGGGAGTCCATGAAACACCCCCCTATTAGATAGATGAATACAATAAACAGCATGATCGCAAAATTGGGCAGAGGAAGATTGCCCACCCACTCCGCCGCCATATAAGGAATCCTTGTAATGGCCATAAAGTGGCCGAATACAATGGCTCCGGCCACAATAACCAGGACCATACAGGAAATTCTCGTGCTTTCCACCACTGCCTGGACAAACCCGCGCCAGCTCAACCTCCTGCGGATAACACCGAGTAGGATAGCTCCGCCCGCACCAATGGCGCCGGCTTCCGTGGGTGTGAAAAAACCAATGAAAAGCCCGCCCATGACAAGCAGGAAAAGGATTAGTGTCTCTCCAATACCTGTTAGGGCGATGAATTTCTCCTTAAGAGTTGTTTTGGCACCGCGTGGTGCGGCGTCAGGCTTGATCCGGACCCAGATGAAAACGGTTGCAGCGAAACATGCGGCGAGGAGTATGCCCGGCAAGATCCCTGCCGCAAAAAGTCTTCCAATGGATTGCTCTGTGGCGATCCCATAGACAATAAAGATCACGCTGGGAGGAATAAGGACGCCAAGGCTACCCCCTGCAGCAATAGTCCCCGTGCTCAGGGAAAGACTATATTTGTATCTCTTCATCTCAGGTAGAGCTACCGTAGTCATGGTCGCGACGGAGGCGTTGGTGGAACCGCAGATGGATGCAAAGCCCGCACAGGCCCCTATCGTGGCAATACCCAATCCCCCCGGAAGGGCGCCCAGAAACTTATAGGCCGTATCAAAGAGGCGGCGGCTTATACCGGCATGGAATGCAATCTGTCCCATAAAAATGAATAAGGGAACAACGGTGAGGTTATAGGACCCAAAGATCCTGAAGAAATCCTTGGTCATGATCCGAAGGCCGCTCTCTACGGACACCACAAGGCTAAAGCCAATGAATCCTAAAAGGGCCATCACAAATCCTACCGGCATGCGAGAGAACAGAAAGATGATCAAAACGACCAATCCGATCAGGCCAATTGTCGTGGGATCCATATTAACTCTCCTTGGACAACCCCAAAAGGGACCAGCGGGTGCACAATTACTCTTTCCACATATACCACGCCTTTTCTTTACCTGTTAACACCTTCCATAGATCCACCAGGAGGACGAAACAGACGACAATTGTGGAAAAGGCAAGACCGTAGAGCAGCGGGAAAAGAGGCAATTCAAGGGTCAGGGAAACCTCGCCAGCGGATCTCAAGTCATTTCCATAGCGGATGCATTCGAAGGATAATAAGCCAAACAGGCCTATGCTTAACAGTTGGATGAGGATAAAAAGAATGGACTGTGCCCGTTTAGAAAAATGTATAACCAGCACAGAAACAGCCACATGTCCCCTTTTTAGAGTGGTATAGCCCAAGGCAAATCCTGCTACCGTCGCACCTAAAAACTCCACGATCTCGTATGTACCAAGGATAGGGCACCGGAAGAGCCGAAGAACCACGTCAGCACAGGTAAGCCCGGTCATGCCAACCAGAAAAACTCCCGCTATTAAATTCAACAGGGTGGATATGTTTTTAATCCCTTTACTAAAACTCAACATTTTACCATCCCCTAATTGAGGAAGACAGGGGCTGCCCATATTGATACAATACGGCAACCCCTTTTTCTGTTCGGCCTTTTATTGTTTCTGGTATTTCTCGATCAGTGCCTTTAAAGTCTTGACATACTCTTTCGCCGGTAATCCCTTGCCCTCTGCTTTCTTTACATAATCGGAGATCACAGGCTGAATGGCTTTGGCCCAGCGGGCATTTTCCTCGTCGGAGAGAGGGATGATCTTATTGCCAAGGCTCAGGCCATATTTTCGACCGGATTCATCTCCGGCATCCCATACGCCACCGGATGCGGTGATGTATTTGGTGCGGACACTTTCAAAGGCCTCTTTTACATCTTTGGGCAAAGAGTTCCATTTTTTGAGATTCATCGCCACAAAGAATCCCGTGGTATAACCCACCCCATAGCACTCTGTTGTGTACTTGACAACCTCGGCCTGTTTCCATGTCTTCAAGACCTCGATAGGGGCAAAGGAACCCTCCACGACACCCTTTTGCAGGGCCTCATAGGTCCCCCCCATGGGCATGGCCACCGGAACGGCACCAAGGGCCTTTGCAACTTTGGCGCTGAAGCCTGTGGAGCGGACTTTCAGCCCTTTCATATCTTCAAGCTTATAAACGGGCTTTTTGCTATGGAGGATACCTGCCCCATGGGCGTGAAGGAAAAGCATCTTGACGTTTGCGAGTTCTTTGGGCTTAAACTTGCTATAAAAATCATTGATCACATAGCTCGCCACCGTTCCAGTGGTATACCCCAGGGGCAGATCAACGGCCTCCATGGCGGGAAAGCGGCCCCGTGTGTAGGCGAAGCAGGACATCCCTATATCAGCGGTTCCTTTCAGGACCCCGTCATAGATCTCATTCCCCTTGAGCAGCGTTCCGCCGGGGAAGTATGTAAATTTTACCTGGCCCCCGGTAAGTTTTTCGATTTCACCACCCCACTTTTGGGACATCGGGTACAGGGGATGTGCGGGTGGGAAAAAAGTACACCACCTTAGTTCGATAGGTTTTTTTGGGGCTGCATAAGTAATCGTTAGAGTTGTGGACACCAAGATCAAAGATAAAGAAATTACTACAAAACATCTCAATGCTTTCATAATGTTCTCCTTCACTTATAGTTACTCGGTTGAAAAAGCTGCCTCAAAAGTTAAATCGTGTTCGTTCAAGTTGCTTTCGTTTTAGATTTATCACCTCCTTTTCACCTTTTGCAATACTCAAAAGAGGATTTAGTGTTTTAAGAAATCCAGCGCAATGGCAGCAGAAATATTATGGAACAAATATATTATTCTGTATACAGAACCACTTTCTTAATATTAGCACATTATCTAAAAAGATTGTCAACAAAAAATTGAGAAAACCTGGGGAATTGATCACTTTAAGCCAAACATTGGCCCAACTCTATATCCTGCTTGACAACACGAGACGGTTGGCCTAACAATAACCTATCGCAATTCAACGAGATTTCGACTATTTTAATTTTTTTCGGAGGATACGAACATGGCAGATGCACAAGGGCTTCTAGAGGCCAGAGACGTGAGCGAGATGGGACCTGAAGAAGCAGGAGCTAAGAAAGGATGGATCAAAGGGACGGATAACCTTGACTGGGGTGTGAAAAACCGGCTGACCCGGCTCATC
>JAFDHL010000097.1 GCA_019308785.1 Deltaproteobacteria bacterium
TCGAATGATGAAATCGCTTCGCTCCGCCAGTTTATAAATTGGCAGAATACCTTATTCAAAATTCGATCACGCTTTTAGCGTGATTCGATGTTCGATGTTCATAGCCTTTACTAATCCCGCGTTTCGCGGGACCTTCAGCCTAAATAACCTGATTACTTTTTTCTTAACCCACAGATTCATATAAGGAGCCGAAAAATATTTGCAGAATATGGAATTTTCATATGTCATACAGTGGATACCGGTATTCTTGTCCCAGGTAGTTTTTTATTACCAGACTTTTTTTATTTGCGCCTACTATAAATTTTGGTAGCAGTGGCACCTTACCTCCTCCTCCCGGGAGATCAATGGCAAAATGAGGGATGCAAAGGCCCGATGTGTGTCCCTGGAGCCCGGATATGATTTCCAGGCCTTTGCTGATAGGGGTCCAGAAATGTGATGTTCCCTTTGTTAGGTCGGCCTGAAATAGGTAATAGGGCCGGACCCGGATTCTAAGGAGCTTTTGGACCAGGTTTTTCATGGTTGCAAGGTTGTCGTTGACTCCTTTGAGGAGCACGATCTGACAGCCCATGGGGATTCCCGCATCGGCCAATCGCTCGCAGGCAAGGGCGGCTTCCGGGGTGATTTCATCGGGGTGGTTGAAATGTGTGTGGATGTAAAGGGGGTGAAATTTTTTCAGCATATTTACCAGATGGTGTGTAATCCTCTGGGGGAGGGTACAAGGTACCCTGGTGCCGATGCGTATTATCTCCACATGGCGCATGGCGCGCAATTCGGCCAGGACTGAATGGAGGCTCTGGTTTTCAAGGAGAAGCGGATCTCCACCTGAAAGGAGAACGTCTCTGATCTTTTTATGGCTTCGAATGTAAGAAAGGCCCTCCTTTACGGATTTTTCTGTCACCATAGACGAGCGTCCAACTTTTCTTTTCCGGTTACAGAACCTGCAGTACATGGCGCATCGGGATGATATTAGAAACAGAACCCGGTCCGGATACTTGTGGGTCAGGCCGGAAACCGGAGAGAGCCCTTCTTCATTCAATGGGTCATCCACGCCGTTTTTGTCCTTGATTTCCCGGATATCCGGGATGCACTGTTTATATAGGGGGTCATCTTTTTTTTTGATCAGTCCGAGATAATAGGGATTGATGCGAATGGGATACCGGGCCGTCACCTTTTGAAGCGCCGGCTCGTCTATTTCAAAAAACGCTGACAGGGACTTGGGGGTTGTGATACTCTGTGAGAGGATCTGTTTCCACAAAGGCGCTGTTTGGCTGATCATAATTTTTTTGGGCAAATCCGGCTCCGATTTAAAATGGTATGTGCTTTGGGCACGCAGTTGAAAACAAGGTCAAAGGCTGAGAGATTGGGGATGAAAGGCCCCCATAATTGGGGGTAAATGGGAGGGCGGGGGTTAAAAAACACAAGCTCAACGCCGTTCTTTTGAAATGCCGGTTTGTCCAGATACTTTTTGGCGCTGCTTTGTGCCAGGAAATGGGACGCACCAAGTTTTTTGCAGATTTCGACAGATAGTTGAGGCTCCTTGGCCTCAATGCCGAGCCCGGAGAGCAATTGTACTTTGGCGGGAATCCGCAGATGCTCCATTAGATACTCGATGATTTTCAAGTTCAGATCAATCAGCTTTTCAAATTTCTCTGAGAAAATCTTTTCCAGGAACACCAGATGCTCCTCTAAAAAGGGTGCCTTTGCGTAAGCGGTCTTCAGGCTGGCCAGGTGTTTTTTTGTCCAGCGCCCGCCATGGCAGATCCTTACTTCATTGATACTTTGAAGCCCTAAACCTTTTTTCCATACCGGTACGGTCATCCACAGGGTCCCCTGATCGTTTTTGAAACGGTTTCTGTTTAACCAGGTGGTGCCCTGCGGGAACTGAACACTATCCATGAGAACAAGGATATCAGAACGGAGGGCCTTTGAAAAAAAACCCGGGAAAGGGGCGAAGTATGGTTGATAGGCAGATACGATCATAAAATGAATTTGACAGGATTTACGTGATTATTCAGCAGAGATTACTTGAGGACGAGTTGAACGATTTCCCTCGAAGTGTACTCTGCCACGTCGGCCAGTCCGTCAAGAGGCATAAAAGATAAGGCATTGGCAGAAAAAAGACAAGTGGCAGATGCTGGAAACTCTTCATCCGGGAGATAAAATATATAATAGAGAGCGATTTTGGGAAGGGGGTAGAGGATAAAACAGAAATCACCAGTGAGACCCGGCAGGCCATCCCGTCCATCAAAGCTCTTCTTAATCCTGGGCTGCTTTTCTTTAATCAAAAGGACATGGGGAACGAGCACCTTCTCGCTGTTGACGCTAAAGGCGTTTTGGTATGGCATGCTGTCAGGAAAATCCTTGAATGACCTGAAAGGCTCGGTCTGCATGGGCTCGGCATTGGCATGGAGGGCATAAAGGGAAATCAAAAGCCCCCTTGGCTCGTCAGCAGGTTTGCCTGAAAGACTGACCATTTTGGGACACAGACAGCAGTCCTCACCAAAGGCCCTGAAATAATAACTGCCTCCCCTTTTTTCGGCTCCCAATGATTTTTCCGCGTCATCTGACAATTGTGCAAAGAATCTGGAAAGATTGTCATGAATAATTTTTTCATAATTCGTTCCCACAAAAAAATACCTCCTCATTGTGGCCTTCACATTCCCTCCCGACTACCATTTTCTAAGGTTACAGTTTTGACCGGTCTTTTTCAAGACCAAGGCAAGCATCCCGCAGTCAAAGAAGAAATAGTGCAGTATATCATTGAAAAAAGGATTCCCTTGATTTCGGTTGCCGATTCCCTCTTAAGGTGGTAAATATTTAAACTTAATTTTGGTTGGAAAAAGCGCCTAAAGATTGAGGAGTGCTGAGGATGTGGAAGAAAATCAGCCTACGCGCCAGGATCTATGCAATTTTGACCTCACTGGTGTTCATTACCATTGTGGGTGGTCTGATTATGGTATGGTACACCTACCGAATGGAAGGGCTTTTGGCAGATGTCATTGATAAAAACGTAGCCGCCTTCCAGGCCGCGGAAGCACTGGAAAACGCTCTTGTGAACCAGAAAGGATTCGTTTCCTATTATTTTCTGGATGGTGACCCGGGCTGGTTGAGGCAATTAGGAGAGTACCGTCAAATTTTCAAGGGACGCCTAAAAGAGGCACGTTCTCTGGTGGAGACCGAACTACAAAAGGAAACTATTGACCGGATTGAAGCGGAATATTCCAGCTATATTAGTTTTAAAGACAGAGTCATTTCATACTATAAGTCCGGAGAGCGAGAGGCCGGTGCAAGGATCCACGGGGAAGTGCGGGATCGTTTTTTCAGGATCCTTGAACTTTGCGATAAATACAAGGATATCCATTCAGAAAGCATCATACTGGCGCGTGAAAGAAGCCATTTAAAGGCCAGAAATCTCAGGATTATCGCAGTTACGGTCATGCTTGTCGTTTTTTCCTTGGCCATTCTTTTGGCTTTTATCCTTGTAGGGCAAATTTTAGGCCCGATTCGTAGCTTAGCCTTAGAGACCGATCGAATTGGCAGTGTTCACAGATCCCAGGACGAAGTCAAGGCACTCAGGAAAAGTGTTCATGGTTTGATCAAAGATGTAGATCATACCCATTTTGAACTTGAAAAAAGCCGTGAGACCCTTTTGCAGGCTGAGAAAATGGCACTAGTAGGGAAATTGGCCGCAGGTATGGCCCACAGTATTCGTAATCCTCTCACGTCAGTGAAAATGCGTCTCTTTTCCTTGAGTCGTATGCCCGATCTTTCTGCTGCGCAGAAAGATGATTTTGAAGTGATCTCGGATGAGATTCGTCACGTGGACACCATTGTAGGGAATTTCCTTGAGTTTTCACGGCCACCAAAGCTCAAGATGCAAAGGATAAGTCCTTCAGATGTGGTTGACATGGTCATACAGTTGTTACACCACCGCCTTCGGTCTTATGATGTGGAAGTAAAGATTGACCGCAAGCGGCCTCTCCCGGAGATAGAGGCTGATCCCGAGCAATTGAAGGAAATGCTGGTCAATATAGTTATGAATGCCTGCGAGGCGATTAAGGGTAGTGGATTGATTGTCATCCATGAGGAAGAAAATTTTGTGGAGCCATTGGGACGGGTGGTTGTAATTCGGTTGTCCGACAATGGCCCAGGGATAAAAAAGTCGATCCAGGCCAAGGTCCTTCAACCATTTTTTAGCACGAAGGAAGAAGGAACTGGTCTGGGTTTGAGTATCGCTGCCCGTATTGTAGATGAGCATGGAGGTTGGTTGGATCTTATGTCTGAAGAAGGCAAGGGATGTACCTTTGTCATAACCCTTCCGGTTAAGGTGGTGAAACCATGAGTACCATCCTGATTATTGATGATGACGAACAGTTGCGCAAAAGCTTTAACAAACTGTTGGTCGAGGAAGGCTATACTGTTGAGACTGCTCCTTCAGGCGAAACCGGCCTTGATATTGTCCACAATAAGGCCCTGGATCTGGTTATCCTGGACATGCGCCTGCCGGGCATGGGTGGGTTTGAGACATTTCAGGCTATACACGAGATTGAACGCAAGCTCCCTGTGATCATTATGACTGCCTATGGCACGACGGAAACAGCCATTGAGGCCACCAAAATCGGGGCATTCGACTATATACTCAAACCGTTTGATGTGCCTGAAATGTTAGGTGTGATCGATAAGGCCTTAGAGGCAGGCCGTTTCATGCGAACGCCCGTGGAAATGAATACCATCCCGGACAAGATCTCGCGGGAGGCCATAGTTGGGCAGAGCAAGCCCATGCAGGATGTATACAAGGCGATCGGCAGAGTATCTCCCACCGATGCCACTGTTCTTATTAGGGGTGAGTCAGGAACCGGCAAGGAACTGGTGGCAAGGGCCATCTATCAACACAGCCTCCGGGCAGAAAGGCCATTTCTTGTGATCAACTGCGTTGCCATCCCGGAAAATTTGCTTGAAAGTGAACTGTTTGGCTTTGAAAAAGGGGCATTTACAGGGGCCTACCATCGTCGCGTAGGGAAGATCGAGCAGGCCCATGGTGGTACAGTTCTTCTCGACGAAATCGGAGATATGCCAGGCACCATCCAGGCCAAGATATTGAGGCTGCTTCAGGGAAAAACAATCGAACGACTTGGAGGTCGAGAAACCATTCCTGTGGATGTACGAATTATTGCAGCTACTAACCGGAATCTGGAAGAGGCACTTGCTGAAGAGCGTTTTCGTGAGGATCTTTATTATCGACTTAAAGTGGTTACCATATGGCTTCCTTCCCTTTGCGACAAACCGGATGATATTCCTCTTCTCACTGAGTATTTACTTTCAAGATACTCGTCTTATATGGGCATCAATAATCCCGGGCTCAGCGAGGAGGCAGTAAATATGCTCAAGAACTATCCATGGCCCGGTAACGTTCGCGAGCTTGAAAATACCATACAAAAGGCGTTGATATTTAACCGAGGGGCCCCTGTGTCAATTGAAGATATATCTCAGGCCATAAGCGGTACGGGCCCCACTAAAGGGACTGGAACTGAAGCCGATGATGAGATGGTCCGTAGCTGGATACGTGAATTACTGTCGTATGATAATAAGGAGAATATGTTTGATTCATGTATAGACCGATTCGCGAGCATGACAATCAGCGAAGCTCTAAACATCACTGGGGGAAACCGCTCGCGCGCAGCCAAACTCCTCGGTATCTCGAGACCTACCCTCCACTCGAAGATAGAAAAGTATAAGCTCAAACTGGAGACTTCGGTTAAGAAAGACTAAGTCTTGTTTCAATAACTCAGCACTGAAGATCTATACGTTTCTTTTTCTTTACAAATTGTAAAAAAACCCGACATGTAATCCCCTTAAAACTACCTTCCCCAAACATTGGCTGATTGAAATAATACATGTTGTATCAAGTACTTCAGCCATATTTCTCTCCTGCGTTCCACCTTGGCACACGGGTTGCTCTATTTACTGTGCATATCCTGATCTTAAAGTAGCAAAATTTGGCATAGCGAGGGAACAGGTTGAACCCATTTATGAGGGCCTTAATTCATAGATTGACTGCTAAGGGAGTTAAGCTTGACGATATTGCTTCGTTTATTGGAAGCCTGGCGAATAACATGCCGTTTGATGCCCATATAACCCTTGAGGAGATTAACAGACGGATTCGTGTTTCAGGTTGGGCCGATATTGAACTGGACGAACAGACTTTTGAGTTGACCAAGTTATGTTTTGAGGTAGAAGGTTTGATACCGGCCAAAGAGAAGCTGGCAGAAGATACAGAGAAACTCATGGATAAAGCCTGAAACATTGCAATAAAGGGAAATCCAATAGACCATGTATTTGCATGGTGTTTCGGTTAAAGATCAAAGGATCATTAAATGCCTTGAAGTTTAAGGTTATGCCTGATTTACACCATTAACCAGGAGGAGGTGTTACCATGTTAGTAAAAAATTGGATGAGCAAGACGGTTATCACTGTAGACGTCAATGACTCCATGCACGATGCCATGAAGTTATTGAAAGAGCATAACATCCGAATGCTCCCGGTTCTGGAAGAGGATGAATTAGTGGGAATTATTACGGACCGGGATATAAAAAGGGCCTCCGCCTCAGATGCTACCACACTGGAGATCCATGAACTCACATATTTAATGATAAGGATCAAGGTGATTGATGTCATGAACAAGGATCCCATTACGGTTCGTTTCGATCATACCGTGGAAGAGACGGCGGAGGTCCTTTTGAAAAATAAGATATCCGGGGCACCCGTGGTCGGCGATAAGGGGAACGTTGTAGGAATAATCACGCAAACGGACCTGTTTAGGGCATTGATTTCCTTGACCGGTATTGGGAAAAAGGGCATTCAGTTTGCCTTTCAATTGGAGGACCGACCAGGATCTATCAAGGATGTATGTGATGTTATCCGGAGTTATAACGGCCGTTTGGTCAGCATTCTCAGCACCTATGAACGAGTTCCTGAGGGGTATCGCAAGGTTTACATCCGCGCATACAATATTGACCGCTCCAAACTGCAACAAATCCAAGAAGAGTTCAAGGATGATGTTGCACTGCTTTACATGGTAGATCATCTTGAAAACAAAAGGGAGATATTCCAGAACTCTGAGTGAGGGGAACGTTCCACATTCAAAGACCGATGCTTCTCCCGCGCCTCGATAGATAGAGACTGCTTTTAGATCTGAAATACTATGTGTACTGAGGAGGTCTGGTGGCGAAGAAATTTACAATCTTAATAGCCGACCGGAATCGCAATGTAAGAGAGTTTTTAAAACGAGAGATGATAGCCGAGGGCTACCGGGTCAGGTTGGCCAAAAATGGTCAAGAGGTATTAAAACTGGCCTATCAGCACGGGCCGCTTGATCTTCTGATCTTAGACATGGATTTGCCTGATGCAATTGAAATCCCCGTACTGGAGGTGCTTGGTGACAGGATTCCTGTTTTGCCCATAGTGGTCCATTCTTTTGGTTCGGATTATCCCAATCATCTGTCCAATCCGGGTATTACCGCATTTGTAGAAAAAAGCGGAAACAGCGTTGAGCGACTCAAAGAAGTGGTCTTAAAGGTGTTGCGGGAAGCCAGTTTGCAGGGGCCTGATGTTCCAAAAGACGTTAGAGAGGTAACAACAGAACTCTGATCTGGATCGAAATAATTAGATTACCAATGCCAATTCCATCACGCCCATGATCCCTGTCCTCGGGATCATTCATTATAAATTAAACGATCTTTTCATTAAAATGGCCACACACCCAAAAGGGCCATTTTGTTTTATCTGTGAAATCCAATAGTTGATTATCTTTGATGTAATCCTGCCTGCAAATCTGACAAAAGGCTTGCATTAAGACCACTGTGAAGGTAAAAAATGGGGAAATCAGGGTTCTTGCTATGATTCTGCTGTTTTATGCCCATTTCGGGGGCCTTGATCAAGACTGAAATTGAACCATTAGGAGGGTTAATATGAAAGAAATATCCGTACAAGACTTAATGGTGCCTCTTGAGGAATACGTCACTGTGTCTGTAGATGCCACCATGTTTGATGCGGTGATGGCCCTGGAAAAGGCTCATGAGGAGCTTGATCGAACAAGGTATACATACCTACACAGGGCAGTATTGGTATATGACGAAGACAAGAAAATTGTGGGCAAGATAAGCCAGTTGGATGTTTTAAGGGCCCTGGAACCAAAATACGGGGACATGGGAGACCAGGGGTCATTTTCCCGTGCCGGTTTCAGTCCGCAATTCCTCAAATCCATGCTCGAGAGTTACTCCTTATTTGATAGGCCTCTGAGTGATACCTGCAGAAAAGCGGCCAAGTTGCCGGTAACGGATTTTATGTATACACCGACTGAAGGCGAATATATCGATAAAAGTGCGTCCTTGGGCGAGGCAATTCACCAGCTGGTCATGGGTCGCCATCAATCGCTGCTTGTGACGAGGGAGAAAGACATAGTAGGGATAATGAGGCTTACTGATGTCTTCAAATACATCTTCCAGACCATGAAGGCTTGTGAGATCTAATACGAAGTATAGGGGGATTTAGTTTATGACCCATGAAATCGACCATGGTGAGGGTGGAGGCGGCATCCTTTCTAACAATTTACTGTGGATTTGCATCGGGCTGGGTATTTTTATCGTGGTCGGGTTTATTTTGCCAACACCACAGAGCGTGCTTGATGTTGTAGAAAAATACGGGTTTGCCGAAAAGTTGATTGCATGGGAAGTAGCGCATGACGCGACTGAAGCGGCTCGTAAGACCATGATCGTGCTTGGCATCATCCCCATGGCGGTCATCTTTTTTGCCACCGAGGCTATCCCCATAGGGTTGACAGGTATCCTCATGCCGATTCTGGCCTACTTTCTCCATCTTCTTCCGCGCAGCATGGTCGGTAAGACATTTGCAGGTGACGCTCCCATGTTCCTGTTAGGGGTTCTGGCCATGGGTGTAGCCGTGGTAGATGTGGGATTGCATAAGCGGCTGGCCACCTGGCTTCTGGGTTGGACCAGGGGGTTTTTAGTCCCTATCTTTGTTTTGTGTATAAGCATGGCGATGATAGGTTCTTTTATCTCTGCCCATGCCATGTGTGCCTTTATGACGCCGGTAATGATGGCGGTTTATTTCGGTGCAGTAGAAGCCAAAAGCAGCGGCGGGGAGGTGAAGCATGACCCGGCCCTGGCAAAATTTTTGCTTTTCGCCCTTTGTTATGCGTTAAATGTTGGAGGCGTTGGATCGCCCGCCGCCGGTGGTCGTAACGTCATTATGATGGGGTTCTGGGGTGAGTATAACATCCCGATGGACTTTTTTACGTGGATGAAGTACGGGTTCCCCATGGTGCCCATTTTGGGAGTTCTGGTGGCAATCTATATGATTGTCCTGTTTGGAAGGAAGATCAAGACCAGGGACCTCACACCGGGTCTTTCAGCCATCAAGGAGGAGACCCAGAAAATGGGCAAGATGTCCTATGCGGAATATGTCACCTTCGGGATGTTGCTGCTGATTTTGTTTCTCTGGATATTGGGTGGAGAAGAGCTCGGACTGGGCGGCCCCTCTCTTTTAGCACTCTTGATCCCGGTTCTTTTCAAGACAACGGATTGGAGAAAGATCCTGGGAGGAATATCCTGGGATGCATGGTTTATGTACTGCGGTGCTTTGACCTTAGGTGCCCTGCTCAAGGAGAGCGGCGCGGCCCTTTGGCTGGCGCAGAGCTTTTTGAAGATCCTTGGAACCGTGGGTATGAGCCAGGGCTTCGGGCTATGGGTTGGGCTTTCCAGCCTGTCCGGTTTGATGACCAATTTCATGTCTGATGCAGGTACTACAGCCCTTCTCGGGCCCATTGTGATTCCTATGGGGATTATGACGGGCGTTGAAGGTGAGCCCTGGGCAGTAGGACTTGCCGTGGCTTTTTCCACATCTTTTGCTCATTTCCTTATCGTGGGTACGCCAAACAATGCTATTGTTTACGGTCTGGGCATCTATCCGGATACGGGCGAGCGGGCGATTCACCCTCTCGATTTTCTGAAGTACGGTTTTGTGCTTTTTATCATATGCATGCTTGTGGTCTGGTTCATCGGGTTCCTTGTGATCTTCAACGTGGTAGGATTTCCTGAGGGGATTTTAGAGACGGCCAGGGGGGTACTGGAAAGTGGAGTTCATTAGCCGAAGATAATCAATAAAAGAAGTGACTACTCACGTAGTCAGGCTGAAGGTGTTTAGACTGAAGACTGTCCACCCTCCGTAGTCCCGCTTGAGCGGGACGGAGGACGGGAAGGGGAAAAAAAACCGTTTTTTGAACATCGAATGATGAAATCGCTTCGCTCCGCCAGTTTATAAATTGGCAGAATACCTTATTCAAAATTCGATCACGCTTTTAGCGTGATTCGATGTTCGATTAGCCTTTACTAACAGTCTTCAGCCTTCAGCCTAAATAACCTGAATAGTTACTAAAAGAAGATGCATGGATTTCCCTGCCAAGGCCTATTCCCCTGTCACCGGCACTTAATCAGGAAGTATCTGACCTTGACAGAGAGAATGTGCAGGCGAAGCGTTTAAGAAAGCAATCCTAATAGTGTAAAAAGGAGGAAAATTCGCCATGAAGACGCCGTTGGTAATGTTAGTCGATGATGAAGTCCCTTTCGTGGAAACCATGGTAAAACGTCTGGAAAAAAGAAATCTGACGGTTCTCACTGCCTTTACGGGTAATGAAGCCCTTGAATCGCTTGGAAAGCATAGAAATACCGATGTTGTTATCCTGGATGTCAAAATGCCTGGTATGGACGGGATTGAAACGCTGAAGGAAATTAAAAAGGCATTTCCTTTAATCGAGGTTGTTATGCTGACCGGCCATGCTACGGTAGAGTCGGCTATCGAGGGTATGAAGTTAGGGGCTTATGATTACCTGATGAAACCCTGCGATATGGAGCAACTCATGACTAAAGTAGATGAGGCCACAAGGAAAAAGAAAGAACACGAAGAGAAAATCAAGGAAGCCCGGGTCAAGGAAGCACTGTCAGTACACGGGCTGGAATAGTATGCTAACTTTTTCCGTATGTTGATATCCGCGGATATCATCCTGTAGTGCCAATTATGGACAAGAGTAAAGAGACAAAAACCACGGATTACCCTGCATTTTTCAGGAAAAGAATTTTTATCATTATCGCTGTTTCCATCACACCCATGATCCTGGTCAGCGGGATCATTCTTTACCAATTCAACAGATCCTATCATGAAAAAGTCCATGCCCATCTGGCAGAGTTAGTCCTGAAACACAAGCAGAACATAGATGGTTTTCTGGTGGAGAAGCTCGGTAACATCCGTGTCCTGGCCAAGACCTTTAGCTTTGAAGAACTGAGTGACGAATCCTTTTTGCGGGATAGATTGGAGATGCTTCAGAGAGGATACGGCCCTGTTTTTGTGGACTTAGGAGTAATCAATTCGCAAGGGCTTCAAGTCGCCTATGCCGGACCCTTTAAACTGGGAAAGGCCCTCTATTCAACCGCAGGCTGGTTTGAGACCGCCATAAAGAACGAGTATGTTATAAGTGATGTTTTTTTGGGTCTTCGCGGTCTTCCTCACTTCATAGTAACGGTAAGAGATAACTGGAAGGGGGAATCCTGGATAATAAGGGCCACCATTGACTTTGTCGCTTTCAATAATCTCGTGGGGAATATCCGCGTTGGAGAAACAGGGTTTGCCTTTATCATGAACAGGGAAGGAGAGTTGCAGACCAAACCGCTTTTTGACGTCATGCCGGACAAAGGGCCGTATTTAGAATTCATGAAAACCAAACTGAAGGAAAAGGATGATGTCCAGATTGTGGAAAGGAAGGATGCATTCGGGAATAAGAATATCTATGTGGCGGCCTTTCTTAAGGGGGGGGACTGGCTTTTGGTATACCAGCAGAGGGCCTCGGATGCCTTTTCGGATTTCCGAAGGGCATTAAGGGTGGCCTTTGCTATTATTATATTAGGCGGTCTTGCCATTACGAGCATGGCTTATTTGCTTTCCACAAGGATGGCCTATCGAGTGGCCAGGATGGATAAAGAAAGACAGATGATGGACGAACAGATTGTTGAAACAGGGAAGCTTGCATCAGTGGGGGAACTGGCTGCTGGCATAGCCCATGAAATCAACAATCCCGTTGCCATTATGGTTGAAGAAGCGGGGTGGATCGAGGATTTGTTGGAGGAGGAAGATTTTAAGGAAGGAAAAAATCTGGATGAGTTTGAAAGGGCATTGAAACAGATTCGTACCCAGGGAAAACGCTGTAAGGATATAACGTATAAATTATTAAGCTTCGCCAGGAAGACCGATTCGAGGATCCAGGAAGTCCATCTTAATGACATGCTCGAGGAATTGGTGGCTATCTCGGCCCAACGAGCGAGATACAGCAACGTGACAATAAACACAAATTTTCAAAGTAATCTGCCCTTATTAGAGGTGTCCCAATCAGAATTACAGCAGGTCTTTCTTAATTTGATCAATAACGCCCTTGATGCCATGGAAAAAACCGGAGGCAAGCTCGAAATGTCGAGCAAAGTGGAAGGAGATTATGTCGTGGTGGGAGTGGCCGATAACGGCCCCGGTATTGCCAAGGCAAACCTGAGCCGTATTTTTGATCCATTTTTTACCACAAAACAAGTTGGAAAAGGCACTGGATTGGGGCTGTCCATATGTTATGGTATTATTAAGAAGATGGGAGGAGAAATAGAGGTTCGAAGCACCGTGGATGTTGGGACCACTTTTTATGTCCGTATCCCGTTGGCCAAAGAGAAGGAAAAAGAAGAGGTTGTTGCCACGACTTAGGAAAAAGGGCTTAGGCGTGAATATACTGTCGTCTATGTACGATTAAAAAAGATCGAATCACGAGGCATTAGGGAAAAAGATCATGTCAAAAAAGGATATTGCCGGCACTGACCGGATCAAACTGCTTTTAGTGGACGATGAAGCGGGCTACGTGAATGTCCTTTCTAATAGAATGGCCAAGAGGAATATTGATGTAACAAAGAGCTTAAGTGGTACCGAGGGGATACAGGCGCTCCGTAAGCAGGATTTTGACGTAGCTGTTCTGGACCTCAAGATGGAAGACATAAATGGCATTGAGGTTCTTAAAATTTTCAAGAAAATGGATCCGGACATGCCTGTTATTATGCTGACAGGTCACGGTTCCGAACAGGCGGCGAAAGAAGGAATTGAGTGCGGGGCGTTTGACTATCTTATGAAGCCCTGCGAATTAGAGGATCTCATCAAAAAGATCAGGGAAGCGGTTAGTCCTGGGAGGTGATGGGAGTGGATGGCTTTCGTATTTTACTCGTCGATGACGAGGTGGAGTTTTTAGAAACGCTGGTTAAGCGCATGAAGAAACGTGGAATGAATGTCAGCGCGGTCAAAAGTGGTGAAGAAGCACTTGAACGGTTGGCTCACGATCCTGTAGATGTTGTGGTGCTGGATGTGAGGATGCCGGGAATGGATGGTATTCAGACGCTCAGGGAGATTAAACGGCGTGATCCGTTGATTGAGGTAATCATGTTAACGGGTCATGCGAGTCTTGAAGTGGCCGTTGAAGGGATGGAGATTGGGGCCTTTGACTATCTGATGAAACCCATAAATATCGATGATCTCATATACAAGGCACAGGATGCGAATAAGAAGAAAGAGATACAGAAAGAAAAAATAAGACACATGGAGGGAGTTGAATCAGAAGAATAAGGATTTTATAATGATAGGGGACAAATTTTTAAACAGAAAATAATAAATGAAAGAAGGAGCTGTATTGAAATGAATTTTTTTAGACAATGGGGCAAATTTATGATGATGGGCGCAAGAGCCCATGCGAGATGGGAGATTGATGTTTCCAATACCATTCTTGGTGACCGAAAGCGGTTGATTATACTTGGTTTGCTTACGGTTCCTATTATTTTAGGAGGCATTGCATTCGCTGAACAGATTGGAGGAGCCCTTCCAGAGGTATTAGGGGGCAAAAAGGCATATAGTCCGGCCTTTTATTCGACAGGTATCTTTATCGTATCCATACTAATCGGTCTTGGCGCCGGTCTGATTACGGGTTGCATAGGCGCTGGTGGCGGTTTTGTTATTGCCCCCGCCCTGATGAGCGCAGGCATCAAAGGGATACTGGCAGTTGGAACAGACCTCTTCCATATCTTTGCAAAGGCCATAATGGGAAGTGTTATCCACAGGAAGCTGGGAAATGTTTCCGTACCCCTGGCCGTGGTTTTCTTGATCGGTGCCATCATAGGAGCAACAGTTGGCGGGATGATAAACCGCGTCCTCTATGAGATCAACCCTGTGCTGAGTGATGCTTTTATTACGACAATATATTCTCTGATGCTTGGTTTTTTAGGGGCCTATGCCATGCTCGACTTTCTTAAAGCGAGGAAGGCGGAAGTAGAGGTTGCTGCCCCTCACGGCGGGGGTGATACACTTGAAAAGGAAGAGTATCAGCCGGTTGAGGATGCACATGGTGGGAAGATAGAAGGGGCAGAGATGGGAAATCTGCCACAGAAACTTCAGTCCATGAAGATTCCCCCCATGATCAAATTTGATTACGACTTTGTCCCTGGTGGCCGGAGTATTTCGTGGATATTTCTGGTTCTTAGCGGCGCGCTTGTCGGACTCGCGGCGGGTATTATGGGGGTTGGTGGCGGCTTTTTGACCTTCCCTATATTCGTATATATGTTAGGCGTCTCTTCCATGACCACGGTGGGAACGGATATCTTTCAGATTATCTTCACGGCAGGCTACGCGGCAATAAGCCAGTACGCAATATACGGGTTTATCTTCTACACATTGGCCATGGGAATGCTTTTAGGATCTCTGCTCGGGATCCAGGTCGGCGCTATGGTCACCAAGGTAGTGCCTGGAATCACCATACGCGGCTTTTACGCCATGGCTGTACTGGCCGGTTTTGTCAACCGTTTTTTTGCCCTGCCTGCAAAGTTAGGACAGATGGAGGTTCTCCCTATATCCAAACAGGCTGGTGCTGTCTTGGAGAACATCGGGGTCTGGGCTTTTTTTATTGTTATCGGAGGATTCAGTGTCTGGGTAATCGGTACATTCCTCAAGAATATTCGGGTCCTTAAGGGAGAGGAGGGGATAGTATGATTGCGCATAAAAAAGAATTTTATGGTGGCGCTGGAATGTTATTGGCCTTTGTGGTCGTACTAATTATATTGTTTTCACCTGTTTTAAAAGGGCAAAACGCCCTGCAATACTTGGACTCCCTATATAACTCCATATCAAAGGGCTCAGCCTATTATATCCCAAAGATCAAGGAAGAAACCGACAGGTTCATTGGTAAGGAAGTAAGCGCAACCCTGACCATGGCGGATATAGGCCAGGCACAACAAACAGCTTTGCTTTTTAAGAAGAGTGGCGCCAGAACGGCCGTAACTGGGTCCCAGTTGAAGGTAACCGGTAACCTGGGCAAAATCCTGGCCAACTGTCTTGATGATGCTGATGCCATGTATCACAATGATGGGAAGAAGGTCTCAGAAAAATACGGCTATGACGAGAGACAGGCGCTTTTTAACTGGTGGAAGGCATTTAAGGAGATGGAT
>JAFDHL010000381.1 GCA_019308785.1 Deltaproteobacteria bacterium
TCCTCCTAAGATATGGTATTATGAGTTTCACCACAAAACCATAAACCAATAAAGAAGGAGGAGACCAAATGAGATTTTACACCAAACAGCACAAATTTTATTGCGGAATCGACCTTCATGCCCAAAAAATGTATCTCTGCATCCTTGATGCAGAAGGGGAGGTCAGATTGCACCGAAACATTAAAACAGATCGAGATGTCTTCCTAAAGGTCATAGAACCTTATCAGGAGGATATTGTCGTCGCCGTGGAATGCATGTTCACCTGGTATTGGGTCGCGGATCTCTGTACCGAGCATAGTATCCCCTTCGTCCTAGGCCATGCTCTGTACATGAAAGCCATACACGGTGGCAAAGCCAAAAATGACAAAATCGACTCCCGCAAGATCGCTGTCTTACTCAGAGGCGGCATGATACCTCAGGCCTATACCTATCCTGCTAAGATGAGATCCACCAGGGATCTGCTCAGAAGACGTAATCATCTCATGAGAAAAAGGGCTGAGTTATATGCCCACATACAAAATACACGAAGCCAGTATAATCTCCCCGAACCCCTTAGGATGCATCGCAAAACCTCAAAACCGTGACGGGATCGTTGAACGCTTCGAAGATACTTCTGTTCAAAACATGATCGCTACTGATTTTGCAGTAATTACCGCTTATGATCCCATTATAGCTAAGATGGAGAGATATATCATAAAGTCCGCAAAACATCATGATCCTGTCGCTCATGCCCTACTCAATACTATCCCAGGAATCGGTAGAATCCTTTCCCTTGTGATACTTTATGAAATCGAAAACATCAAACGCTTTCCAAGAGTACAGGATTTTGCATCTTATTCCCGATTGGTCAAGTGTGTTAAAGAATCCAACGGGAAAAAGTACGGAGCCAGTGGAAAAAAGATAGGTAATGCTCATCTAAAATGGGCTTTCAGTGAAGCAGCAGCACTTTTCCTTAAAGGTAATGAGCAAGGCAAACGATATCGTGACAGGCTTATCAAAAAACACGGTAAAGCCAAGTCCCTGTCCATCCTTGCCCACAGAATGGGGCGCGCTGTTTATTTTATTTTAAAGAACAAGAAGCCCTTCGATCAGGATAAATTTCTGGGGCTTTAAAGTTGGAGGGGACGGATTAGCCTGACGCCTAACTGGAACCATATAGGGATACAATCACGTAGCCGCATCCAAGCGGGGACAAGAAAACCCTTGCGCACAAAGCGCACAACGGATGATATGAAATAGATTATCCCGGATTCCTTAGCTTTGATTGGCTATCCGTCTCGCTCCTTAATCTTTTTCAATGAGCCTTTTGGCTCGCGGGCATGGTTCTGCTCCTCACCCGAGCCCGGAACTAACTGGAGATGGTTTCATCAACCAGACCTTTGATTGGGACGGCATGAGGGTACGATAATATTTCTAGGTCGCAGGGAGAATATCTCTCTGCAGCTGCCTCCCCGGGAATCACATCCTGGATCAATAGGTGGTTGAACCTCTATAAGTGTTTGGTGCAGGATCTGATTCCCGGCACCCGCTTTGAAATGAAGCCAGAATCGCTGTCAACAGCAATGGGACTCGTTGATACGTTGTGCGAAAAAAGAAAAACATTTTTTTCGTTAATGGATACTTTTACTCTTGACATCGGGAGGCCTTATAAGTGTTGTCCGGTCCCAATCCAGTGATATCAACTGTGAGGTCAGCTCTCGCATATGTGCGCCGGAAATACGTAATGTCCTTCTTGATCTCCTTGAGGTATAACAATTTCTCTTTCTTTGTCAGATGTTTTTCGATCTGACGAGAGTCTATATCATAGAAGGTGATCCTCTGCAGGATGTTCTCTGGCTTGTCTTTAAGAACAACGACCGTTCTTGCTGCCTTCTTCACAATCCGCCAGTAATTGTCCATTAGACCACTTGGGGGCAAAGCAATAATGCAATTTTCGCTTACTCTTCGAGAGAGAAGGTACTTCAGAGCTTTAGATGCCTCTTTCCGGAAGGAATAGATTGTCAAGAACTGGTTTTGCAACCTTTCGATAGATGTCCCGAAAAAAGTCTCAATTTCCTCGTCAAGATCAAAAAATGGATAGTCCAGCAAAACTGCCAGCTTGGCACCGATAGTCGTTGTGCCTATGCAGCTTACCCCTATGAGAAAGATTTTCATGCGTAAAGTTTTTCTCCTTTTGTGGGCCGAACGCTGCTCTTCAGCCGCAGCGATTAGCTGTCGGCTGCAAGAGTCTTGTTGGACGAAGCCGCTACGCGGAAACAGTTAATGTTTGACATATTTTAGCATTAGAGGTAGCGTTTACGATCATGAATTTAGAAAAGCATTTGAGAAAATGTATTTACACAATCATCCAAAATAATTTGTATAAATGGAATATTCTGACAAAAAAACTTTATTTTTCATCATTTGCAAATCTCCTAACATGTTGAAATACCACCATTTAAGATATTTGCATATTGCATTATTCATGCCAGAAAGTCACCCTCTCTCTCCAGCCTGACCAAATTCAGTTTCACTTGTTTAAATTTTTCGTGCACTTACCACAGGGCTTGTCCAACAAACGGTTCAGATTGTGGTTCGTTTCGCTCACACAATCTAACCTTATTCGTTATGCAATTTATCAAATTCTAGGATACATCTCTTTATTGGTCCTTGGGGGCAATTAAAAGGTTCATATAGTTTGAAGGCACATTGCGCCAAGAAACCAAATCAATATCCACATTGAACCCAACTGCTTCAAGTGCCTCGCATAAGTATTCACCTTCTGGTGGAGCATCAGTTAAATCTCCAAATTCCAATCTAAGCCCGTAAATACCGCTAATTGTAGCAACACCCATTTGCTTTATACGCCAGCCTGCACTTTTTAGTAACGCAGCAATTTGATTTGCAAAATTATAACTCTCATCGTTATCTCCAATTGCATAGGTAATCGATATCTGGGCATTTTGAGCTTTCTTTAAAATTCCTAAGAACTTCTCTTCATCTTCCGATTTAATTTGACGCTGTCGAAGTTTATAATCATAAATTTTTATTTTCCTTTCATGACTGTCTAAATCGTTTCGTAGCTTATCAAGGGCAGCCTTAATGTCATCCTCCGGGTATTTTACTTTTGCATAATCGGCAAACGGCCGGAGCAAAGCTTGAGATTCATCTAAGCTTGATTGCAAGCTATCAAATTTCTCAATATACATCACCTTATCTCTTTCTAGCTTTTTCTTATGGAGTTGCACCTCTTTATTCCCAAAATAAAATGTTCCAAAGCTAGCAAGCACTACAATAACGCCACAACTAGCCCTTGATCAAGTGCAATTAAATTGGGAATTAGACAAGAAAGTACTCGAAATGCCCGTCTGATAAGGCTATAATAGATTTGATATTAAACAAAAGCCATCAGAAAGGAG
>JAFDHL010000098.1:0-18801 GCA_019308785.1 Deltaproteobacteria bacterium
CTTGATGATGCTGATGCCATGTATCACAATGATGGGAAGAAGGTCTCAGAAAAATACGGCTATGACGAGAGACAGGCGCTTTTTAACTGGTGGAAGGCATTTAAGGAGATGGATAAGGCCCTGAAAAATCAGAAAAAGTTCAAAGAGGCTAAGGTTGTTTCCTTGGTTGTGAAGAAGGCCGTGGAGTCATCTTATAACTATTACGAAATTGAGCCTCAAAAAATAACTGAGCGTTTGGGTGTTGTCATATTTTCATTAATCTTTTATGTGGCTTACACGCTGTGGTATGGCTTTGCCATTATGTTCATGTTTGAGGGATGGGGGCTTAGGCTTGGACACTGACCATTGATGATTTTCGATTGGCGATTGAAGATTGGGTATTGATAGCAATATCTAAAATAATCGTAACTGCTCAGGTTATTTAGGCTGAAGGCTGAAGACTGTTAGTAAAGGACTGAACGTGGTACACATGGGGCTCCTATTATTGTATTACTGTAACTGCTTTATTTCTGAAAAGAACTCTTTCGGTTCTCTTTCCCCTTCCCGTCCTCCGTCCCGCTCAAGCGGGACTACGGAGGGTGGACAGTCTTCAGGCTAAACACCTTCAGCCTGACTACGTGAGTAGTCACAAATAATCAATCAAAAATCGAAGATATTTCCTTTAAAAAGGCCAAAGGCAAACTGCTTTCCCCGTGCCTTTGGCCTTTTTTTTGGATACATTGTGGGCTTATGGGCCGAATTTCCAGACTTTTAGATAAAGTTTTTTCAAAGAGGGAAACTGAAAAGTCCTCTAATGTTGAAGAACTCCGTACGGCCTTCAAAGCCCGATACCACCAGTTTAAGCTGCTTTTGAATGCCAATAACAAGGCCTTGGAGATCATGGCAGAGATGGAGGAGGCTCTGAGAGGGACATGGCCTTTTGGGATGTCCTTTGTCCGGGCCAGGAGCACCAGCGTTTCCACTAACGTCTTCCAGATCGTAAAGCATTTGAATGAACTGAGCTCGGGAAAGTATGAAGCGATCCATGAGCGGTTCAAAGAAATACAAAAGAGAATAAATCCGTTTATTTATCCCAAAACTGCAAATAAAGAGGGCCCTTTGGTTCTTCCTCTTCGAGATGTGGGCAGAGACCTGGCGGATCAGGCAGGTAGCAAGATGGCAAATCTCGGGGAAATCAGAAACCGGATTCAATTGCAAGTTCCTGATGGATTCGTAATCACAGCACAGGCCTACCATCGGTTTATGGAGCTGAATGACCTCCAGGCGGAAATAGACAACCGCATTCAGGCTACTGATGTGGATAGGGTGGATAAACTATACGACCTCAGCGCAGGCATTCAACAGCTCATCATTGGATCATCACTCCCGGAACACCTTGAGAGGAATATTCTGGAAAACTATCGTCTTTTAAAGGGAGAGGCGGAAAAAGGTCCTACCGTTGCAATGCGCAGCAGTGCTTTAGGGGAAGACCTCGCAGGAACATCTTTCGCAGGGCAGTATCGTTCAGAACTCAATGTGAGCGAAGAAAACCTTCTCCATTCCTACAAAGAGATTGTTGCCAGCAAATACGGCGTACCGGCCATGGCCTATCGATTGAACCGGGGTATCCGTGATGAAGATGTGGCCATGTGTGTAGGGTGTCTACGCATGGTTGATGCGGCCGCCGGAGGTGTCGTTTACTCAAGAGACCCCATGAGAATCAGGGATGATGTAATTGTCATTAACTCGGTCTGGGGTCTTCCCAAATCTGTCGTGGACGGCAGCACTAACCCGGATCTTTTTGTTGTCTCCCGGGGTGATCCGATGAAAATCATCCGGAAGGAGATCGAGGTCAAGGAGCAAAAATTCGTGTGCTATGCTGATGAGGGTGTCTGCCGGCTTGACACGATTGATGAAGAACGCAGCCTCCCCTCTCTGAGTGATGAGGATGTCATTGGACTTGCACGGTTGGCGGTAAGACTCGAGGACTATTATGGTGTTCCGCAGGATATTGAATGGGCCATTGAGGCAGACGGTTCTATCACGCTCCTGCAGTGTCGACCTCTGCAAAAGACAGAGGTCCAGCAGAAGCCTACAGATCAGGAAAAGGTCGAGGAAGGGAGGACAGATTCGGTGCTCCTTCGAGGAGGGATAACGGCCAGCCCTGGGATTGCGGCCGGTCCGGTCTACGTTGTAAAGAAGGATATTGATACCTTTCAGTTTCCCGAAGGGGGCATCCTGGTAACGGCCCAATCCCTGCCCCGTTGGGCTACGCTCATGAATCGAGCGGCCGCAGTGGTTACGGAACAGGGAAGTATTGCGGGACATCTTGGTAATGTGGCGAGAGAGTTCGGGGTGCCCGCACTTTTTGGCCTGAAAGAGGCCATAGATCAATTAGAGAACGGGCAAGTGGTCACTGTTGACGCTGACGGCCTCACTATCTACAAGGGTCGTGTGGACGATCTTCTAAAAAGGGCGGAAAAGCCCAAAAACCTCATGGAAGGAAGCCCGGTTTTTGAGGCATTGAATGGGGCTTCCCGGCTTATAATTCCTTTAAATCTTTTGGATCCCGACGCGCCGGAATTTAGACCTGACAATTGCAGGACCTTCCATGACATCACCCGCTTTTGTCACGAGAAATCAGTAAATGAGATGTTCAAGTTCGGGAAAGAGCATCATTTTCCGGAGCGTTCCAGCAAGCAGTTGTTGGGTAAAGTGCCCATGCAGTGGTGGATCCTTAATCTGGACGATGGGTTTTATGAGGAAGTTGATGGCAAGTATGTAAAACTGGAAAATATTTGCTCCATTCCCATGTTGGCCCTGTGGGAAGGGATTACCGCCGTGCCCTGGGCAGGCCCTCCACCGGTTGACGGGAAGGGATTTATGTCGGTCATGTTCCAGGCAACCGCAAATACGGCGTTAGTCCCCGGTATGCGTTCACAGTATGCTGACCGGAATTATTTTATGATCTCTAAAAACTATTGCAGCCTGACTTCCAGGCTCGGTTTTCACTTCTCCACCGTGGAGACCCTGGTGAGTGACAGATCGAGCGAGAACTACATTAGTTTCCAGTACAAGGGGGGAGCCGCGGACTATAAGAGGAAGCGAAGGAGGATCCTTTTTGTAACGGAAATATTAGAGGAGTATGGTTTCAGGGTAGATGTAAAGGAAGACAGCCTGATCGCCCGCTTGGAGGATTATGAAGAGAGTTTCATGAAAAACCGTCTGAAAATATTAGGTTACCTGACTATGCATACCAGGCAGCTCGACATGATCATGGCCAATGATTCGAAAGTGAGTTACTATCGGTCAAAGATAAGTAAGGATGTTCACAACATGGTTAATTAACAGCTTGATGATCTGTCCTGAAGATTTCGCTTGTTTTATGTTGACTACTCACGTAGTCAGGCTGAAGGTGTATAGACTGAAGACTGTCCACCCTCCGTAGTCCCGCTTGAGCGGGACGGAGGACGGGAAGGGAAAAGAAAACCGTTTTTTGAACATCGAATGATGAAATCGCTTCGCTCCGCTAGTTTATTTGGCAGAATACCTTATTCAAAATTCGATCACGCTTTTAGCGTGATTCGATGTTCGATGTTTATAGCCTTTACTAATAGTCTTCAGCCTTCAGCCTAAATAACCTGAGTTACGTTTTATGTTGAAATAATAGAGGGGGGTTTTTGTATGGCAATTTGTGAAAAAATGCACTATTTATTTGGCGCTCATGGGATATAAAAGTCTGAGTGAATTGGTCTTTGGGTTGCGGCATTTACATATTACATCTCGGGCAAGGAGGAAAAATGTTTTTTAAATCCACATGGTTCCAGCTTTGTTTGGCATTTGCACTTGGGATTGTTGTCCTGCTTTTACCCAGACCGGAAGGAACGAAGTTCAAGATAACCGGTGATGATGGCCGGAAATTCTTTCAGCATATAGGCCGGCACTTTACCCTGGTATCTACGGATAAGGAGCTGGCTGCGGAATATGTCATAGAGGCAAAAGATCCGGGCAGCGAAAAATCTACAGGGGCATTTCTGAAAAAGAAGGCCGCGGAATTGGATATGGCAGGCATCAAAGTGGGTTACGTCGATGGGCTGTCTCCGAAGGCCAAGAGATTTTTGGCAGTCCTGGTGATGCTGATCTTTCTCTTCATTGTAGAGCCTATCCCCCTTGAAATCACGGCCATCTGCATTGCCGTGTTTTTGGTCCTCATGGGAATTAGTGATGTCAAAACGGCCTGGGCACCCTATATGCACCCTGTGGTAGTATTTATCATGTGCTGCCTGATTTTTGCCATCTCCCTGGAAAAGGCAGGACTTACCAAGCGGCTTGGATATTTTATCATAAAAAAAGCTGGAAACAGCGTTGTGCGCTTTACCTTTATCATCTCCATGGGACTCGGTATTTCTTCCTCCTTCATGCACGATGCGGCGGCAACTGCCATAGGTATTGTCACCATGCTCCCGTTAATGAGGGCTGTGGGTATTGAACCTCACACAAACACCGCCAAGTTCATGATGCTCTCATTGCCGTTTGCCTGTTCCTGCGGAGGTATGGGATCGCTTGTTGGTGGTGGTCGCTGTATGGTAGCCGCGGCTTTCCTCAAGGAGTTTACAGGCATTGAGATTACCTTTTTTGAATGGATAAAGTATGCCATGCCGGCAGCCATTCTTACTGTGCCGGCGGCTGTACTGATCGTATATCTTATTTTTCGGCCTGACCCAAAGTTTAAACTTCCTGAATTTGACGAGGATCTTGGCCCCTGGAGCCCTATGGAAAAAAAGACCCTGATTATTATTGGTTTTTCGTTTCTATTATGGCTGACAAAAGGGTTTCATGGCATGCATTATTCGGTGACGGGAATGTTAGGTGTGGCCGGCCTGATACTTTTTGGCGTCCTGAAATGGGAAGACATTCATGAAAATCTTGAGTGGGGAACGGCCCTGTTTATCTTTGGCGGGGGTATTTCCTTAGGTCTCGCAATGGGCTACTCGGGGGCTGCCACTTATTTTGCCAACCTCTTTTTCCCTTATGTTCAGGGTGGAGGCTGGCTCCTTCTGTTTGCCGGAGTAGGGCTTTTCGGAGCGCTTGTAACCAACGCTATGGCCAATGTAGCTGCCGCGGCCCTGATTTTGCCTATCGTGATTCCCATGGCCCAGTTGGAAGGTGTGGACCCAACAGTAATTGCCCTGTGCCTTGGGACAGCTACTTCATTTGCCATGCTTTTGGTGATAGGCTGCCCGCCAAATGCTATTGCTTATAGCTACAGATATTTTAAGGCTTCTGATATTACAAAAGTGGGTCTTGTTGCCACACCTGTATTGTTAGGAATTCTTATATTGGTAGCGGCCGTATGGTGGAAGATTTTAGGGCTGGTGTGATGTCGATTTTGGATTTTAGATTGCGAATTTTGGATTGTTACAAGTAATCCAGGCCTTGTTAAGTGGTCGAATAGTTGAGTAGTTAAGTGGTTAAATTCACGGGCATATTTGTTTTTAGTCCCGCCGCGGCGGGAGACATTTGCCATGTTGATATTTGTAACTTATTGAAATTAAAACAATGATTTTCCAACTCAACCACATAACCACTCAACTATTTGACTATCTCTGTAATCTGGAACAAGGAACTTGTTATTCATGGAAGGGATAAGACTTCTTCTTGTTGACGATGAAGAAGAATTTCGGGGGACAATTGCAAAGCGTCTGACATTAAGGGGTATTTCCCCGGAGCAGGCAGCGAGTGGAGAAGAGTGCCTGTCTGTTCTTGAAAAGATGCCTATGGATGTGGTGGTATTAGATGTTAAAATGCCCGGAATGAGCGGAATTGAAGCCCTTCATCATATCAAGGAAAAATATCCGAAAACCGAGGTTATACTTCTGACCGGCCATGCAACGACCCTGGATGGCGTTGAAGGCATCAAAGCGGGGGCTTTTGATTATCTCAGCAAGCCGATTGAACTGGATCATTTAATAGGCAAGATCAAACATGCCTACGATAAGATCAGGCGGGAGGAGGAAAAACTAAAGGAAGCGGAATTCAGGGAAAAGATGGAGCAGCAGATGATTGCTACGGAGAGGCTGGCCTCTTTAGGGACCTTGGCCGCCGGTGTGGCCCATGAAATCAATAATCCCCTGGCTATTATCAAAGAATCGGCCGGCTGGATGAAGCTCATCTTAAAGAAAGATGAATGTGCGGAGATTCCTCGTAAGCAGGACTTTGATATGGCCCTGAACAAGATTGAAAAGGGCGTTGAAAGGGCCAAGAGAATCACGCTTCAGCTTTTGGGCTTTGCAAGAAAAGATGATTCTGTCCTGGCTGAACTGAATCTGAAGGAACTGGCAGATGAGGCTATTCGGTTAGTAACCAGGGAAGCAGCAAACAAGGACATTGAGATTGTCCAGGAAATGGATATTCCGGGAAATACCATATGGAGTGACCCCTACCAGCTAAGACAGGTCTTGATTAATCTTCTAACCAATGCCATTCATGCTACTGGGTCCGGAGGTAATATCACTATCAAACTTGAAGTGATTGGTGAGGAAGTGGCCCTTTCAGTGCAGGATACAGGCCAGGGCATCCCCAAAGAAAATCTGGAAAGGATTTTCGAGCCGTTTTTCAGTACGAAATCTCCCGGTGAAGGTACAGGTCTCGGGCTATTTGTCACCAGAGGAATTGTTGAAAAATTGGGAGGAAAAATCGAGGTCGAAAGCCGACTCGGTCACGGGACCAGTTTTTGTATAAAACTCCCGAAATATCTTGAAGTAAAAGAAGGATTGGCCGGAAGAGATCATACCGACATATTAAACAAGATAATTAAAATGGGTTAAATTTTTCGCAAAACCTGTAAGGCCTTTAAAGGAGATAAGTGCCATGATCAAAATACCAACCAGGGTTTTGTTAGTGGATGATGAGAAGGACTTCGTGGAAATGCTCTCTTTGAGATTGGAAGAAGTGGGAGAAAGAGTAACACCTGCCCACAGCGGCCAGGAGTGCCTCGAAATTTTGGAGAAAGATAATATTGATGTCGTGGTTTTGGATATCAAGATGCCGGGCATGGACGGCATCGAAACATTAAGAGAGATAAAAAGGAGGTTCCCTATAGTTGAAGTCATTATGTTGACAGGACATGGTACCACTGAGACGGCTGTTGAAGGGATGAAATTGGGCGCATTCGATTATCTTATGAAGCCGGCAGATTTTGACGACTTAGCGGTAAAAATGGAAGGGGCCAGAAAGAGAAAGGATGAGCAGGAGGAGCGAATCAGAAAGGCAGAGGCTACTTTTCTATTACGAAAAAGCGGTAATATCTGAAACAAGCTTTTTAATCCGGAAAAAGGTGGTGTGATTTGTTATGAAAACCTCGCTTTATACAAATCTTCAAAGAAAGATCATTACTATTACCTTGCTGGTCTCTTTTGCCCCGCTTTTCATTCTTGGCGCGACCATGTATTACCAATTTAGTGTGTTGTCCAAGGATAAGACCGAAGAACAGATAAAATATCGCGCCAGGGCCCAGGCCCAGGCCATTGATCTGTTTTTGAAGGAACGTACGGCAATTCTCAGCGCAATGGCCGATACCCATAGTTTCAATGACATGATCGATGAAAAGAATCTCTCTTACATATTTGAGGTCATGAATTTGAGGGCAGGTGCCTTTGTTGACTTGGGCGTCATTGACAATGCGGGTCAACATCTGTCCTATGTGGGGCCGTATAATCTTAGAGGGCTGAATTATTATCAGGAGGGATGGTTTGGTGAAGTTATGAGCAAGGGCGTTTACATAAGCGATGTATATAAGGGCTTTCGTCAGCTGCCCCATTTCATAATTGCTGTACGCCGCTGGGAAGGCCAGCGAAGCTGGATCCTGAGGGCGACCATTGATCCGGACATATTCGGATCAATCGTACTATCAGCCCAGATAGGAAAAACAGGAGATGCCTATCTTATAAATAAGGCCGGAGTTTACCAGACCCATCCACGCTTTGGTGCCCAGATCCTGTCAGAATTCAATCTGAATACCAAGCTGTTCGGAGGGGGGACAACAGTTGTCGAAGAGAAAGATATCCATGGCAAAAAACTCCTCTACGCCGGAAGCTGGTTGAATAACAATAAATGGCTTCTTGTAATCAGCCAGGAACCGGCCGAGCAGATGAGACGGCTGTTTGCGTTGCGAAATATGGAAATCGCAATCATTATCTTAGGCATTTTTGCTATTATCCTGACGACTGTTTTTACCACACGCCTTACTGTCAGTCATTTAAGGGATTCGGATGCCAAGATGAACGAACTCAATGCGCAGCTTATTCAGTCCGACAAACTGGCAGCATTGGGAAAAATGGCTGCAGGCGTGGCCCACGAGATAAATAATCCGTTGAACATTATCATACAAAAGACCGGATGGATGGAAGACCTCCTGGCCGATGAGGAGTTTCAGAATAGTGAAAATATTGAAGAATACAAGAAATCCCTTGAAAAGATAGATTACCATGTGGAACGCGCCCGAAAGGTCGTCCATAACATGCTTGGCTTTGCCCGGAAAATGGAACCCCATCTCGAGGATGTGGACATAAACGGAACTCTCAATCGGACAATCGATATGTTGGAGAATTATGCAAGAACCAATAACATCGATATTCAAACAGATCTGGATAAAGATATCCCGATTATTGCCAGCGACGAGGCCCAGCTCCAGCAGGTTTTTATGAACTTGATATCTAATAGTATTGACGCAATAGGTAAAGATGGGCTAATTAAGGTTGAAAGTCGCAGGATTGATGAAAACATAAATATCGCCATAAAAGACGATGGCCCGGGGATTCCCCATGATCAGCTGAAAAAGGTCTTCGATCCATTTTTCACCACAAAACATACAGGCAAGGGGACAGGACTTGGTCTTTGGATCTGTTATAGTATAATAGAGAAATTGGGTGGCAATATCAGCCTGGACAGTAAGGTGGGAAAAGGAACTGGATTTACCATCAGCATCCCCATAGTTATCCCGGAAAAAAAATAGAATTAACGTGACTACGCACGTAGTCAGGCTGAAGGTGTTTAGACTGAAGACTGTCCACCCTCCGTAGTCCCGCTTGAGCGGGACGGAGGACGGGAAGGGAAAAGAGAACCGAAAGAGTTCTTTTCAGAGATAAAGCAGTTACACTAATACAATAACAGGAGACCAATTTGTACCACGTTCAGCCTTTTACTAATAGTCTTCAGCCTTCAGCCTAAATAACCTGAGTACTTACAAATTAAGGAGGTTCACATGGATTTCTTCAACGTTTTAGTGGTGGATGACGAGGAAGACTTTGTTGAGACCTTTGTCAATCGCTTAAACAAAAGAAAAGTTCCCACTACCGGGGTTTTGAGTGGTGAGGAAGCCATAGAATTGATGAAGAAAAAGGATTTTGATGTGGTCATTTTAGATATCAAAATGCCCGGGGGCATGGACGGTATCGAGACATTAAGGGAGATCAAAAAGATTCAACCCCTTGCCGAGGTGCTTTTACTTACCGGACATGCGTCCGTAGAGACCAGTATCGAAGGTATGAAGCTGGGGGCCTTTGATTACGTCTTAAAACCCATTAAGCTTGAAGAACTTCTCCCGAAGCTGGCTAAGGCATTTGAAAGAAAGGATGCCCACGATTCGAAGATACGAAGCGCCAAGATTAAAAAGTTGCTCAGGTATTGGTAGTACCAGCCCTTATCCGGGACCCCTCTCTTTTCAGGATTTGCATCCAAGCCTATCGAGACGCCCTGCATTCAGGAGTAAAGGGACAGCACGGCGTCTCCAAATGTAACGGGTCCTTCCTTTACAATGTGTAAAAAATACTGACATATTTTTCCTCCCACAGACGATTACCCAGTCGTTTATTCTCTAAAAATCAGCTTTGTTTTTCAATAGTTAGTAAGGGTATGAGCCATAATTACTTTTGGCACAGCTATTGCCTATATTATCTGTATTCATCCAGAATTAGTAAATGAAATCTAAGGAGGAAAATATGGTTGATCACGCGGCAGTCGACGTCAAGCACAAGCCGAGTTTCTGGGCAAGCAAACCGGGGTATAAGCCTGTTTTATTGTTAGTTGCAGCGATTGTTTTTACCGGGCTGGTTGTTATTCCACCTCCACAGGGAATGATCGACCTGGTGGGAAAGGTCAGTCCTGCCGGTTACAAGCTGCCGACCGGGTGCAAAACTATTACTGACAGCATTAATAAAAAGCTTCGTCCGGCAGCCTTTGGGGCGGCGAAAAAGGCCGATAGAATGGGCCATAAAGAGGTGAAACCCCTATTCTCGGACAGAGACGCGGCCCAATTGGCCAAGATTATGCTCGGCATATTTTTTTTGGTTGTTTTTTTCTGGGCCACCGAGGCCCTGCCTTTGGGTGCCACAGACATTCTGGCGGGCGTGATGTTGTATCTCTTCTGCATCCTTCCAGTTAATGAGATTTCCCAGGCCTATATGAAGGATGCCGTGTTTTTTATTTTCGGCATTTTAGCGGTGGCAGTAGGCGTTGCCAAAACAGGTCTTGATAAGAGGATCGGACTGATACTGCTAAGCCGTATCAAGAACGCAAAGGCATTTGCATTTATCTTTATTCCGCTTCTGGGTATGTCAGCAAGCTTTTTGTCTGAACATGCCCTTGTGGCGCTCCTGATTCCTGTTCTTATGGGTATTTACAAGGTGACCTGCAGGATGTACGGGGTAGAAAAGGACAGGGCCTTAGCCGTCTTTCTCCTGTTAGGAGTATGTTTTGCCGCAAATCACGGCGGTCCGGGCTCTCCAGCAGCCGGTGGTCGAAACGCCATCATGGTGGGATATCTTATGGAATACGGTATGCCCATCTCCTTTTTAGATTGGATGAAATACGGCATGCCGTTTGTCCCCCTGATGGGAGTGGTCATCGGCGCTTATATGTATATACGGCTAAAACCCAGGTTCCTGGTCCAAAATGTCAACCCGAGTGAAGTTGTCAAGGCAGAAGTCGCCAGGATGCCGAAGTTTGGCGGAAAAGAGGCCATGATGTCGATCATTCTGGTTTGTCTTATTGCTGCATGGATTATTTTAGGCGAACATTATGGATTGGGCGGTCCCACGCTTTACGCGGTTATGGCCATGTTTCTCTGCCGTATTATAACCTGGGATGATATCCAGGAGGGTGTGGCATTTGATGTGGTAGGATTGTATGCCGCAGCCTGTGCCATGGGCCTTGGCCTGAAATTCACCGGTGGAGCACTCTGGTTAGCTAATACCTTTGTGGCCCAGCTTCCCGATTTTATTTCCCACGGTGATAGCCTGGCCATAGGGATAAGCGTGCTCACCGGAACCATGACCAATTTCATGAGTGACGGCGCTACTGTTGCGGCCCTCGGGCCTATCGTTTTGCCCATGGCCGAGCTGGCAAACGTCCATGTGTGGAAACTCGGCCTGGCCTGTGCCTTTTCCTCTTCCTTTGCCAATTTCCTGGTTGTTGGGACCCCGAACAATGCTATTGCCTTTGGTATGGGCAAGGATCCCGAGACCGGGGAAAGGTTGCTGAGTGTCTTTGATTTCGTTAAGTACGGGTTGCCTGTAACCATCCTTGCATGGCTTGTCCTGTGGTTCTGGGCCATATTGGGGTACTGGCGGTTCCTGAGCTGGCCGGGACTCGGATGATGTCATCGCGGATACCTGAACCTGGCCGGTAACAGTTTTAGATTCCGGATTGTGGAAGGAAGAAAATAATAACTTTATAATGTTCATGAGTGATGGCAAGACGGTTTCAATCAACTTTTCGGTGATGCCACTTTCCTCAAGGCGTTATCTATTCCTTTTGGAGTGGGTGGCCAAATATATACGCGGTTTCCCAATGACCCTGCAAACTCCCATTAAGTCTGCGGCCTAAACCGCATATATTTGGCCACAGCAAAGTTCGGTGGTATTCTTTTTGAGATACCGCCTTTCGGAAACCCGCACCACCTCAAGAAATATGAAAGAATCAATGTTGATGCCAACACTTTTGAATGTTATCAACAGCTTTTTTTAAGCGGCGTAGCCGCGTTTCATAAAATCACGGAGTGATTTTATTTTGAAAACATCACTTTATGCAAATCTGCAGAAAAAGATAATTATAATAACCCTTCTGGTCTCCCTTGCCCCGCTTATTATACTTGGCGTAACCATGTATTACCAGTTTTCCCAGACCTGCAGGGACAAGATCGAGGAGCAGATAAGATATCGATCCGGGGCCCAGGCAGAGGCCGTGGACCTCTTTTTAAAGGAACGCACCGCCATTCTCGGGGCAATGGCTGCCAGCCATAATTTTCATGAGATGATCGAAGGAAAGGATCTTTCCCGCGTATTTGAGGTCATGAATCTGTGGGCAGGGGCCTTTGTCGACTTAGGCGTCATTGATAGTGCGGGTCAACATCTGGCCTATGTAGGACCCTATGATCTCAAAGGTCTTAATTACTATCAGCAGCCCTGGTTTGCCGAGGTCATGAGCAAGGGCATATATATCAGTGATGTGTATATGGGCTACCGGCAGTTGCCCCATTTCATTATTGCCGTTCGACGCCAGGAAGGCCAGAATAGCTGGATTCTGAGGGCAACCGTTGACCCGGATATCTTCGGGGGGATCGTACGATCCGCCCAGATCGGAAAGACAGGGGATGCTTATATCATCAATAAGGATGGTGTTTTTCAGACCAACCCACGGTTCGAGGGGCGGATATTAGCTGAATCCAATCTGGATACGAGGCTGTTTGGCGGAAGGACGACGGTTATTGAGCAGAAAAATACCCGTGGCAGGGAGCTCCTTTATGCCGGAAGCTGGCTTAAGAATGATAAATGGTTGCTTGTCATCAGCCAGGATCCGAGGGAGCAAATGAGCGGTTTGTTTGCGGCCCGGAATGTGGAAATCCTGATCATTATTTCCGGTATCCTTGCAATCATCCTGGCAACTATTTTCACAACCCATTTAACAGTCAGCCGATTAAGACAGGCAGATTTGAGGATGAATGAGCTCAATGCAGAACTTATCCAGTCGGACAAATTGGCGGCCATAGGCAAAATGGCGGCAGGCGTGGCCCATGAGATCAACAACCCTCTGGCTGTCATTCTTCAAAAAACCGGCTGGATGGAAGACCTGCTGTTCGAAGAGAACTTTCAAAACGCAAAAAATCTTGAAGAATACAAAGAGTCCATTAAAATCATAGAGGAATACGTAGAACGTGCCCGAAAAGTCGTCCACAGTATGCTTGGCTATGCGCGAAAAATGGAGCCCCATTTAGAGGATGTGGATATAAACGGAACTATCAATCAGACCATTGACATGTTAGAGAATTATGCAAGAACCAACAACATAGATATTCAAACAGATCTGGATAAAGATATCCCGATTATTGCCGGTGACGAGGCCCAGCTCCAGCAGGTTTTTATGAACCTCATATCAAATGCCATTGACGCAATAGGCAAAAATGGTTTGGTTCAGGTAAAAAGCCGTCGGGAAGGCACAAATATAGCTGTCAGCATAAGAGATGACGGCCCGGGGATTCCCCAGGATCAGCAGAAAAAGGTCTTTGACCCGTTTTTTACGACAAAGGGTACAGGTAAGGGAACGGGACTCGGGCTATGGGTCACTTATGACATAATAAAGGGCATGGGAGGTGCTATTACCTTGAAAAGTGAGGTGGGAAAAGGAACTACTTTTGTGGTAAACATCCCCATTGTGATTCCCGAAAAAAAATAGAATTAACGTGACTACGCACGTAGTCAGGCTGAAGGTGTTTAGACTGAAGACTGTCCACCCTCCGTAGTCCCGCTTGAGCGGGACGGAGGACGGGAAGGGGAAAGAGAACCGAAAGAGTTCTTTTCAGAGAATAAAGCAGTTACACTAAATACAATAACAGGAGCCCAATTCGTACCACGTTCAGCCTTTTACTAATAGTCTTCAGCCTTCAGCCTAAATAACCTGAGTACTTACAAATTAAGGAGGTTCACATGGATTACTTCAGAGTTTTAATAGTGGATGATGAGAAACCCTTTGTAGATACCTTAGTCAACCGTTTCAACAAAAGGAATATTGATACGACCGGGGTCTTTAGTGGTGAAGAGGCATTGGAATTGATGAAGGAAAAACTCTTTGATGTAGTCATTCTTGATATAAAAATGCCCGGAGGAATGGACGGGATTGAGACCCTGAGGGAAATCAAGAGAATTCAACCGCTTTCTGAGGTTATTTTGCTTACAGGACATGGTTCGGTTGAGACCAGTATCGAAGGTATGAAATTAGGGGCCTTTGATTACATCCTGAAACCGGTGAAACTGGAAGAGCTCCTCGTAAAGATGGCTGATGCCTTTGAAAAAAAAGATGCCCACGACCAGAAGATCCGGAGTGCAAAAATCAAAGAATTGATTCGTTTTCCGGGAAGGGTGCTGGAGCAGGAAAAGGAAGAGGAATAGAATGTCGAGCAGAAAGCTATGAAAGAACACCACTATGCAGGTTTGAGAAGAAGCATTTTAGGCAGCATGATCCTGGTGCCTGTTATCCCGTTTGTCCTGATCTTGGGCATCGGTTACTATTATTTTACGACCTCTATCGAAACCAGCACCATTGCCAGCATGAAGCGAATCGTGGAAGACCATCGTCATATGATCGATTCGTTCCTCCGTGAACGAAGGGCCAATCTTGAGTTTATTCTCCATTCTTATAATTATGATGATCTCGCTGACCCTGCCGTGCTTTACAATATCTTTACTAACCTGCAAAAAGAATCCAGCGCATTTGTGGATCTTGGTATTTTTAATGAAGAAGGTATCCACGTGAATTACCAGGGACCCTACAAATTAGTTGGCAGGGATTATGGCAAGGAAAACTGGTTCAAGGAAGTCATGAAGGAAGGTTATTATGTCAGCGATATTTTCTTAGGCTTTCGGCGGATACCTCATTTTGTCATTGCGCTCAAGAGAGAAGTAGCTGGGAAGGCATGGGTTGTTCGCGCAACAATCGATACATACATGTTTAATGATCTTGTGAAAAAAGTTCGTATTGGCAAGACCGGCGAAGCCTATATCCTCAACGTTGAAGGCATATTCCAGACAGAGCGGCGCTCCGGTGGAAATCTGATGGACAAAGATCCTGAAAACGTCAAATACCCATCCTCACATAGCGGGATCGTTACCTTTCTTCAGAAGGATGAAAGGGGGGATGAATATTGTTATGCTACGACCTGGCTTAAGGATAAGAAGTGGTTGTTAGTTGTAAGACAGGAAAAAGCGGACGCATTCAGGGCGCTACGTTCAGCCGGTTTTCTCATCATTCTGATTACCGTTATCGGCGGCGGCGCCATTATCGGTCTCGCATTTTATCTGACCGGTCGGATTGTCCGGCGGATGCAGCGAATGGACGCGGAAAAGGATGAATTAGGTCAGCAGTTAGTAAGAGCAAGCAGGCTCGCTGAGATTGGAGAGATGGCAACAGGGATTGCCCATGAAATAAACAATCCCCTTCAGGTGATGAAGAGTGAGCAGGGACTTATGGAGGTTATCCTTTCAGATCTGAAGGAAAAAGGTGAGCTAAAAGAATCAGAAGATTTGAAAGAACTCGAAGATTCTATTGATCAAATAAAGCTTCAAATCGATCGTTGTTCGAAAATTACTCATGCCGTCCTCAGGTTTGGCAGAGAAAGCGAGGTTGTTTCTACGGATATTGACCTCAGAGATTTCATTCCTGATGTTATCAGTATGGTTGAAAACAAGGCTAACGTCGAAGGGATCACAATAACAGAGGAAATCTCTGCAGATATTTCCCCGATTAAAGGGGATCCGGGACAACTGCAACAGGTATTGATCAATCTTTTTAACAATGCCATTGATGCGATTGTGGAAAGACATGGATCAGAAGGGGGAAAACTGAATGTTGGGGCCGGCCCAAAAGGGGACGGAAGGGTTGAAATTTATGTTAAGGACAATGGGGTCGGTATCAGTCCTGAGAATTTGAAGAAGGTCTTTAGCCCGTTTTTTACAACCAAACCGGTGGGCAAAGGAACCGGCCTGGGACTTTCCGTGTGCTACGGTATTATAGACAACATGGGCGGTGTTATGGAAGTCAGCAGTGAAAAGGGTGCCGGCACAAAATTTACTATAGATCTTCCGGCCGCTGCCTAAAATTCTTTTAACCGGCGGAGATATTCAATCTCTCAGCGACCTTATGCAATCACGATTTCAGCAGGACTTTGCTGACTTACTACGGAGAGCATTAAATAGTTTGCACTCTATTAGAGCATGTTATAAATGTCATTCCCGCGCAGGCGGGAATCCAGCAATACATGCCCTATGGATGCCCGCTCCCCGCCTGCTCGGGGACAGGCTTCGCGGGATTGTTAATGCAAACAAGTTTATGCTCCTGGTAATAGCTATTTAACTACTCAACCGTTCAACCAGGTTATAGGGGGAAAAACATGGAACAAATGAAAATGATGTTGGTGGATGATGAAGAAAGGTTTCTCTCAACCACGAAAAAGCTGCTTACGAAGAAAGGATATGACGTTTTCATTGCAACCAGTGGGGCTGAGGCCCTTGAAAAACTGAGAACCCAGAACATCCACGTTGTGATTCTTGACGTCAAAATGCCCGGAATGGACGGCATTGAAACCTTGAAGGCCATTAAAAGGACATTTCCTATGGTTGAGGTCATCATGTTGACCGGGCATGCAACGGTTGAATCTGCGGTGGAGGGTTTGCATTCCGGGGCCACTGATTATCTAACAAAGCCCACAGATGTAAATGACCTCATCACAAAGGCAGAGGAAGCGTTTGAAAAAAGGCAAAGGCTGGAGGAAAAGATTCGGGTAGCCCAGACCCGGAGTTTTATGAAGTCTCCGAGAGAAATCATCAGAGACACTGAGTAGCCTTGATCTGGATTATTGCATAGAGAATTTCCTTTTTCGAGCGCGAAGTCCCGCCGGTAGGCGGGATTCCATAAAATTGCGAAGCAATTTTATTCATGCTCATCCGGTTTCCCGAAAAGACAAGTGATAGATAACGAGAAGAAAAAGTGAGGTTTGAAAAATGGCTAAACCTGAAAAAAAGGCCGGCGGATATGACAAATACGTGGACTGGAAGCTCTTTATTATACCTGTCGTCTTATTCTTTGCTGTCCTGATTCTTCCTACGCCTTACGGCATGAAGGACGTGGGTACCGAGATCAAGGTCGGTCCAAAGGCCGTTGTGAATCATATTACCAAAGAGGTATTTAACAAAAACAGCTCAGATGTGGGCCAATGGGAGTTTCTAACTGCCCAGATGATGGAAAGAAACATGAGGATGGGGGCACTTTCCAAAGACCGCCTTTTAAAAAGAAATCTTAAATGGTGCAAGAAATACAATATCCAGGCAGATGCTGAAAATCTAAAGAGGGCCCGTAAATATGTTGAGGAAAATATCAGTGACAAGGCATTCCTTGAAATCATGGAAAATTCCATGGAACTAAGAAAGGACGGTCTTAAATATGAGGATCTTTCTCCCAGGGACAGGGAAGCGGCCGACAGAGGGGCCTGGCATATCAAGGTTGCCATAGCAATGATGGTCTTTGTCGTTTTCTGCTTTATGACGGAATGTATTCCTCTTCCGGGTGTTGCCTTCTGCATAGGTCTCATTCTTGTGTTTACCGGCGTTGTTACAAGGAAACAGGTTGCCATGCTCTACTGGAGCGATGCATGCTGGTTTATTATGGGAAGCCTCATGTTTGCGGCCGCTTTTGTAAAAACCGGTGTCGACAAGAGGATGTGCCTTGCAATGTTTAAAAAATTGGCCGTGCCCAATATTAAATGGGTCACGCTTGTCTTTTTTATCATTATTGCTCCTCTCGCGGCCTTTATCTCTGACCATGCATTAGCCGCCATGTTTCTTCCTATTGGTATGCTCCTTTATCAAAACAGCCTGACGGATGAGGTTCCCGAGGACAAAGAGCTTGCCAAGATGCTCATGATAGCCATTGCTATGGCCTGTAATATAGGAGGCCCCGGTGCCCCATCAGGCGGCGCAAGAAACGTGATAATGATGACCTACCTGAATGACATGTTTGGTTTTGATATCGGCTATTTTCAATGGGTCACCTATTGTTTTCCATTTGTCCTGATCATGATTCCTGTGACGTGGTTTGTGGTAAACTGGCGCTTTAAGCCCAAAATTACTTCCCTTGCCCCTGCCATGAATTCTCTGCAAAGAGAGATAGGGAAGATGGGGGGCTGGAACAGACAGCAGATATCGGCGCTCATCATTTTTGTCATTATGGTATTTGGCTGGTTCACGGAAAAGACCTTCTACAATATGGGTATTTATCCTGTTCGTCTTGGAATAGGCGTAATAGCAGTTGGAGGTGCTGTGGCATATCTCCTTGCCGGCGTTGTAAACTGGAGAGACTACCAGGAAAAAGTGGACTGGGGGGTGGTCTGGCTCTATGCCGGCGCTATTATATTTGGGCGCACCCTGGACAGCACAGGGGCTGCCTACTGGTTGGCAAGATCGGTTATTGACGTTCTCGGGCCCTTTGGAATGGATTCAGGGATCCCTCTTTTGGCGACCTCAAACGGTCTCACGGCCGTGCTGACAAATCTCATGGCCGATGGTCCAGCGGCAGCGGCCGTGGGCCCCATCGCCCTGAACATGGCAGGCCTTGTTCATCCTGGCACAACCTACCTGCCATTTATGGCCATGGGCACGGCAATAGCGTCCTCATTTGCATATTGTTTGATCATTGGAACACCTCCAAACGCCATTGTTTATGCAAGCGGCTACCTTGAGCCAAAGGATTATCTCAGGGTTGGCATACCTATGTGGTTTT
>JAFDHL010000098.1:18806-19732 GCA_019308785.1 Deltaproteobacteria bacterium
GTTTTGCTTACGGCGGTCTACTGGAGTTTCAGGGGGTTTGGCGGGTTACCCGGTTTTTAGATCACATGTGAAATAAAGGGAGGGGCTGTTAGGCTGAACCATGAAGAACAGTGATCAGGAAATAGTCACAAATCCGAAGAAGAAGACATTTTTTCACTCAAAAGGGGTTACCTATTTTGACAAGAAAACGGAAAGGGCTATTTTCTTTATCCTGACGATAGCAATGCTTGTCTGGGGCATTTTTACGAAACTTGGTTTTTGACTGGGTAATTTAGACAGGATAACAGGCCCGCCCTCCCCGTCCCGAGACCGTGACGGGATCGGGAGGCGCGACGTAAGAAATTTTGAGGCCTATAGCTGTTGATTATTTAACGCGGCCTATCAGTGGCTGTTGCTCTTTTAACCAGGTCTGGGCCAGGGATTGACTTACTGTATTCCTGCCTTCAGGGATTGACTTACTGTATTCCTGCCTTCTCTTTTTCGAGGGCGTAGGCGTTATCTTTGTGCAAATCTAAACTATCCCCCTTTGAAAAGGGGGACTTTTGAACCTTCCACACAGAGAATAGGGACTAGAAAAGATGTTAAGTTAACGCTAAGCTCTTCAAGGCAGAGGGTTTGAGAGAGGAAGGCACATGCCAGAATCCATTACCATGGCAAATAATGACAAATTCACCATTGGGTCATACTTTCAGGCACTAACGAGGATATTAGGCGCACCCGGTCAATTTTTTAGTGAATTTCCCGAAAAAGTGGGCTTTCGACAACCTGTTGGTTTTCTCGTCGTATCCAGCCTCTTTTTTACCGGTGCGAGTCTCACCTGTATAAGCGAGAGCCATGTTCTTATGGCCGGCATATTGCTGATAAATGCTATTGCCATGCCGTTTATTGCAGCTGGTACAGGGTTCATGGTCATGACCATGGCCATT
>JAFDHL010000099.1 GCA_019308785.1 Deltaproteobacteria bacterium
CTTCCCAAAAAGATTTCTTCCTAAACCCGGCAAAAGGGCCATAGAAAACTTAGTCAAAATGGGTTCAAAGAGCTTTTCTGGCCATATAACCAGTTGAAAATATTACAATTTTAGGGTTTAGGAAATGGTCTTTTGAGTATAATATAACTAATTGATATTACTATATATTTAATTTCGGGAAGCCCTATTAACGGAATAAACTATTTAGGAGAGAATATAATGACTGACAAGAAAGCAGACTTAGCCGGGCCTGGCATTGGAGACTATGCCGAACTTGACAAAATCCTGCCACAGGATTACAGCTCCCTGCTGTCCCCACGGGAAACACAGAATGCCGTCTTTGCAGCAAAAGACTACATCGAGGACAATCTGTGCAAGGAACTCAATCTTATTCGGGTTACAGTTCCTTTGATCGTGGACGTTGAGAGCGGAGTGAACGATCTACTGGACCGGGATGGCTCACGGACCCCGATACAGTTCCATATTTCAAATGACCATGACAAAAACCCAATCGATGCCCAGATCGTTCAGGCTGCAACCAAGTGGAAGCGTGTTGCTCTAAAGCAATTCGGCATGAACCTGGGGGAAGGTCTGATCACGGACATGCGCGCTGTGCGCAAGGACTACTTCCTTGACCATGATCACAGCGCCTACGTGGACCAGTGGGACTGGGAGTTGGTCGTAACGGAAGAGCAGCGGAATCTACAGTACCTGACACAAGTGGTAGAAAAAATCTGGAAAGTCCTCAAGGGTGCCGAGACCCGAGTCCAGGAGTTGTTTCCCCGGTTAAAGACGGACAAATATCCCAACCTGCCTGAGAAACTCACATTCATACATGCCGAAGACATTCTTGACAGGTATCCTGAACTGCCGCGACAGCAGCGCGAGACACAAATTGTAAAGGAGTACCCCGCAATTTTCATTTACGGGATCGGCTGGACACTCAAGGATGGATACCCGCACGAAATGAGGGCGGCAGATTACGATGACTGGGTCACAGAGACAACATCCAAGGACGGCAGACCTATGCATGGCCTTAATGGTGATATCCTTGTCTGGAACCCGGTGACAAAGCGCCGGCACGAACTGACATCCATGGGTATCCGAGTTAACGCCAACACGCTCAAGACACAGTTAGATATTACCGGCCAGCTTGATTTCCTCGAGTTCCCGTACCACAAGGCCCTCTTGAACAATGAGATCCCGCTTAGCATTGGTGGTGGCATCGGGCAGTCCCGCACTTTCATGCTTTTACTCAAAAAGGCGCATATTGGAGAGGTCAGCGCTACTGTATGGCCAAAGATACTCAAAGAAATGTGCAAGAAAAAGAACATCTACGTCCTGGAATAAACAGGGATCATATATGAAGACTTGGGGTCAGCCATTGACAGCCTGCCTAAAAATTAAGGCTCTGACACCATTCCTTTGCTACGTCAACAGGGCTGCGCTTTTTTCCATCCACCTCAAAATTCAGTCGCTGCATGGTGGCATTATCAATGAGTCCTTCAAGAATAGATAGGACATCACCAAGTTCCGGATGCTCTTCTAATATCTCTTCTTTTATAACAGCGGCCGCATGATAGGGAGGGAAAAAATTACGGTCGTCATCAAGGGGTTTCAAATTATATGCTGCTATGCGGCCATCTGTGGCAAAGGCACAGATCACGTCCACTTCACCTTTGGAAAGGGCCGCGTACATGAGAGAAGGGTCAAGATCCCGGACTACCCCGAACACTAAGCCGTATTTTTGACCAAGTCCCGGATAACCGTCAGGCCTTTCGGAAAATTCGGCTGTAAACCCTGCCCTAAGTCCGGAAGCAGCCTTGCGGAGATCAGAGATACGGGTCCATCCCTGTTTTCGGGCATCCGTTGCACGGACCGTAATGGTGTAGGTATTGTTAAATCCTAATGGTTTGAGCCACCTGAGGCCGAAGCGCTCGCGATAAGCTGTTGATACGAGTTTAAATGCCTTCTCCGGGTCTGATATGACCTTCTGTTTCAGGATGGCTGTGAGTGCGGTTCCCGTGTATTCAGGGTAGATATCAATCTCTCCGCTAACAAGAGCACCATGACAGATCATGGTTCCCCCGAGGTTGAAACGGCGCTCCACAACTAAATCGGTCTTCGCCTCAATGAGTTGGGCCATGATCTCACCAAGGATTAGCTGCTCGGTAAAATTCTTTGTCCCGATCCTGATATTCTTCTCTTTGATCCCTGAAATCGACCCTGATCGGAATTCCGCAGAAGGACCTGTATTGTAGGCTATAATACCTGCCAGGATAAGAAAAACCGGCATCAAGAGTGACATTGGCCTCATCAGGGCCTTAACCGATCCCTTTTTCTCCCTTTTTCTTTCTGGCCTGAGCCCCCACTCAAAGGACCCTATGGAAAAGTCCACGATCAGGGCGAGCAGGGCGGCAGGGACAGCACCAAGTAGGATTAGCTTTGTGTTGGAGAGCGCAAGCCCCCGGTTAATAAACTGGCCCAGCCCACCGGCACCGATGAATGCAGAAAGGGTGGCTATGCCTACCCCTACGACAGCGGCAGTTCTGATACCCGCCACGATAACCGGTGTGGCCAGAGGAATCCTGACCATTCTGAGCTCCTGGTATTCTGTCATACCAATCCCTCTGGCGGCTTCCATCACTTCCGGAGAAACACCAGAAAGACCTGTAAGCGTATTTCGAACAATTGGCAGCAGGGCATAAAGGGTCAGTGCGATAAGGGCAGGCACAGCACCAATCTTCTGAAGCAGAGCTAATAGAAAGACCAGCATGGCCAGACTCGGTATGGTCTGAAGGGTCCCTATAGCTCCCATGGCCGGACTGCGCAGCCATGCATTTCGAAACATGAAAATTCCAAGAGGTATACCAATAAACATTGCTGCCATAGTGGAGCAACCTGTCAGCATTAGGTGTTCACCTGTCCTGAGCCAGAGTTCCGGCAGGCGATCAACCACATACATAACAAAAGATCCTGAATTCATTGCAAGATATCCTTGACGTCAGCTAATTGTCTGGCCGGTTTGGCAAAAAGATCACGGACGAATTCTGTGGAAGGCTCTTTTAAGACTTCCCTTTTTGTTCCAATCTGTTGCAGATTCCCATTATGAAGGATAGCAATGCGGTCTGCGATAAGAAGTGCTTCGAAGATATCGTGTGTTACAAAGACAATCGTCTTTTGCAGCCTTTTCTTCAGGTTCATCAATTCCCGCTGGAGTATCTCACGGCTCAGGGCATCAAGGGCGCCGAAAGGCTCGTCCATGAGGAGATAGGCAGGATCTGCGGCAAGGGCACGGGCCACGCCTATCCTCTGCTGCTGCCCTCCGGAAAGCTCATCAGGAAACCTTCCGGTATAATCCTCCGGAGGTAACCCCATAAGTTCCAAGAGTTCTATTGTGCGCTCATGTCTCCGTTTTTGGTTCCAGCCGAGCAAGCGGGGCACGAGTTCGATATTCTGTTCAATGGTCATATGGGGAAAAAGTCCTATCCCCTGAAAAACATAACCTATCAGTCGGCGTAACTCCACAGGGTCCTGATCTATGATATCCTTCCCGGCTACCTCAATTACCCCCTCGGAAGCTTCAATCAAACGGTTGATCATTTTGAGCGTGGTGGTCTTGCCACAACCGGATGAGCCAAGAAGGACAAGGGTTTCTCCATCTTCCACAAGGAAAGAGAGATCCCTGACCGCATATGAGCGGCCCCCATCAAATGACTTTGAAACATGGTTTAATCGGATCATAAATCAATATTTTGTTGCTCTTTATTTTATTTTCATGCTAAAATTTTAGAAAATTGTCTCAACTAAATGGCCACATTAAGAAATCCGGTAGTGCTGCCTTCAACAACCGGAATTTGTTCTGTTTGCCTGCTCAGAAGAAGAGATAGTGGCTCCAAAAATATTCAGAAATTTCGTAGAATTGGTACATGATCATGTTAGAAAACAATAAAACAGAACCTCCTGAGATACTTCCCGATATTCACACGAAACGTACTAAAGAGATCATTTACTCTATCCGCAGGCTAATGCAGGCGGGGGAGCATTACACAAAGGAGTTGAATAAAATATACAACGTGAGCGCTGCGCAAATCAACTGCCTTATTGCCCTTTACGAAAATGGACCGCTTCCTCCCTCCCAGATCGCCAAATATCTCATGGTCAATTCCAGTACGGTGACAGGAATCATCGACCGGTTAGAGAAAAAAGATCTTGTGAAGAGATTAAGGATATCGCCGGATCGCCGGGTGATTACCATCGAGTTGACAAAAAACGGGAAAGTACTTGCAGAAAATGCCCCGCCCCCCATCCAGCAGAAGATCATTGATGGGCTAAAAAAACTCTCAGAAAGCGAAATACATCAGATCGCTTTTGCCCTTACAAAGTTAACCAGCATGCTTGATGTCGAGGATTTGGAGGTCACATAAGTCCTATGAAGACACCAGGATCTCCTCCAAATTCCGCTCTTCCGCCAGGCTATCTTTTCTGCTAACCTACCGAATGTCTTAACAATTTAAAGCATACAATAAAAATAAGTCCGCGCCCTTGACAAGTGTATTATTCTATTATAATATTTCAACTCAAACAAATTGATATAATATAGTTTTAGTTGAAACTTTTATGCGAGATTAATCCTTAAGGACCAAAGGAGGCACCCCCTTTGGTTTTTTTTACCATAGAAAACAGGCTAGGAGCCTGTCGGAGAACCGGTTCTGTTGGAGGCTGATGGAAAATCTCCAGATACAAGGCATCCGAAATCCCGAGGAATAAGGCGTACATAGAAGTACGCCACAGTGACGAGGGATGAGGATAACGCAGTAGATGGGGGTTTTCCAACAGCCTCCTAGGAGGCTCTAAATGGAATACTCCGAGTCGCCTGTTTTGTAATTGTTGTTTTGTGACTACTTACGTAGTCAGGCTGCCTGTCGAGAGCCCCTCGGCCTTGAGCTCGGGGCCGAAAGGCCTCAAGGTCGAACGAAAGGTGTTTAGACTGAAGACTGAAGGAGAAAGAGAACCGAAAGAGTTCTTTTCAGGGATAAAGCAGTTACAGTAATACAATAATAAGAGCCTCATATGTACCACGTTCAGCCCTTTACTAACAGTCTTCGGCCCCGCCTGCCGTCCGGCGGGCAGGCTTCAGCCTAATAACCTGAGTATTTACGATGTTTTTAGAAGGATGAGAAAATTGAATAAAGAGCAAGTTGAAAAAACCAAGTCCTTGCTGGGTGAAGATACTGTGGAAATGCTGCTACAGGTCCACCAGGATTCCCTGTGGATACTGGAAAACCTCGGAGTCGGTTGCAAGCAAACCGAGATACAGGACACATTTCAAAAATTTGCTGAAGACGGACAGGCGGTTGTTTACGAAGACCGCATTTATATTACTTCAGCATTGGTTGAACAGTGTCTCAAGATTGTTCCAAGGGTATCCGATTTTTTCGTTCCATTGAACGGTTTTTTCATCGGAGGCACAGCCCCCTATGTCTATGACGACAAGGCGGGAAAGGGCGGTGTGTTTCCCACACCCGAACACGCGGCCCGGATCGCAATAATTGCCGAAGAAAACCGGATGGTTGCGGGTATGGGACGGGGGATAAAACTCAAGGACGAGATCCAGCAGATGAATATCATGGCTGAGAACTGCACCAAGCCCCTCTATTTCGCAGTGACCTCGGATACCTCCCTTGCAAGGGCAAAGGAGATTTATTCAGAAAGAAAAAATATCATGATTGTGTTCTGTCTAACACGGCCCCCTTTAGAGGTGAACGAGAACTTCTCCGAGCATTTTGTCAAGGTGGTTAAGGCCGGTTTGCCCGTGTTTGTTTCAGCCATGCCCATGGCCGGCATCAGCGCGCCCTATTGTTACAACGGTGTGTTGGCCATGACCCATGCCGAGGTGCTTTTCGGTATTTGTACGGCGCAGTTGCTCAATCCGGGTGTCACCTGTATCCATGCGGGTTACCCGACCATTGCAGATCCGAGGATCGAGTATAACCCGAACTATGGCCTGATCAGCCATAACCTTTTGAACATCCTTATGGCCCACCTGAACCTTATGCTGGATCTGCCCACATTTCAAAGTGCGGGCACAACCCATGAGGAACACCCAACCGACAGGGCATACTCAGACGCCAAAATGGGACAGGCCCTGTGCATAAAGTACGGATTTCATATGATGCGTCATCCCTTTGCCTTTCTCCGCTATCTTATCGATTTCTCATTTGAAAAACTTGAAAAGGCCATAAGGATTGCTGAAGAGATTAACCCGGAGGACGCTCCCGGAGTGGAGATGCCGGTTTATGACGAAAGGGGAATGGAATCTGTCAGACGAATCGGTTTGGGGATGTATATGGAAGACCCTCTCACAACGGCTAATTTGGATAAAATTTTTTTTGACTGAGCTAAACAAATAAACTTTGGAGTTAAAAAAATGGCAAGTATAGCTGGAATTGTATCGCAGCACGGAAGGATTTCCACTGATAGCGCTAAGCAAGTGGGAAAGATGTTGAACCTGATGCGGCACCGAGGCCCGGACAATAACATTGTCCGTTCGCTAACCGACGACAGGGGAGCGCTGGGCGCCAATGAAATCAACTTGTCCCCGGACAGGACTTATTCCTCATCACTTGAGGAAGCCCCGTATGTTCTTTTTGATGGAAAACTGTTTAATGAAAGGCCCGACGGGCAAAATGACATAAGTCTTTTCAGGGAATACTATGAAAAACATGAGAGAAATTGCTTCAAATACCTTGAGGGAAGTTTCTCCTGCGCTATTGTGGAAAAGGATGACGAAGTCATCCTCGCACGGGATCCTGTGGGGGCCAGGCCCCTTTTTTTTGGTTTGGACAATAATATGTTTTTCTTCAGCTCAGAGATGAAGGGATTAAAAGATCATGTTCAATTCAACATCCAGGAACTCCCACCCGGATGTATCTACAGTACAAAAAAGGGGATGAAGGAGTTTGAGCCCTATACACCTGAAGTGCCTGAGCTCGGGGATATGAAAGAGGCCGCCAATATTCTAAGAGAACTCTTAATTGAAGCGGTTAAAAAGAGAATGGATGATGTTAATGCCATCTCATTAAGCGGTGGCCTGGATAGTTCCATTATAGCCGTCATAGCCAAGGAGTTTAATCCCGATTTACACCTCTTCACCGGCTCCATAGAGAAATTTCCAGGTCCGGACCTGGAGAATGCCAAGTTAATGGCCAATTTTTTAGGCATGGAACACCATATCTATCTCATTTCAGATCAAGATATTGCCGACTTCATTCCTCAGGCAGTATGGTATCTGGAAAGTTTCGATGAAGATTGTATTTCAGGAATTATTTCCAACTACTATGTCTCAAAAATGGTGAAAGAATACAGTGATGCTGTCCTTGTCGGTGAAGGCGCTGATGAACTCTTCGGTGGCTACCGCATGGTCCTCAAGAACCCCAAGGTCAAAAGCTCGGAGCAGAGGGAACGACTTGCCCGGAAGCTGCTGGAAATCTCATACAATACCGCATTGAGACGTTTGGACCGGGCGTGGATGGCAAATGCCGTGGTGTATAAAACACCTTTTTTGGATGCAAAAGTCGTGGCTTTCAGCAAAAAAATCCCAATGGAATGGAAAATCTACGGAGAAAAACAGATTGAAAAGTACATATTAAGAGAGGCATTCAGAGATATGCTTCCTGAGAAAATAGTCAACCGTGAAAAACTCAGATTTGCGATGGGTACGGGTATGGATGATGTGATGGATGAAATCGTTGCGAAGAAGATTGATCCCAAAGAGATAGAATCGAGGCCCAAGACCGCCTACGGATTGCCTTTTGCTTCGTTTAAAGAGCTTTATTATTATGATGAATTTTTGCAGCAGTTTCCACCGTCTTATGAAAACCAGACCGTTCGATGGGACCCATTCAAATAAAAGGAGAAAAATAATGTCACTTTCAACCCATTATAAATGCATTATTATCGGAGCAGGAATACATGGATTGAGCACTGCCTGGCATCTGGCAAAGGAGTTGAGAGCCAGGAGGCGCGGTTCTGGCAAGGATATTCTTGTCATTGACAAAACCGCCATAGGTGCCGGGGCCTCAGGGATTGCCTGTGGTGTAATCCGCAACAACTATTATCAACCGGCCATGCAGGAACTCATCGCCCACAGTGTTGATGTGTGGGAGGAAGATGCTGAAGGATATGGGTACCTCCCTGTGGGTTACATGCAGATCTCCCCTGAGCACATGCATGCCGATGTGGCCGATATTCATGGCCGGCAGAAAGATATCGGGTATGACTCGAAATTCATTGAAGGAGAAAAAGACTGCCTCAAGTACATGAGGGAGAACGTCTTTGAGGACTGGCAGGCCCAAAACGTAACTTCCATCCTGCATGAAAAAAAGGGGGGCTATGCACATAACTCAAAGGCCCTCTACCGGCTGGCGGACAAGGCGGAGGCCGAGGGTGTCCGAATTCTCACCGGCGCCAGCGTAACAGGGTTGCCCCATAATGGCTGTGTAACTGCAGTGGAAACCACAAAGGGCCGCATTGAATGTGATTATGTTGTTATTGGTGCGGGTCCGTGGGCAAATAGTTTCTGGGATATGCTTGACCTGCCCGACAGGATTGACATCACAGACAACCATGGTGACGTTCATCCCGGTGTTAAAATGTGGACATACTGGTCTCTTCAGGAAGGGACCTTGGGCGTAGAACCATCATACGGCATGGACAACAATGGCAAGATGCCTCCGGTCATTCATGTGGATACCGACGCCCCCCTCTTTTCCAGCGAGGATGGCTCCCTGATCACCGAAAAGATGTGGGGGATTTACTACAAGCCCGATTTTCACTTCAAGGGCATTCAGGGGGGTGCAACGCCGAATCTGGTGGCTAAGGAGAAAGTATCAGTGGACCCATATGGCATTGATTCCCCGGATTTCATTGTGGGACCGGAATTTGCCCACACGTGGACCTCTGCCTTGGCCCACTGTCAGAAGAGATATGAAGACAAGTACTATCGTTACAGGAAGGAGCCCTCGGGCGGTCTCGGGGCTTTCACCCCTGATAATTTCCCCATTTTCGATGTAATTAGACAGAATTGCCACATAATCGCAGACTCCAGCCACGGATACAAGATGATCGGTGTGGGAAAGCTCGTAGCAAAGGAGGTCATGGGGGAAAAGCAGCCTCTGTTAAGGCCCTTCCGATTTGATCGCTACGAAAAGGGAGAATTGCTCCCGGAGTCAAATAGCCCCTTTCCCTGGAGCTGATTGGATTGACGATTGACGATTGATGATTGAATATTGGAAGAAGGTATTGGTCATAAAACGATCGTAACTCAGGTAGATAGGCTGTAGGCTGAAGACTGTTAGGAAAAAGAGGGAATACTGCGAATTTTGAAGCCATGTTTGGAACAAGAAGCTACTGTTTCTCCGCCAAAATGCCGCAATCGCGCTCTTCCGGCCACTTCAGCCTTCAGCCTAAACCGCTTCAGCCTGACTACGTGAGTAGTCACAAACGTTCACCAGGAAATAATCAATTGGTTGAGATAGAGTTCTTAGAAAAAATCCATAATGATGCCCTCCGGGTCCTGGAAGAGGTAGGGATCAAATGCGACTCGCCTGAGGTTAGACAAATTTTTGAAGAAACAGGCATGGCTGCATTTGATGACAGCACCGGACACATTCATGTCCTGAAACAATTAGTGGAACAGGCCCTTAATACAACGCCCAAAAGGGACCGGTACTGGATCCCCGAGAACTCCTTTGGGGTGGGAGGAACAGCGCCCTTTGTATACGACGATCAGAGCGGTAATTTAGTGGAGCCTACTTTTGAACATCTCGTTAGCATAGCAAGAATTGTCAATGATGCAGATGTAATCAACTTCATGGCCAGAGGCGTCTTGATTAAGAACCAGGAAGTAAAGGTCATGGATACTATTATTGAGAACTGCCATAAATCGATCTACGTGGCTGCCGTGACTGAGGCCGGGATCAACAGGGCCCAAGAAATTCATGAGACGAGAGGGAAAATCACTGTCCAGTTCTCCCTTATAAACAGCCCCTTGAATATCATAGAAAGCATGATCGATCCTTTTCTTTCATGTGTACGCAAGGGTATCCCCATATACGTCTCCAGCATGCCGATGGCCGGTCTCTCCGGTCCTTACTCCATGTCGGGTCTTGTTACCCTGACCCATGCCGAAGGCCTGTTTGGAATCACGCTGGCCCAGTTGGTAAACCCGGGAATTATGGTCGTCCATGCCGGTCTTCCCTCTATTGCCAATATTCAAAAAAACTATTCAAAAAAACTATGCCGTTGATCTGGGTCTGATTTCGCACAACATAGCAAACCTGATTCAGGAAAAGATCAATAAGATGCTAAATATTCCTTCCATCCAGACTGCCTGTACCACCAGCCAGGATGAACCGAACAAGAAGGCGGAAGAGGAGGCGGCAAATGGTTATGCTTTGATGAAGAAGCATGGATTTCACCAGATTCGGCATGCCTTTGGGTTTCTGAAAGAACTGATCTCATTTTCCATAGCCAAGTTAGAGAGGCATATTGATCTTTGCAGGGAAACGAGCCCTGGACAGGTGCCGGATTATGAGATTGACCCATATGATCCTGAAGGCTTTGAGGTCATCATGCGCAACGGGAGCAAGGCCAATTATATGCGGGATGATCACACCCTGAAAAACACAGGGAAATACTTTTTGAATTAGGTTAGGGGGGTTACTAAATTATGAAAGTCGCCATTTATCAGACCAGCCCTATCCTGCTGGATCTCAAGAGCAACTTGGAAGATGTTATTGCCAAAATCCGTCAGGGTCGGGAAAAGGGCGCTCAACTGATCGTTTTCCCGGAACTGGCCTTGACAGGGTATTTTTTCGGGCAAAGGTACCACGAAGTGGCTCTCAGACTTGATTCAAAGGAAATCAAACAATTGGTTTCCGCTACTGAAGGTACAGCGGCTGTGGTCGGCTTTATTGAAGAATCCCCGTCCATGAATTTCTACAACTCTGCCCTCGTGATGGTGGATGGCAATATCCTCTTCACCTACCGTAAACTCAATCTTCCCAATTATGGCGTATTTGAGGAGCGAAAATATTTTGCGCCGGGCAAGCAGATCCCTGTGTTTAGACTTCACGATTTGAACATAGCTGTGTTTATCTGCAACGACCTGTGGCACCCCTCTCTGCCTTATCTCGGTGTGGTTCAAAAGGCGGATGTATTTGTTACCATCTTCAACTCCTCACAGGGTTCCATGGGCACAGAATTTTCTAATATCGAGAGTTGGACTATTATCAATACGTTCTATTCCCGCATCTTTGGTATTTATAACATCTGCGCCAACCGCGTGGGTGAGGAAAGTTTTCGAGAAAGACGTGCTGCTTCAGGCATAGAAGCGGATCAAACAAAATCTGAAGAGGATTCTCCTGTGCTATGTGAGACCACAACCTACAGATTCTGGGGCGGCAGTGAGATAATAAATCCCTTTGGGCATCCGATTGCCAAGGCTGATTTATATAAACAGGACGAAATTTTCGGGGAAATATCCAGAGACCTGCTCCGTCAGAAAAAAATTTTGCTGCCTTATTTAAGAAATGACGATCCTTACTTCACATATCGAGAGCTTCAGCGCATTTTGCATGACAAAAGTAGAGTCGATATTCCATGAAAGTTCACATGAACATACCATCTGGAAGTGCCTTCAGGCATTAGGGTTTTTACGGGTTAGCACTATTTCTATGCCAGGATATGTTCCGTTATTGAAGCATACAACCCTGTGTATAATTGTCCGCAGTTATCTTTAGGTATTGTTGAAAGGGACTACCATGTCTGAATCCACAATCATAAGCATACCAAAAAAATTGCCTCTTGCTGAGCAAATCTCAAATGTTAAAAAGAAAATATCAAGATGGACCGATTCCCCGTTTGATGACAAAACAGATGCCGTTCAACTGACAAAATTTGACAAAAACAAAAAAGAATTCCTTTATCAATATATTATCATTCGTGACAGGAAAATTTCCCGGAAAAGATGGTAAAAATACAAATAATCTGAGGGGACGATACCCCTTTTGACCAGAAGGAATTCTTACCATTAAAGAGTAGCGGAAGATGGCAATTGTAGAATATACGTTAGAAGAAAAAGTGGCTGTTATTACCATGAACGATGGTGAAAACCGGTTCAATCTGCCATTTTTGGAGTACTTTCTCACGGTCTTAGATGAGATCGAAAACGATACAGATGCCAATTCGCTGGTTGTTACATCTTCCCATGAAAAAATCTTCTGCAACGGGATTGACCTGGATTGGCTAACGCCTTTTATTCAAAAAAATGATATGGAGACCACAAAGGCATTTTTCTATACGATGATGAAGCTTTTCAAGCGGATCCTCCTTTATCCAATGCCCACCATCGCCGCAATATCAGGCCATGTGTTTGCTGGCGGGGCCATCATGAGCTGTGCCTTTGACTTTCGCTTCATGCGTTCTGACCGGGGCTTTTTTTCCTTTCCAGAGGTAGACCTTGGAATTCCATTTCTTCCCGGCATGATTGCCATCATCAAGAAGGCCCTCCCTACGTACAAGTTTGAGGAAATGCAGTATACCGGAAAACGGGCCACAGCCGAAGAGTGCGAAGCGCATCACATAGTCATGAAGGCATGTCATATGGATGACCTGATGAATGAGGCCCTCTCTTATGCAAAAAGCTTAAACAAGCGGAGAGAAGTAATCGCCGAGATGAAAAAACGGATGTATAAGGATATCGTCCATACCATTGACGTGGAAGACCCACCGGTTATCGAGTCTGGCATTTTTTCCGTATGACGTGGCAACCATGTGAATATATCATCTGATGGACCAATGATTTTTGCTTCAACCATTTAACCTCCATACAGGAGGTCATCTCATGGAAAAACCCCTCAAAATGTGCTTGTCTTGCTTCCGACACGACCTCGTTCGTTCTGCCCGGAGCCTAATGATCTTGATAACTCAAACTTCCGGAAAGAGGATTTTTTCTCAACCTAACTGGGATAGGAGGTCATAAATCATGAGTGACGAAGTGTATTATAAGCTGGCTAAGGTCCTGGATACCCTCCCAAGTGGTTTCCCCGAAACCGAAAGCGGAGTGGAAATTAAGCTGTTGAAGAAGATATTCAGGCCGGAAGAGGCAGACCTCTTCTGTGATTTGAAGTTGACCTTCGAGAACGTGGAGCAGATTGCCGAGCGCACGGGCCGCCCTATTGAGGGCATGGAAGATATGTTGACCGCCATGTGGGAGAGGGGGCAAATCTTCTGCGTCGATTTTGGGGGAGTCAAGCTATTCAGGATGATGCCCTGGGTCATCGGGATCTATGAGTTCCAGCTTCCCCACATGGATAGAGAGCTGGCCGAGATGTGTGAAGAGTACATGGATGTTTACGGCAATCAGTTCTTCGAAAATAAGCCGCAAATCATGCAGGTGATCCCCATCGAAAGAGAGATTCAAGCTAAACAGGAGGCCCTGTCTTACGAGAAGGTCTCCTCCATTATCGAAAATGCCCGGTCGTTTATGGTCATGGACTGCATTTGTAAGAAAGAGCAAGGGCTTTTGGACAATCCCTGTGAAAAGCCTCTGGAAGTCTGTATGGCCATTGCCCCGGTGCCTGGGATTTTTGATAACAATAAGATGGGAGGTCGGGTCATTTCCAAGGAAGAGGCCAACAAAGTACTCAGCATGGCCGAGGATGAGGGCCTGGTCCACCTGACCTGGAATACGGAGACCGGCCACTGGTTCATCTGCAATTGTTGCGGATGCTGTTGCGCGGTTTTGCGGGGAATCAATAAACTGGGCATCCCTGCGTCCATGGTGGTAAATTCTCACTACTACGCTGAAATCGACCCTGATGTGTGTGAAGCCTGCGGCACTTGCGCAGACGAGCGCTGTCAGGTATACGCCATCGAGGAAGGTGAGGACGCATACCGGGTTATAAAGGAAAAATGTATAGGGTGCGGCCTTTGCGTAACTACCTGTCCTTCAGGTAACTACCTGTCCTTCAGGGGCTCTAAAGCTGCTCCGAAAGCAAACGGAAGAGTTGGTGTCTCCTCCCAAGGATGAAATGGCCTGGTACGAGGAGCGCGGACATCAGCGTGGGGTAGATTTTAGCTCTTATAAATAGACACCCAGCCCCTCCCCGAGCCTGCCAGCTTGCTCCTCCTCGGCTCCAGCCTCATCGGTCTTGCAGGCTTTATGACGACGTAATCAAATTCAACCATCAGACATTGAAGGCAGAGTCAATTGTTCTGCCTTTTTAATAAGCATGGTTATGACTACTGGTAACATTTTGCAATCCAGAAAATAGTCAAAAAATAAATAATGCCATAAGTATATTGTAATCACAATTGCGCCATGCCCTGCAGAGTTCTGCTATTTTGGGCAGGAATTTATGAGATATCCGGATGATATATGAGAGGAGGGTGAAATTCTACTGGGCTATAATGGTGGCAAGATATCCGTTTGTCAGAATTTCAACATTCATTTATTAATAAGTTGTTTTAGAACCTACGTCCCCTTTTATGTGTTCCTCGGTCTCGAAGCGGTGTTCAAATTTTGCTCTATGTTAACTAAACCGGATTGTCACACTTCCATCCCCACTGCCATCAGGTAACCTCTCGCCCTTTCAGCTCTAGGATATTGATAGACCAGCTCCCAGAATTGTTGGCTGTGATTTGGTTCGATCAGATGGGCAAGCTCATGGACAATTATATAGTCTTGAACGAACCGGGGCATTTCGGCAAT
>JAFDHL010000382.1 GCA_019308785.1 Deltaproteobacteria bacterium
GGAATATTGATCGTCAGTGGCACATTTCAAGTTTCTCATCCCTCATATCCGGCATCCCGCATGGCGAAGAAATACCGGACCGGGATGCAACAGGCTCCTCCGATGTTCTTGAGACAGAGGACATTGAAAAATGGGACACGGGGGAAACCCCCGCGGGTATCTTTTCCTTTCCAAAGGGTGCACAGGCAGGGACGTTTATGCACGACATATTCGAGCACCTGGACTTCACAGAAAAAAAAGACGCGCCAGTGAAAGGCCTTGTGGACGATAAGCTCAAAAAATACGGATTTGAACCTATGTGGCAGGAAACCCTTTGCCGCATGATCCTAAAGGTACTGGCCGCCCCCCTGAACCCGGAAATACAAGGTTTGTGTTTATCACGCATACGGAATCAGGATCGCCTAAACGAGCTGGAATTCTATTTTCCTCTGAAAAACATATCCCCTGATACGCTCAAAAAGATATTTCAGACAACTCAGGGTACTCAAATTCCGGAAACATTTCCGGAGACCATGGGCCGGCTTCAATTTGCTACGGCTTCAATTTGCTACAACCAGGGGATTTATGAAAGGGTTCATAGATCTGGTTTTCCGGTTCCAGGGCCGTTTCTATCTTGTGGACTGGAAATCCAATCATCTCGGAAACCGGGTGGAGGACTACGGCCTCAAATCCCTGCTTCCAGTGATGGAAAACGAATTCTACATATTGCAATATCACATCTACACCCTGGCCCTGGATCAGTACTTGCGGATCACTTTGGCGGCGTCTTTTATGTCTTCCTGCGGGGCGTGGACCCGGAAAAGGGAAGCGATTATGGCATTTACAGAGATCTGCCTTCGCCTGAATTGATCGGTGCGTTAAGGGAGGCTTTATTAGAATGACAGGCATCTATCATATTTCGTCGTATCTGCTCAATAAATCGGGGGAACCACCTCACCCTAACCCTCTCCCTTGCCGGGGGTGGGGGTGAAAAACCCTGACTTATTGAGATGTTACATATCGTCATTCCCGCGAAAGCGGGAATCCAGTAAATAATGCCCGAATTTTTTGAGTTACAAAAAAGGATCATCCGGTTAATGAGTACCGCGAAACTGTTCAGATATAAAGTTGGCAGAAGGGAAGGTTGAAGCAATCATGTGTTGTCTTGAGGCGTACTCATTAACAGGATGAACCCAAAAAAATGTACCAAAAAGACATACAATTTCTTTTAGATCACAGTCTCCTTTCGGAGCTTGATATCCATTTTGCCAGGTTAATTACAAGGATTTCGGGACAGGAGTCACCAGGGCTTTTTCTTGCCTCTGCACTTGTAAGCCGTGCCACTTCAGAAGGTCATGTCTGCCTGGATCTTTCCTCTCTGGATGAAAAGCCGCTGATACCCGATGAACCGGGCACAGAAACATTCCGCTGGCCTTCCTTGGCCGAATGGCGAGAGATACTTGTTTCTTCCAGCAGTGTCGTTGGAAGGCCGGGTGATTACAGACCGCTCATCTTTGATGATCGGACACGCCTCTACCTCTACCGTTACTGGGACTATGAAAGAACATTGGCTAATGCCCTCAGGGCAAGTGCGGCTTCTGAAATTGAAAAGATAGATGTTCCATTGTTAAGTGACGGGCTTTCAAGACTCTTTCCGGGAGACATAACCGGCGAAACTGACTGGCAGAAAGTAGCTGCCTTTGTATGCGTCATGAAAAAATTCTGTGTGATTTCCGGCGGGCCTGGAACAGGAAAAAGCACTGTCATTGCAAAAATCCTCGCATTGATCCTGGAGCAAACGAATAACCATGATAAAATGCGGGTAGCCCTCGCCGCACCAACCGGTAAGGCTGCTGCCCGACTTCAGGAAGCCATAAAAAACGCCAAAGAAGACCTTTCCGTAAATAATCAGGTCAAAGCAGCTATTGTTCCTGAGGCATCAACCATTCACCGGTTATTAGGCACAATTCAAGGATCACCTTATTTCCGTCATAATCCAAAAAACCCGCTCCCGTTTCAACTGGTGGTTATTGATGAAGCCTCAATGGTGGATCTTGCCCTCATGTCAAAACTTGTGTGTGCAATTCCTTCCGATGCCCGGCTTATCCTACTCGGAGACCGGGATCAATTGGCTTCGGTTGAGGCAGGAGCCGTGCTCGGGGATATCTGCAATACTGGCCGTATCAACAGCTTTTCCAAGACTTTCAGCAAGAGCCTTAGTAAAATCACAGGGGAGCAAATCGATATTTCACCGGACAGCAACGGATCGGCGCTTCAGGATTGTGTGGTTCAACTCCAGAAAAACTATCGTTTTGGAACCGAAAGCGGCATAGGGAAAGTGAGCCGTACGGTTAATAAGGGCGACGGTGATCTTGCGTTGAGCCAAATGAAAGAAAACACATACCATGACATCGCATGGAAAACCCTGCCCACGGCCGACAAATTGTATTCTCAGCTAAGAGATAGTGTTTTGAAGGGTTATAAGCCGTACCTGACGGCCACAGATCCTTTTGAAGTCTTTCATCTGTTTGAACAGTTCGCCCTCAGAAAAGGGCCATATGGAGTTTCCGCCGTCAATGGCCTGGTGGAACAGATCCTCCGAGATGAAAAACTGATAAACCCGGAAAGGACCTGGTACAAGGGCAGGCCGGTGTTGATTACACAGAATGATTATGAACTGGGGCTTTTCAACGGTGATATCGGTATTATCCTGCCCGATCCTGGGTCAAATGAGGAGCTTCGTGCCCTTTTCCTGTCAACAGACGGAGCATTACGGAAATTCCTGCCCTTCAGACTGCCAGAACATGAAACCGCATATGCCATGACCGTTCACAAAAGTCAGGGATCGGAGTTTGATAATGCCCTGCTCCTCCTGCCTGACAGGGATACCCCTGTCCTGACAAGAGAACTTATTTATACGGGCATCACCAGGGCGAAAAAAACCGTTGAGGTCTGGGCCACAGAACCTGTTATTTGGAGCCCGTCAATCGTGTCAAACATTAGCTTTCAGGTGTTAAGGACCCCGGTTACATGGACCAACGAAATATTGGAATCCTTAAGCGCTCTCGAAAACTGCCCGATGGCCCTTGCTGTCTCGGGGAAGGGATGGCCTATGCCTATTGCTCGC
>JAFDHL010000100.1 GCA_019308785.1 Deltaproteobacteria bacterium
GGTTGATGAGTTTGATTATAAATTACGTTGAAACCCTAAGTATTCTCATAAAACAGATGACTGTTATCGATGTCATGGCACAAGAAAGTGTTATCGATGTTGTGGCACTCATCAGGTAATCCTTACACCCGCATAAATATTGTGGCTTGAATATTCTATTGTCGTGGTATCAAAATCCGGGTCTGAAGTTCCCAAATACCTATATTTGACATCGAAGGTAACTGTTTCATTTATGGCATACCCAACACCCGCCCCCGCCTGATATGCAAAGACAGTATCATCATTGCTATAATTTGGGACACCTAATAATGCGAACCCCTGCACATTGAAATCATTTAATTCAACCTTGGCAGTCCCCGCCCCGGCGGTGATGAAAAAAGAAAACGGGCTCTCGTTTGTAAAATCATAATAGCCGTTCAGCAGGAAGATGAGACTTGATGTATCGCCGGTCAAGGGGATGTCTAAGCCGGGTAAAACATTTACCTTTGCTTCGTCCAGGTCATTTTTCTGGTATGAAACTTCACCCTCAAACCTGATATTGCCGAAATTATATCCTATGGCCCCCGCGCACGCCAACCCCGCATCTGACCTAACCTCTAAGGTTATCCCTGGTAATTCTGAATCAGTTACATCGGAATTGCCCGGCAGCGCCATTCCTAAGTTGCCACTTACATATACGCCTTTCTTGCTATATGCAACAGTAGAGCTTAGCAGCAATAGACCACAAATAAAGACAATTAATAAATTTTTTCTCATCTTATTCTCCTTTCAGTACTGATACTTTTTGTTGTTCACCTTCACCAACATCCTCATTTAATTGCTCTTTACGTTTTTCATCATACATTTGATTGAAAAACGGGGTCGTGCAGACTGTTATTGCAGAAAGAATCCAAAGTATCGTAAAAGGTGAGGAAGATCCGTCAATTAAAAACATAATTCCCAAAAAAAGCAACCACAGGCTAATACCAAAGCCCCCCCAAAAACGACCAAACGAGGACAGGAAGATAGTCGCGAAGGCAGGCAATATTACAAATAAGAGGTAAAGGGGGATGTCCTTGCTCCTCGTGTAGTCATCCATATTGAAGACGATAATTACCAACATAACACCTGCTGATAATGCCCCAAGCCAGCGAATCCATTTCCCGCTTTGAAAAATTTCTTCTTTATTCATTTCACCAGCCTCGGCTTTGTCCTTTTTTTTCTTTTTTAAATCCTAACCCCAAATTAGGATATTACCAAAAAATGTGAAAAAACTCTATCAATGAACGCGGGGATAACAGATCATGTGGGGGGATGGGACCCTATTAAAAGAGTAGGTTCCGTTCCTCCTGGATGGGGCCACCAAAAAATCAAAGGAACTGCACAATTGTTTTGCGATGGCTGTATTGACGGAATTCGTACATCTTCACCTTACTTATTCTTGCCTTTTAACTCTTTTTGTTTCGCTAATTCAACAAAATTTATCGGTGGCAGAATTAAGGGATTAAATCCAGCACGGCGAGTTATATCGGCCACACACTCTCTCAAGAAAGGGAATAGGATCGCAGGACAATTTATTTTTGCTATTGGCTCAACATCTTTTTTTGATGCTCTCTTATTTAATACGAACCGGCCTTCATATTCGATTTCTAATAAGAAAGGGAATTCACCTTCACCTATGGAAGCAGAAATCAGAAGGTCTAAGCGTTTCTTTTTGTAGTCATACTTGTGATTTAAAGAGATATCTATTGGAACAGTAATTTCGTCACCAGTTACCTTATCCTTTATTCTAAAATTAAGAGATCGGATTCTACTGTTTTCTAACCTGAATTTAATAACCCGCGACAATTACATTAACCTCCGATTCAAAAGAATAGTCGTCAGCAAAGTGATATCCATTTTTGAGCTTAGGATTGTAACTGCTCTTTTCCCTTGTCATCACTCCGCTCTCGTATTTATAATTCGAAATTATGATACCTGGCTCCAAGGCACTGACGGCTGAAGGAAAAGCTCTTAGCACCCTATAAAGCTTATCCATATGCTTACTTTGAGTAACCTTGCCATTCTCATATCTTCCAATGGTTTTTTCATTCACAGAAAGAAGTTTCGCCATCTCTTTCATATTGAGCCCTAATTCTTCCCTGATTGATTTTAACTCAGCACAAGAAAGCAAACCATCAACACTACGTCGAAAATCTGTTAGTTCTTTCTCGATTCTTTTGTTAGCCTCTGGGGAAAGTCCTTCGTATCCGCATACATCACATACAAAAGCTCTCTCATTCTCGAAACACTTTTTACTCTCTTTATAGCTGAATACAAGATCCTTTTTTTCTTCTAACAGTTTGCCCCTCTCACATAATGGGCAAAGGGTGCCATTTTTTAGCTCATACATAATGCGTACCTCGCTAACTCTCATCTTGTTTAAATGATGTTAATAAGAACTTGCCTTTTGACACCTTGAATTTTATGTATATGCGACAACCCTTGACTTCCTTCTTATAAGTATCTTGCCAAACACGCTGGTTGTTAGGCTGAGTGCCGGACTTATAAAAATCCTTCCGTTCAAGTTTCAATATCTCCTCATATGCTTCATGCATAGTAAAACACATGTTATTCGCATCTTGTATTACTTTTGTGCTTGCTGGGATTATGTTATTTGTCTTAATAAGTTTTTTTATCTCTTTGAGAGGATAAGTGGGCGTCCTTTTGAAAGAATACGTATTTTTTTTCTTAGCCACCTTGATTTCTCTAAAAAAGTGACCTCACATCACCTTTTATAAGTTGTATATCGGCACTGTCAAGCAAAAAGTTAGGAAAAAGTGTGTTTTTGCGTTTTTTATTTTACATCATGAAATAACTGCATATCCCCCCAAATGTGACAAAATGTGACACAAATTATTTTTTTTGCCTATTTTCGTTATATTGCTACCCCGACATAATAAAATCAATAAGTTAAGTGATTCCCCCATGTTAACGGCAATCCCCTTAATTTAGACGCCTTACGAGATTGCTTCGTCGTCACGCCCTGGCGTGCCTCCTCGCAATGACATTACGACAAAGTCTCATGGGATGCGGTTTTCAAAGAGGCAACAAAATGAGAAACCAAACTACGGATCTGATGCAAGTATGTTCTGATTCCCAAGGTTTACTGGAAAAACTGTTATCATGTATCCAGCAAGTCATTATCCTGACGGACCTTGAAGGAAAAATAGTCTTTGCCTGTAAGGCTGTCAGCAAGGTGTTGGGGTTTACGCCTGATGAGCTTTTAGGCAAGAACTTATCAGTCATTTTTACTCCGGAGGATCTGACCTATCTTTATTCGAATTTACTTCACATGGCACGAGAGGACAAGCCTTTTGAAGGTGAGATAATGCTTATAAGGAAGAATGAAACTCGCTTTCTTGCCTTTGTGGCATTTTGTTCCCACTTAGATTTAAGCCATGAGAAAAGCGTAATTGTTATTTCAATTCAAGACATTGACAAACAGAAACAACTGGAAAAAGCCTTTAAAGGTACCCATTATGAAGATTTAATAAAAATTGCCAATGGAATAGCCCATGAACTCAGGAATCCATTGATGAGCATCGGGGGATTCGCAAACAGGCTTTTTAGGTCACGCAAGACTACCGGTGATCAACAGAAATATTATGATTACATCATTGACAATCTTAAAAAAATTGAAGGGTTGGTAAAGAAGGTCGAATTGTTTGCCCGCGTTCCTAAACCCTGCTTTTCGGAAGCATCTATCAAGGAACTGATCGAAAAAGCTATACAGCCTTACCAAAAACATATTGAAGAGCAACATATTGATTTAACAACCAACATTGACGAAACAAAACTGTTTGTTGACAAGGACCTTGTCATCTCGGCCTTATCGATGTTGATCGAAAATGCGTTAGATGCCCTTCCTGATGGTGGAAGTGCCCTGATTAAAAGCGAGAAAAAAGACAATCAGTACAGGTTATATTTGATAGACGCCGGCTCTGGTATCTCACCTGAAAATCTTCCATTTATCTTTAATCCGTTCTTCAGCACCAAAGCTGACAGGGCGGGAATAGACCTTCCCGTGGTTAAGAGGATTATGGAAAGCCATGGCGGCCAAATTGAGGTATCATCAAAACCCGAGGAAGGTACTACATTTGTTTTGCAATTTCCCCTGGAACGACGTCGCTCCATACGTATTTCTCGTTTGTAGGCATCTCAATACCTTTTCTTGTTCATGTAACACCCTTTTTTATCTTGACTTAATCAGTTAATTAACTTAAATTTTTACGTTAATTCTTTTAAAGGAGTACATAATAATGTATGCGGTCATTAAAACCGGCGGGAAACAGTACACGGTCACCCAGGGTGATGAAGTCAAATTTGAAAAACTGGACGGAAAGGTCGGGGACAGTATCACATTTGAGCATGTCCTCTTTACCTCTGACGGCGAAAAAGTCCAAATAGGCAAACCGTATCTTGAAAATTCAAAGGTTGTCGGGCAAATCACCAATCAAGGGAAAAACAAAAAAATCGTGGTATTCAAATACAAACGGAGAAAAGGCTATCGCAGGAAACAGGGCCACAGGCAGGATTTCACGCTTGTCAGGATTGAAAATATCGAAGCCCGAGCCTAAGGGTACAAATAAGAGGTAAGTAAGAGGTAAGCGCCATGGCACACAAAAAAGCAGGCGGAAGTTCTAAAAACGGTAGAGACAGTGCTGGTCAAAGATATGGTGTAAAACGGTTTTCAGGCCAGAAAGTCCGTGCGGGAAACATACTTATCCGGCAGAAAGGAACCAAAATACATCCCGGTACAAATGTCGGTCTGGGAAGAGATTACACCGTTTTTTCCAAGATTGATGGAATTGTCACATTCGAGCGTTTTGGTAAGAACCGAAAAAGGGTCAGTGTTTACGCCGTGCAATAGCGGGGAATGGTTTCCCCTCTCTTGAGATATCAAATGGGTTTTTTGGATGAAGTGGTCATTTGGGCCAGATCAGGAGATGGTGGAAGAGGCTGTGTCAGTTTCAGAAGGGAAAAATTCATACCTAGGGGCGGGCCGGATGGTGGCGACGGTGGAAACGGCGGAAGCATTATTGTAAGGGCTACAGACAGGCTATTCACACTAACAAAATATGCTTCCAGCAAGTATTTCAAAGCCCGGAATGGTGAACCCGGAAGGAGCAAAAATCAATCCGGAAAAAATGGAACAGATCTCCTCTTTGAGGTCCCTTTGGGAACCATTATTGAAGATCTTGATACAGGCGAGCTACTTGCCGATTTGATCCATGATAACCAGGAAGCCCTTCTCATCTACGGTGGAAAGGGTGGAAAAGGAAACCAGCATTTTGCAACTTCGACGAACCGGGCTCCAAGGTTTGCCCAACCCGGACTCCCAGGGCGGGAAAAAAGATTAAAGTTATCACTCAAGTTTCTGGCCGACATCGGATTGATCGGATTACCAAATGCCGGTAAATCTACCCTCCTTGCCCGCCTCAGCACTGCCCGTCCCAAGATAGCGAGCTACCCCTTCACGACAATCTTTCCCAATTTGGGTGTCTTGATCTGTGACGATGAGATGTCCCTGGTCATAGCAGACATACCGGGATTAATTGAAGGAGCCAGCCAGGGCCGCGGCCTGGGTCATCGCTTCCTGAAACATATTGAACGTACAGAACTCCTATTACATCTTTTGGACATCACCTATCAACCTGATGAGGACATCCTTGGAGATTTCCATATGCTAAGGCGGGAAATGGCGGCCTATAACCCCGCATTGGTAGAAAAGCCTCAAATGGTTCTGATCAATAAGATGGATCTTTATGGCACCGAACACAGGGATCTGGCAAGTTTAAGGAAAGCCCTAAAGGAGATCGGCCTGGAATGCTTGCCCATTTCAGCCTTGACCGGAGATGGTATTGAGGAGTTGAAAAGAATTATATTGGAAAAATGGAAAAAGTTTCGAGAAAAGACCTGCTAAAATCGGTCAAAAGGGTTGTTGTCAAGGTCGGGAGTGGTGTTCTGACCGCGGAAAACGGCCTTAATATGGCCGTTATAGACGATCTTACCGCGGACATATGCTCAATAAAAGAGAAAAAAATCGAAGTCATTATCGTTTCATCCGGCGCTATAGCCTGCGGCCTTAAAAAGATCGGCATATTAAAAAGACCCCAGTCCGTATCTCAGCAGCAGGCCATGGCGGCCGTTGGCCAGAGCAGTCTGATAATGGCCTATGAGGAGGCCTTCGACCGTCACGGGCATAAAGTTGCCCAGGTTCTGCTCACTCGTGACGATCTCACCCATAGACGACGCTATCTAAACGCACGCAACACTCTGTTCACATTACTCTCCTGGAAAATAATTCCTATCATCAATGAAAACGATACTGTAGTTGTGGACGAAATTAAATTCGGCGATAACGACAACCTCAGTGCCATGGTAACCAATCTTACCGAATCCCAACTCTTGGTCAATCTGACCGATATCGATGGGCTCTTTGATATGGACCCGCGCATCTATAAGGAGGCCAAGCTGATAAAGACCGTTAAAAAAATAGATCGGAAAGTGTCAAGATTTGCCAGTTCGATCCCCGGCTTCCTGGGAACAGGTGGCATGGCAAGCAAGATCAAAGCGGCCCAAAAAGTTGCCCTTGGCGGCGTCCCAACCATCATCGCTAACGGACTGAAGCCTGGCATTTTGAAGAAAATATTTATGGGGCATCAAGAAGGGACCCTCATCCTGCCCAAGGATGCAGCCCTTTGTACTCGAAAACACTGGATCGCGTTTACCAAATCTCCCAAAGGAGAGATCGTCATTGACCGGGGTGCGGAAAAGGCCCTGGTAAAACACGGCAAAAGCCTTCTTCCCTCTGGCATTAAGGAGGTGAAAGGCAGATTCAGACTTGGCAATTCTGTCCTGTTAATCAGCGAAACCGGAAAGGAGATTGCCGTAGGTATGGTCAACTACCATTCGACCGACATCAAAAAAATCATGGGTGTAAAATCCGTTGATATTGAATCAATATTGGGTTTCAAACATGACGACGAAGTAATTCACAGGGACAACCTTGTATTGGCCAATCAAATGGATCAAGGAGGCGATATATGCCACTTGCGAGTATGATCGAGGATATGGCCAAACACGCCAAAGAAGCCTCCAGACATTTGAGAAGACTGGAAAGGGCACCAAAGGACGCCGCACTCAGGCTAATGGCAACAAGGCTCATGGAAAGGCAGGCGGATATAATCAAAGAGAATAAAAAGGACCTGTCTAAGTCAAAAAAGGCAGGACTTTCTCCCGCCATGATTGATCGTTTGACTTTAGATGAAACCGTTATTAAGGGAATGGCGGACGGCCTTGAGGAAGTGGCCGTCTTACCAGACCCGGTTGGTCAGATCACCGGCACGTGGAAAAGGCCTAATGGACTGCTGGTTAAAAGAGTTCGAATCCCCCTCGGCGTTATAGGATTTATCTATGAATCGCGTCCCAATGTGACGGTTGATGCAGCCAGCCTGTGCCTGAAATCGGGCAATGCTGTAATACTCAAGGGAGGATCCGAGGCCATATCCTCCAACCTGATCCTCGCGGATCTATTGGAGGGAGCCCTCAAGGAAAGCGGCCTCCCCCCAAAGGCGATCCAGGTAATTCCGTCCACCGACAGGGAGGCAGTAAGCATCCTTATCGGTCTTGAGGATTTTCTGGACATCATTATCCCCAGGGGTGGGGAGGGATTGATTCGCTTTGTGACAAGTCACTCAAAGGTCCCGGTATTGAAACACTACAAAGGTGTCTGTCACATTTACGTTGATGAGTTCGCTGATCTTGAAATGGCCAAAGATGTGTGTCTTAATGCCAAGGTGCAAAGGCCGGGGGTCTGCAATGCCATGGAGACCTTGCTCGTGCATAAGAGTATTGCTGATGCTTTTCTCCCTGACATGTCAGAACGTTTCCGTGATGCCGGCGTGGAGATCAGAGGATGTCCCGGAACAGTCAAGCTTGTTCCGGGGGCAAGATCGGCCATTCAGGAAGACTGGGGTGCTGAATTTCTTGACCTGATTATTGCGGTTAAGATTATCTCTGACATGAGAGAAGCCCTTGATCACATTGAAAAATACAGCTCCAATCATACGGAGGCCATCATCACAAACGATTACAAGCGCTCCCAGCGCTTTCTTGCCGAAGTCGATTCTTCAGTAGTCCTGGTCAATGCCTCCACACGGTTTAATGACGGGAACCAGTTGGGGCTTGGTGCCGAAATCGGGATCAATACCTCCAAGCTTCATGCCTTCGGCCCCATGGGTCTGGAGGAGTTGACAACCACAAAGTTTATTGTCTATGGAGAGGGACAGGTCAGAATTTGATTTTGGAATTTGGAATGCGGAATGCGGAATAGTAAAAAAGTGGGTGACTACTCACGTAGTCAGGCTGAAGGTGTTTAGACTGAAGACTGTCCACCCTCCGTAGCAAAGCTACTGCGGAGGACGGGAAGGGGAAAGAGAACCGAAATAGTTCTTTGCAGGGATAAATCAGTTACAGTGATACAATAATAGGAGCCCCATGTGTACCACGTTCTGCCGTTTACTAACAGTCTTCAGCCTAAATAACCTTAGTAGTTACAAAAGTGGGGCTCAAAAAATTCAATAAACCACTACCTCCTAAAGCAGGTAAACTTCTTTTACGACCGAAAGTCATTTGTTTTAAACCTGGTGAATGGAAAGATAGACTCAATTAACTATGAGGGGGGTTTTTTGCATAGGTTAGGCATCTTAGGCGGTACTTTTGATCCGATTCATATGGGCCACCTGCGCACGGCAGTGGAGATAGGGCAGGAACTTAACCTGGAAAAGGTGTATTTAGTTCCATCTGCCTCACCCCCTCATAAAACAATAGAGCCTGTCACCTCGTTTCAGCATCGACTGACCATGGCCCGACTGGCGCTGGGAGGCTCGTCCTTTCTGGAGGTTCTGGATCTTGAAGGAAAAAGGCCGGGACTTTCATATTCCATCGAAACACTGAAGGAAATCCATAATACCTTCAGTCCGGACCCTGAATTGTTTTTCATATTGGGTATGGATGCCTTTCGTGAAATAATGACGTGGAAGGAGTACCAGCACCTATTTGACTACTCTCATTTCGTCATCATTCAACGTCCAGGTTTTCAACCTGACAAAATAGAGCCCCTTCTTACAAACATTGGTTTGGATATCAGGCAAACAAAAAGGCCTGATGTCTTTATGACACGTTCCGGTAAGACCCTGACTTTCATGGTGGCGACCCGCATGGATATATCCTCCACGCACATAAGAGAATTGATTAGAAACAGCAAATCCATCCGTTTCCTGGTCCCAGATCCAGTCAGAATTTATATCATGGAAAAAGGATTATACAGCAGCCATGCGACCTCTTGATAAGGCAAAGCTGTGTCTCAGAATAATAAAGGAGCGAAAGGCCATTGATCCGCTCTTATTTCAAGTAGAGAAACTTACCTCAATTACCGATTACTTTCTCATTGCAAGCGGGAGTTCCAGCAGGCAGGTTCAGGCCATTACACGTCATCTGCAAAAACGAATGCGTGAAGAGGGCTTTAGGCCTTACGGCATAGAGGGGCAACAGGAATGGCACTGGGTTCTATTGGATTATGGGGATGTAGTCATCCACCTGTTTTACCAGCCTTTTAGGGACTTTTATGACCTTGAAGGCCTGTGGATTGAAGCGCCACGGGTCGATCTGGAAGATGGCGACTTGGTGGGAGGTTGAATTTTGAGCGTGAAAAATCATTTCCATACAAATCCGATCATCCTGATAATTGTGATATGCATATTCTTTTCGCCCTTTTCCTTTTCGACTCCCAATGCCTTTGCCTTATCAATTGAGGATGAAAAAATTATGGGCCAGAAATTTATGGCCTATGTCAGGGAACACTTTGAATTTGTGGATAATGATTTCGCAAATCAGTTTATCAATGATCTGGGCCATTACCTCATCACGCCTTTAGAACCAAAGTATTTCCCCTTTAATTTTTACATCGCCAAGGAGAACTCCCTGAATGCCTTTGCAGGTCCTGGAGGGCATATCTTTTTCTTTTCCGGCCTAATAGAGAGCATGGATACTATCGATGAACTGGCCGCTATTATGTGTCACGAAATCGCCCACGTCTCCGCCAGGCATCTGGCCGAGAGGCTTGAATTGAACAGAAAAATAGGCCTCGCCACCCTGGCCGGCGTCCTTGCTGCCGTATTAATTGGTGGCAAAGCCGGCGGAGGCCTGATGGCCGGATCCATGGCAGCCGGCATCCAGACCCAGTTACACTATAGCAGAAAAGACGAACGGCAGGCAGATCAATTAGGCTTCACATACATGAAGGCAGGAGGTTTTGATCCGAACGGAATGATCGTGATGCTCAACAAGATTCAAAAGGAAAGCTGGCTGGGAACAGACAAGGTTCCCGCTTACCTTCTGACACATCCCACCGGTCCGGAAAGAATGGCGAACCTTGACAGCATGTTGACCAATTACACACCCGATCCTCCAAAGAAAGAAGCGGCCCGGTTCAGGGTGCTTTTCCCTTTTTTCAAGACCATTGTCACTGCCAAGAGCCTCGACACACATGATGCAGAAAGGCTGTTTAATCTTGACCTGGAAAAAAATCCCGACTCATCTTTACCCCACTTCGGACTGGGGATCGTCTATGCGGAAAGATCGGAGTATGTACCGGCAATCCGTCATCTGAAAAAGGCCCAGGAGATAAATCCCGACTTCATCCCGATATTGAATAGCCTTGGAGAGGTCTACCAGATGAAAGGAGAGTACAGGAAGGCCATATCTATTTTTGAAAAGGCCCTGAAACTGGATGAAGAAGACAGATCAACCCTGTTTCTCCTGGGATTGGCTTATGAACATCTCGAACAGTATGGAAAGGCTGCCCGGCTTTTTGAGAAGCTGGCCTCTTTCAAACCTGTTAAAAATGAGGTTTATTACCACTTAGGCATTTCATACGGAAGGCGTAACCTGTTGGCCCCAGCCCATTATTATTTTGGCATCTACTTTAAGAGACTGGGTCAATCCAAAAAAGCCATATTTCATTTTAAGAAGGCAGATGAACTCTCCGGCAACGATTCTGCCCTGAAAAGAAAGATTCAAAAAGCCACACAAGGGCTCCCTTAGGTTATGTGAATTATCCTGTATAACTAATCCTTGCGGCGAGACCTTATTCTTTTGACGTTGGCCTTTTTGTCTTCTTTTCCTTTTTCGCTATAGCGGTAAAGCTTCCTGCCAGGTAACTTTTCATTTCATCCGGCATACACAGATATATCTTACCAGGCAGCTTGCCATCCTGCGTTTTTCCAAATTCAAGGCGCATGGAATAGCCTTTCATGAACACCCTTGATTTGGGAGTCTTGCTGTTTTTCGGTCGCCATTTCATATGGATATGCGGTGACCCGAAACTACTCGTTCTGGCAATATTATAGGACTTTCCCTCCGGCGACTCACCCTTTAAAAACAGAAAAATCGTCACCGCATGGTCCGGGAAAAAATCTTTTCCATCGCGAATAGTCAGAATCCCGTTTTCAATTTTGGAGGATTCAACGAAAAATACTTCGCCGTGAATCATTCCCCTTGCAGAAACATCCGGTATCTTCACGCCTTTGAGATCTTTTCTCCATGCGATTGATGAGGGTTTTAAGGATGCCTCGCTTATAACCGCCTTTTTCTCTTCACCCTTCAAGGGTTTCACCTTTTCCTTTTTCCTCAACTGGGCGGCCTTTTTTGAATCGGCTGCGGCTTCCGACTTCTTTCCTATTGACAGATAAACAATGCTCCTGTTGTGGTACAACTCGCCATCATTGGGTTTTATTTTCAGGGCTTCGGTATAATCCTTGATGGCAAGATCACCTTTACCCATTTTAAAGTGAACATTCCCCCTGTTACAATAGGCATCAAAGGCTCTGGAATCAAACTCAATGGCCTTGCTGAAATCTCTGACAGCCTGCTCGTCCCTCTTCATCTTTGCGTACAAAAGGCCCCTATTATAATAAGCGTCCCCAAACTCTTCGTCTATTTCGATAACCTGGGAATAGTCTGCTATGGCCTTCTGGACATCGCCTTTTGATGCATACATCCACCCTCGGTTATAAAATGCACCTATATTTTCACTGTCCTTCTTAATCAGATCATCAACCTTCTTTATCTCAGCGTCATAGTCCACCGCCTTCTTGGGAGCAGTCGCCTTTGCAGGCAATCTCTTGATTTTAGAGATCTTTTGTCTGGGCACAGCTTTTTTTACGCGTACTTGCTCAGCGGGCTTTTGAGTAATGCCCGGGACAGATTTTAGCGAAAACTGATGTTTTATATTCACCCCCGGAGCAATAAAGGGTATTCCGATTGCCAGGACAGGCGGGACGATAATGGTGATAGTCCAGATCAGCATGATCTTGGTGAGTTCAAGTTGCTTGTGCTTGATCCAGCCCCATATAAAGGTAAAGAATCCACATAAGATCCCCACAATTCCCAGGATAGGGCCCTCTTTCTTAAAAAGTTTAATAAGCACGATGATATAAAAAACCAGATTAGCGAGTAAACAAAGAAAAACTATCGCTCCCGTAACAATAAGGATAGCCATGGTCTCCTCCTTTTAATTGATAATTGGAACTCCCTGCAGTTCATATCTTTTTATTATACCATTCACGCACCTGCACTGCAACAGGCTATGGGACTGAAACGCGTTATGCCTTTTCAGACCCTTTGCCAATCCGGAAGTGCCATGTCCACATTACAACCACACTGGTAGCCGGATCAGCCAGTATACTATCATGCCTATCAACACAAATCCAACAAATCCTGTGACTCGTTCTAAAACCGCAATCCGGGAAACTACCGCCCGGCGAAGATGATCAGGAATCAGACTGACAACCGCCATCAGGACAAATCCAGCCAAAAAGACAGGTGCGAAAGCATGCGTCAACATGGCAGACTGCCACTCCCCCCGGATCAACAATGCCATCGCCCTGCTCAAACCGCAGCCCGGGCATGGTATGCCCAGCAATTCCTTGATAGGGCACCTCCAGCCAGGCAGTCCCAAGGCGGTCAGCCATGATAGGGCACCTCCAGCCAGGCAGTCCCAAGGCGGTCAGCCATACCTGGATTACTGCCGCGCCCACCAGAATGAGTACAATCCTACGATTCTCCAAGAGCGGGGCCAAGACAGGAGTGAACAGCCACCTGAAAATGCGCATCCGTCCTGAATTCATATTTAAGCTATCGGTATCGTTCATAACTGTTCGCATGTGATATGAATTCATCCGATTCCCGTGCATTGATTCTTAAGTCTGGTGCCAAAATTGTGACCGATCTTGTCAAAATGAAGGGCATGGGGATCTCTTTTCAAAAATCGCATCACAAATTCTAAGGTGCTTGTCCGCCTCAGGCCGGCTATATCAAGCGTGGCCTTGAGGCCTTTTCTGAGTGACTGGCGGGAGGCCGCCGTCGTTTTCACGACTTATCAGCGGGGGAAACCGCAGCCCCGAGATTGCCCGCGGGCTAGTTGAGGGGAATGCGGAGTCCCGCCCGGAGGCGGGACATAGATAAGTCGTAGAAAAGATCCCGCCTGGAGGGTTAATCCTGTCAAAAAAATAGCTGAACTCTTGCGTCATATCCAGGTTCACAGCACTGTGAACCGCTTAACGCGAGTCCTAAGAAAGTGGTTTTCCCTTGCGCCTTGCGCCTGATGCCTTGCGCCTCAATCACATCCCCCAACCACCTGAAACAGGCACGGCAGCACCTGTTATATATGATGCATCGTCTGACGCCAGAAACGCAATCACCTTTGCCACCTCCTCTGGTTCAGCGATTCGACCCAATGGCGTGTCCGCTATGATCTCATCTTTGAATCGTTGTGCCATAAAGTTTTCTATTGTGGGAGTTCGGATCAATCCCGGTAAAACAGCATTTACGGTTATTCCGTCCTGACCGCATTCCCTTGCCACTGATTTGGTTAACCCAATAACCCCTGCCTTGGCTGTTGAATAGGCTACTTCTCCTTTTCCTCCGATGATCCCGTAAATGGAACTAACATTGATAATCCTGCCCCAACCTGAGGATCTCATGGAAGGAAGGAGTAACTGTATAAGAAATAAAGGCACTGTCAAATGGATTCCCAAAACTGCCTCAAATCCTTCCCTGTCTATTTTGGCCGTCGTGCCAGGCCGGTCAAATCCGGCATTATTCACCAGGATATCTATCACTCCGGCGCTGCGGATCTTTTCCACCTCTGATCCAAGTCTGTCCAGATCAGTCAAATCCAGGGTGAGGGCTGTGACCTCGCCCCCCATTTTCGCTACCTTTTCAACCACTTGATCAAGCGTCTCAGCATTCTTATCCAGTAGAACCAGACCCGCGCCCCGCGAGGCAAAAACCTCTGCGCAGGCCCGTCCAATCCCCTGCCCTGCTCCCGTAATAAGTGCCTTATGACCGTGCAAATCCATAAATCATCCCCTTTTTATTAGTCTTCATAACTGAAGACCTGCAACTGTGAGCATTAAACCCGAATTTCGCAAGTGTTTCCGGAAATCACGTTCAATCCTGTCATTGCGAGCCCCCGCCCCTTAAGGCGGGGATAAACTCCGCGAAGCAATCTTTCATCTATTTTCTATCCTCTTGTATCCAGTATCAAGCATCCAGCATCCAGTACCCAGAATCGTTTCTTTATCCCAATTTTCCCTTCCAGTCAAACCGGTCATCAGCAGCTATGATATCTCCCATGTGAAAATCCCTTGACTCAAATAGATATAGTATATAGTATATATTATATGCAACCCTCTTAAGGGGGGGTTGAGCCCCCTGAAAAACCCCTGTTTTGCCGGAAACGCGGTTTTTTAAAGGATCCCGGAGGTTATTGATGCAAAAGATACTTATATCATTACCCGATGATCTGACAGCCCGTATGCGCGTGGTCATTCCCCCCAGGCAGCGAAGCAAGATCATAGCGAAAATACTTGAAAAAGAGGTAAAAAAACGGGAGAAAAACCTTTATAACTGCGCCCTTGAAGTTGAAGCGGATGAATCACTCAACCGGGAAATGTCTGATTGGGACGTAACAGTGGGAGATGGCATTGAACCTGAACCGTGGTGACGTCTACTGGGTGAATTTAGATCCCACAAAAGGATCTGAAATCAGAAAAATGAGACCATGTGTCCTGGTTGGGGCCACCCCTATCAACCAGGCCAGACGAACTGTTATCGTGATACCGCTTTCAACTGCCGCAAAACCCAATCCACCCTTAACTGTTCAAATCAATTGTCTCGGAAAACAGGCCGTGGCGGTCTGCGACCAGGTACGTGCCGTTGACAAGGCCCGGCTGGTCAAATGGGCCGAATCCCTTTCAAAAGAGGATATGGATGCCCTTGATAGTGGTCTAAGACAGGTGCTTGCCTTGAGCTGAACATTCATCGAAAGCCACTTCACAACACGCATTCACCGACCCCTTATCTATATGGCTGAGTACAGCCTTCCCTCAGTTTTGCTTGACCATTTTGCCCTCCTTATCTTAAGATTAATACAAATCAATAAAAACCCTTAAAGTGGATGATATTGAGATTTATACTGCGAAAACGCAATCTAACTTGCGATTATCTTCGGTATGATAGAATGTAATATTAGAGTAAAATTATGGCTAAATCAAAAATTGCAATCACAATTGATCAAAACTTATTGCATCGTTTAGATTTTTTGGTCAAGTCACAAAGGTTTACAAACCGTAGCAGGGCCATTCAAGAAGCAGTTGCAGAAAAACTGGCGCGGATTGAAAGGCAGTTGCAGAAAAACTGGCGCGGATTGAAAGAAGCCAATTAGCACAGTAATGTGCAAAACTAGATCCAAAATTTGAACAAGAAATGGCTGAATAAGGCTTTGCTGCGGAAATGAATTTGGGGGCGTTCGGTATCAGAAATATTTAGAAAGGCAGATCTATGACGAAAACAAAACTGACAATTGAGTTCTTGAAAGAGGAAGCAAAAAAATTTTCTAAGATTGAATCACAACATGATGAACCATCGCTTTTTGGAGTAACTGACGGGAAAGCAGTTGGCACATATCTGGAGCATAAATTTCAATCTTATTTGAGGCATAGATATGATTATGTGGAAGGTTCTTCTGCCAAAGGTATAGATTTTCCTGAGCTTGGGGTGGATATGAAAGTAACAAGTATCAAGCAGCCTCAATCGTCATGTCCTTTTAAATCCGCTAAACAAAAAATTTTCGGCCTGGGTTATTCTCTTATTGTCTTTGTTTATGAGAAAACTGACGATAATAAAAAACGAACAGGTCGTCTTGATATACGACATACAATCTATATTGAGAAACACCGTACCGCCGATTTTCAAACAACATCGGGTTTAAGGAAAATATTGGATAATGAAGGGAACTTAGATGATATCCTTGCATATTTTGAAGAACGGATGATACCAGCTGAGGAAATTCAGGCAAGGAAATTGGCTGAGGAAGTCTTAAATAATCCTCCTGAAATTGGCTATCTCACAATTTCAAATGCCTTGCAATGGAGGCTTCAATATAGCCGGGTTATAAATGAAGCTGGAAATATCGACGGAATAATAAGAGTGCACTAATGGCAAGTAAACGTAAAATAGAATTTGGTGATTTCCAAACACCTTTAAAGTTGTCCGAAGAAGTTGTTGGCTTGGTAAAAGAAATTTATCCTGATCCTTCATTTATCGTTGAGCCCACCTGCGGGTTGGGTACATTCATCAAGGCAAGCATGAATAAATGGGGAGATTCCTGTCATTATTATGGTTTTGATATAAATGAAAAATATGTCAAGGAATTGAGATCAAATGGTTTTGAAAATGGTAATCTTTTTTTAGCGGTCAATGATTTTTTCAATTTTGATTGGTCGAAACTATTTAAAAAATTAGATGGTAAAACCCTAATTGTTGGAAACCCACCATGGGTTACAAGTTCTGCACTTGGATTATTGAATAGCAATAATCTGCCAGAGAAAAGTAATTTTCAAAGACTTGGAGGGTTTGCTGCAAAAACGGGTAAAGCAAATTTTGATATAGCGGAGTGGATGCTTATTAAATTGATCGAAAGTTTACGTGCATCTGAGGCATGTTTGGCCATGCTATGTAAAACGGCAACTGCAAGAAAAGTGCTAAAACATTTTTGGACTATTGATGGCCAAGTTAATGATAGTTCAATTCACATTATAGATGCTAAACGCCATTTTGATGTATCTGTTGATGCTTGTCTATTTGTTACTTTTATAAACCCTATCGAAAAATCAAAAGATGCATATATCTATGAAAACTTGTCTTTCACTAAAAAAATATCTCACATAGGCATTTATGCTAATGAATTAATAGCGAATATAGATGAATTCAACAAATCTCGTAGGATTGATGGAATAGATTATTATAAATGGCGATCTGGTCTGAAGCATGATGCCGCGAAAGTAATGGAGTTAGAAAAATTTGGAGAAAAATATATTAACGGTTTTGGAGAATCTGTTGAATTAGAAAACGAGTTTATATATCCACTCTTGAAGTCTTCAGATCTTGGTAATGAAAGACTTGTACCAAGAAAATATGTGATAGTCACTCAAAAAAAAATGGGTGATAATACAAAACTAATACAAGACAAGGCTCCCAAGACATGGGCCTATTTGGAAAGCTATTCTTCAATTTTAGATAATAGAAAAAGCATCATATACAAGAAACGACCTCGTTTCTCTGTTTTTGGTATAGGTGACTATAGTTTTACATCGTGGAAGGTTGCTATTTCCGGACTTTATAAAAATATTCATTTTAGTTCGATAGGGCAACACGATACCAAACCGATTATGGTAGATGACACATGCTATTTTATTCCTTGTAGTTCGGAAAATGAGGCAACATTCATTGCCGAGCAACTGAATTCCGAAACCTGTCTGAAATTTATTAAGTCATTGATTTTTTTTGATGCTAAAAGACCGGTAAATATAGATATTTTAAGCAGGATAGACCTCAAAAAGCTTTCCCGAACCCTTATAAGGCCTCCCGATGTCAAGAGTAAAGGTATCCATTAACGAAAAATTGTTTTTCCTTTTTCGCACAACATATCAACGAACCCTATTGCTGTTGACTGCGATTCCAACTTCATTTCAAAACGGATGCCAGGAATTAGATCCTGCACCAAACACTTATTGAGGTTCCGCCACCTATTGAAACCCTGATTTATGTTATATTCCATGAGAACATCATGGGTTCCAGGCGACTGCAAGAAGATTAAATCTTTATGCGACCTAGAAATGTTATCGTACCCTCATGCCGTCCCAATCAAAGGTCTGGTTGATGAAATCATCTCCAGTTAGTTCCGGGCTCGGGTGAGGAGCAGAATCATGCCAGCGAGCCAAAAGGCTCATTGAAAAATATTAAGGAGCGAGACGGACCGCCAATCAAAGCTAGGGAATCCGGGATAATTTCTTGCATATCATCCGCTGAGCGTTTTATCACGCAAGGGTTATCTTGTCCCCGATTGGATGCGGACACGTGCTTATGTTCCCATATGGTTCCAGTTAGACGTCAGGCTGAACCGTCCCCTCCAATTTTAAAGCCCCAGGAACTTATCCTGATCAAAGGGCTTCTTGTTCTTTAACATGAATTCAATGACTTACCGGCTAAAGCCGGTAGATTGTTATGGGCGTAAACGCCTGTTAAGACTAAAGTCATCTAAACTATTCGGATGAATCCGACTGAAGATCAGAATTATCTGA
>JAFDHL010000101.1 GCA_019308785.1 Deltaproteobacteria bacterium
CGAAGCGATTTCATCATTCGATGTTCAAAAAACGGTTTTCTTTCCCCTTCCCGTCCTCCGTCCCGCTCAAGCGGGACTACGGAGGGTGGACAGTCTTCAGTCTAAACACCTTCATCCTGACTACGTGAGTAGTCACAGAAAAAACAAGTGAAAATGGCAATACTTCATCACTTTGAAAATGCACAGCGAGCGCATTCCCCGAAGCTTTCTGCGGGGTTAGCGAGCGAATATAAAAATTAACAGAATTCCTTACATTTGGAGATTCCCTGTCCCGCTGGAAGCGGGACTGCAGGGAACTTTAAAATGGGCCAGAAATGCCCGCCGTACGGCAGGCGGGCCCTACAAACCGAGATTGCTTTTTTAAAACACAAAAGTGTTCCTTAAAAAGGAAAGGAGGAAATCATGATCAGAGTAACCTGCCTTGGGGCTGCGGGGTCAGTAACCGGATCGAGTTTTCTTGTTGAAAGCCCTAAAGGGAAAAAGGTTCTTGTGGATTGCGGTCTTTTCCAGGGTGGAAGTCAGATGGAAAGGCGCAACTGGGAGGACTGGGGCTTCGATCCAAAGGAGCTCAAGACCCTCTTTTTGACACATGCACATATCGACCACAGCGGAAAGATCCCCAAACTTGTCAAGGACGGCTTTAAAGGGAAAATCATCACATCCCCTCCTACCGCAGAATTATGCAGGATTATGCTCCTGGATTCCGCCCACATCCAGGAAATGGATGCAGAATGGCAGACGCGAAAGAACAAACGCCAGTCAAAATCCGAAGTCCTGCCCCTCTATACCACGGAAAATGCGGAAGCAAGTCTCAAGATTCTGTCTCCTGTGAAAAGGGATAAGATTATCCCGGTTGAACCCGGCGTCAAGGCCCGGCTCAGAAACGCAGGGCATATCCTGGGGTCTTCTATTCTGGAGTTGTGGATAGAAGAAAATAATGAGTCCACCAAAATCGTCTTTTCAGGTGACCTGGGAAAAAAAGACCAATTAATCGTCAGGGATCCACATGAAATTTTTGATGCGGATTACCTTTTTGTCGAATCCACTTACGGAAACCGGCTGCACCGTACCTTTGACGACAGCAAGCAAGAACTCTTAGAGGCCATCCGCTATAGCGTGTCTGAAGGTGAAAAGATCATTATCCCTGCCTTTGCCGTGGAAAGGACCCAGGAGATCCTCTATATATTAGGGGAATTTCACCGGGACGGCTCCCTTCCGGATATTCCCATATACATAGACAGTCCCTTGGCTATCAAGGCAACTCGTGTCTTCAGAAAAAATAAAAAATATTACGATGAGGAGGCCCTGGCCATTGTGGACCAGGGTTATGACCCGTTTAACATGCCCAATCTTCAATTCACAGAGAGTACCAGGGACTCCATAGCCATCAACGATAAACCCGGTTCCGCCATTATTATCGCAGGGAGCGGCATGTGCACGGCCGGACGTATCAAGCACCACCTGAAGCATAATCTCTGGCGAAGGGGTGCAAGCATTATCATGGTTGGATTCCAGGCCAAGGGAACCACAGGCCGCAAGATTGTTGATGGGGCAAAACGGGTCAAGATATTCAGAGAGAACGTAGCTGTAAGGGCAAAGGTTTTCACAATCGGCGGCTTTTCAGCCCATGCCGATCAGAATGATCTCCTCAATTGGATCTCCCATTTTGAGTCCAACCCCCGGGTCTTTATCGTCCATGGTGAGCCAACGGCCTGCGAAACCCTGGCAACTAAAATTCAGGAAGTATTTGACCTGATAACCCACATCCCTAAGTGGAAAGAAAGGCTCATACTCAAACCCAGGGAGGTTGACATAGAGGAACCCATGCCGGTCCAACCCATGCCCGATATGATAACCCTAATGCTGAATACCATTATTGATCTTGAAAATGAACTCAACCTGCTGAGGAAAAAAGTGAAATCCAAGGAGGCTGACGCGAAGATCGGCGAGGATGATGTAGATCAGCTCAAATATGTCAAGGAGGAGATCCAGCAGATCCAGTCCTCATTATAAGGAAGAGATATGGTAACTACCCAGCTATTTAGGTTGAAGACTGAAGCCTGCCCGCCGGACCTGCCCGCAGGACGGCAGGCGGGCGGCAGGCGGGCGGCAGGCGGGGCTGAAATTCCCTGACAGCCTTCCTCCATCTTCCCGTCCTCCGCAGTAGCTTTGCTACGGAGGGTGGACAGTCTTAAGTCTAAACACCTAATTTTTTGTGATCACGCATGATCTGTTCCCTTCTACCTTCTACCTTCTACCTTAAGTCTTTACAGCCTTCCACCTTCAGTCTATACGCCTGAGTAGATACGGAATATGTAGCAAAATTGCTTGCAAATCATCTTTGTATTCTGTAAAAATTTTTTGACATGGAAACAGCATGTTTTTCCCATAAATCAAAAAACAAAAATGAAATAACGAGGTGAAGGACTAACTGATGTTTTGAAATCTTGGACTGTTTTTTAAGACTGAACCCCAATTATAGGAGAATAGAGATGAAACATGCGAAAAAGATATTGATACTTTCTATAGCATCGGTTTTCGTTTTTAGTGGGCTAGCCCTGGCAGGTGGATTCGATTATAATGTAAAAAAAGAACATGCCGGCAAAGATCTGACGCCCTCTCAGGTTCACGAAATGGTGTTAAAAGACCCTGCTCATACCTTTATAGTTGACTGCCGGACACGCGCGGAATATCAAATCATTGGTCATCCTGTTGGGGCCTACAACATCCCATTGCAATTCTGGTCCGGAAAATTCGATAAAAAAAAGTATGGAAAATTAACTAATTCGAATTTCGGGAAGGACCTTCTGGCCCGCTTCAACCCCAAAACAGATACTCTGATATTTATGTGTCGCAGTGGAAAGAGGAGTTGCTCATCTTGTGCGGAGGCGGTCAAGGCAGGTTTTCCTGCGGAAAAGGTCTTCAACATGCTAGGCGGTTTTGAAGGTGACAAGGTAAAATACAAAGAAAGCTCTTACTGCGGTCAGCGCAAGCTGGGCGGATGGCGCAATGAAGGCCTTCCCTGGACCTATCATATTGACAAAAAACTGGTCTACCAACCTGATCTTCCCAAATAACCGGCAATCCAAAAACGAAGGGATCGTAAAAAGGTACAACGCAATTTTTTACTGGGAGCCTGTCGGAGAACCGGTTATGTCGGAGGCTGATGGAAAATCTCCAGATACAAGGCATCCGAAATCCAGAGGAATGAGGCGTACATAAAAGTACGCCGCAGTGACGAGGGATGAGGATAACGCAGTAGATGGGGGTTTTCCGACAGCCTCCCAGGTTATCAATAAGGGGGTAGGAGATATTTTTTATACACAGCAACGATCAGGACTAATTAAAGATGAAGGCTTCGGCCTCATTCACATTTATTACGGACAGGGAGTCGGAAAGACCACCAGGGCGGTTGGTCTGGCCATAAGGGCGGCAGGGACGGGGATGCAGGTTGATTTTGTCCAGTTCATGAAGTCCGGGAACTCAGGGGAAGTAGGAATCCTTGAGAATATTCCGAACATCAATTATTTGTGTCCCGGAAAGCATCCCTTTATCCTGTCCCGAGGCCCGGAGATCGTCCATTACGAGCACGCCGAAAATTCCCTGGCCTATTCATTGGAGGCGATTGAAAGGGGCACTCATCTATTGATATGCGATGAAATATTGAATACGATTATTTTCGACCTTCTTCAAAAAGAACAGCTCCTTGAACTCGTAAAAGGATGCAAAGGAAAGGTTGAGCTTGTCATGACGGGCAGCTATGCGCCTCCTGAGTTCATTAGACTGGCTGATTATGCTACGGAGTTTGTCCAGAAAAAACACCCTTATTATAGCGGTGCGAAAGCACGAAAAGGCATTGAGTATTAATGCCTGGTGTACTGTCCCGTAATTAAGTTGTCATCTCGACCGAAGGGTAAGATTTCTCGCGGAGTTTATTCCCGCCCCGGGGGCGGGAGCTCGAAATGACATCTGTGTAAGTTATTTGTGGGACAAAACACTAGATAAATTCAGGCTTATTGTGCCCCCAAAAGGCGGATTTTCGCTAAAGCTTGCCATATTTTTGCGCAGCTGCAATTAGCGCCTCCATGTTCTCCTTTTTCACGTCCGGCCAGAAATCACAACCCGGCCAGAGCGCATCCACCCCGTCATCAATACATTTCTTGATGACCTGCCCCACCTGGGAGGCATCCATTTGAACCATGGGGCCATATGGGTCAAAATTACCTAAAAGCAGCAACTCATTGCCTATCTTTTTTCTGGATTCAGCAGCGTTGTTCTTCTGGTCTACACTTACGCCATCTGCCCCACACAGGGCCATTTCCTCAATAATACTATCTGTACTACCACATATATGCAGAATCTTGGGTGACTCTATGGCGTCGAAGATCTGCTCAAGATGAGGCCGTATCAGGGTTTTAAATATACGCGGACTCAATATATCCGGCCCGGCTCCCATCTCACGGATAGTCATATAGTCGGCACCGGCTTCCCTGTAAATCCTCGAGATCTCGATGAGCACCCCTGCCAGAGTGTCCAGTAACTCGTGCACCATATCCGTCTTTTTAAACGCCATCTTGGCCAGATCTCCGATGTCGACGAGCTGCCCGGCCAATGTGTAAGGTCCCAAAACCCAGGCTCCTATTGCTACCTGGCTGCCAACCTCCTCTTTTAGGAGACGAATTGCCTCTGTTACTAATGGTATCCTTCCAGCCTTGGCTAAATCCGAGGGCACTCGAATATCCAGATCCTCCACCTTTTCTGCCACCTTCTTGGATATGGTGGGATAAACAACATCGGTGTGAGTGGAGTAAAAGTTGACCCCTGCTCCCAGTGCTTCGGCCTCTACCCCCATATCAAAGGGTACTACTGCGCACTCAAAGCCAAAAAGCTGGAATGTGGATGCAGCCATTCCTGCCATTTTGTGTGCTTCGACATGGATGTCTGCGAATTTCCAGCTATATTTTTCGAGTCCATGTACCGTTACATTACCCATGCCACTGAAGACAGGAACACGATCTATCTCTTCCTTCCCGAAAAATCTGAGTACCCGCTCTCTGGAATTAAGTTCTGAGTTCATAATTCATTCCCCTCCTGTCTAATAATTGCCAGACTCCTTTTTGTTCGTGCCGATTTATATAATCTAAATGTGCAAAGTGGATGTCCAATTCAGTCCCGCTTCAGCGGGATTCGCAAGGTCAAGGAAATCAAGGGATTACGCGGATTGACGCTGAGATTGCGGAAAAGGGCCATTTCCGGTACACACTATGTCACTTCTTTTCAGGGAGTAGGTGCTTTAAGTTAGGAAAATCATCCTTCATATGGGGTATCCACATAGACTTGGCGAAAGTCATTTCAAATTCAGGTGCTACAGTCAGTTCTATGTATTCCACCTCCCTGGCAAATTCATCGGCCTCTTTTCTCTTGTCAACGTTAAGAAGTGCCATGCGTGCACCGTCCCCGGCGGCATTCCCCACGGAATAAACCTTCTCCGGGTGGCAGTCAGGGAACATCCCAAGTATAGCTGCCGATTGCTTGTCTATGTAGCTTCCAAAGGCGCCGGCCAAGATTACCTTATCCAGTTTATCCACACCCAGGGTATTCATCAGTATTTTGGCCCCGGCGTACATGGCACCTTTTCCTAACTGTATGGCCCTAATATCATCCTGGCAGACTACAATATCCTGGCCGATTGATGTCTCGTTTGCCCAGGCGATGACGTATTCTAACTGATCATCATTTTCACGCACACGGGGGCTGGACACATCCTTTATAAAGCGGCCGGTTTTGTCAATAATCCCGGCCAAGAAAAGTTGAGGAATAGCGTCAATTATCCCCGAACCGCAAATTCCCTTGGCTCCCACATCCCCCATCTCCGTATTCCATCTCTCCTCATCAATAACCTTGAAGCGTGCCTCCTTGGTCTCTTTATCTATCTCTATCTTTTCAATAGCCCCCGGAGCAGCGCGCATGCCAAATTTCAGCTCTGCGCCCTCAAAGGCAGGCCCGGTGGCGCATGATGCAGAGATAAGCCTCTCTCGATTGCCCAATATTAGCTCGCCATTAGTACCTATATCAATAATAAGCTCTATACTGTCCTGGTTATAAGGTTCTTCAGCGATAAGCACCCCCACATTATCGGCCCCGACAAAACCGGCCTCAATAGGAAGCACATGGACGTAAGCCCCGGGAGATATCTTTATTCCTACTCCGCGGGCCTGAGCGATCTCGGAGGATTCCTTTTGTGCATAAACCCCACAGTGAAGACAGCGCTGAGATTCCTGTATGGCCATCTGTTCCTCAAAGCCTAACTCAACCTCAGCAGATTCTTTCCTTTTTTCCGGTTCAAGCACGGGCATAGCCTCTCTTGCCTCTTTTTCCACACCCTCCTTTGGCACCTCTTCAATTCGTTGAAGTGGAGCAGGTCTGGATTCCTTTAAGTCCATTCCGGCAAGGTAAAGCTCAATGGATATGGCTGCCTCCTTCCCGGCCGCAACGGCGCTAATTACATCTGCCGGTCCGGAGACCACATCACCGCCGGCAAAGACACCCGGGATGTTCGTCTCAAAGGTTGTTTCGTCCACCTTTACGGTTCCAGTCGGCATTTTGTCCAGGCCGTCAAAATCTCTCTCATCCGGCCTCTGGCCGATGGCAACTATTACGGTATTGGCACTTATTGTAGGGGCCGGACCTTTGGAAAATTCCGGTGCAAACTTACCCTCCGAATCGATTACAGAGACACAGTTGACAGTCTCAAGGCCGACAATTTTGCCTCGCTCAGTCAGAATCTTTTTTACGCCAAGGGAAGGGTGAACAACTACTCCTTCTTCCTCGGCCTGTTCAATTTCCAGATCCTGGGCCGGCATCCTGTCTTTACAGGTAAGATCGGTGGATTCCAAACAAATAAGGCTGACCTCTTTGACCCCAAGACGAAGGGAGAGCCTGGCGGCATCTATACCCACGCTGCCGCCTCCAATAACAGCTACTTTGTTTTCCAACTCCACCTTTTCCCCGGAATTCACCTTATTCAGGAAATCGAGGGCATAGATAACGCCTTCGGTGTTTTCATCCGGGATGTTTAATTTCTGGCTTTTCCAGGCACCTGTGCCCAGGAAGATCGCTTTGTATCCCTGATTGAAGAGATCCTCCAGGCTTTTCACCGGGCTATTGGTCTTGATCTCTACCCCCAGTTCTTCAATATAACCAATCTCATCATCCAGTATCTGTTTAGGCAGTCTGTATTCAGGTATGCCATAGCGCATCATACCGCCGCACTGGGGGGCAGCCTCAAATACAGTAACCGGGTATCCGTTTTTAATGAGTTCAAAGGCGCAGGCCAACCCGGCCGGGCCGGAACCGATGATGGCTATGCTTTCCTCTTTTGTCTTTTCGACAGGGGTTGCCTTCTCCCTCCCCTCTTTGAACTCGTAATCGGCAATAAAACGATGGAGAGAGCGGAGGGAAAGGGGGTCATCCACATTACCCCTTTCACATTCAGTCTCACAGGGATGGGTGCAGACACGCCCAAGCACCCCGGCAAAGGGAATAGCCATCCTTACCAGCTCAAGGGCCTCTCTAAATTTGCTCTGTGCGATGAGATACAAAAAGTCCTGGCCATTTACCCCGGCAGGGCATTCGACCTGGCAGGGCGGATAAATGCCTTTGCCTGAGATTTCCACCTCTGGCGCTATCTTGAGCCCCCAGTCCCTGGCCTTGAGATCCATTGAGTGGTGAAGCGCAGGGGGGAAGGGAGACCTGCCTATATATTTTGGATCAGTATTAAGGTAGATATGCTGCATGCAGGTGTTGCCCACGATGGACATATCTACGATATCCTGTCGTTTAATACCTGCAGCGGCCGAGACCTCTGCCGCAATTCCATTAAGGCCATCAATAATTGCGCCGTTCAGGATCTCCAGACCGTTTGGGTTGGTCATGGTGAAGCTGATGCGGGACATGACATCTTCGCCGTAAACCACCTGTGGATTCATCATAGAACCGGTCGTTACAACCGAGCCATCGGTCAGATCGCAGAGATAGCCGGCCACCGTGGAGGTGCCGACATCCACCGCAAGACCATAGGCCTTTTCCACAAGCCCTGGTTCCACCTTGATGACCTCTTTGCCCTGCCATACTGATGCGGTCACCTTCCAGTCACCATCACGCACGGCGTTTTGAAGCTCCATGAGCACCTGATAATCGATGGTTAGATTACTCAGGTCGTATTTTTTATTAAGTTCTTTGGTAAGCCGCTCCCAGTCGCCAAGTGTATCCTCAAGTGTGGCCTTTTCAAGCTCCACGTAATATTTCTTAACCGCCGGGTTCAACTCGATGGGCCTGTCCGTGGCAGCCTTGCGGACGACCTGCTTCCCCATCCTGCTCTCTTCTGGGACAAAGATCACGACATCACCGAGGATCTGTGTTTGACAGGCAAGCCTGTAACCTTGCTCCTCTTGCTGCAGATTGAAAAATTTCCTTTCCGACGGTCCCATAGGGGAAAGGTTTTCCCTCGTTGATCTAATGCCGTATTTCTCGAAGTCTCCCTCCTCTATTCTAACCTTGCACGTACCACAAATGGCCTTCTCTCCGCAGACTCCTTCTATGTCTACTCCCAGAGCTATTGAAGCCTCCTTGAGAGTCTTCCCTTTCTCAATATAGCCTCTGCACCCTGATGGTTGGAAAATGACCAAACATCTTTCGTTTTCGTCACCTGGCATAAATCCCGTCCTTTCTATTCTATTTTCCCATTTCCTCTTCTTTTAACATTTTAATGAGTCTAATTGCTTCATCGACCGCGGTCCCGGCACTCTGGGCGAAGCCGTCAGCGCCATATTTTTCAACGACCTCCGGGGTTATTGGGGCACCTCCAAGCATGATGCGAACGTTCGGGTTTTTCTCCTTTAACTTCTTTATTATCTCCGGCATAGATACCATGCTGGTCGTCATCAAGGCCGAGAGGCCCACGATATCACAATCAGTCCTTAACTGTTCCTCCAAGAATTTCTCAAGCGGCACATCCTTTCCCAGGTCGTAAACGGTCCACCCGGCCACCTCAAACATCATCTTGATCAGGTTCTTGCCTATATCATGAACATCGCCCTCGACCACACCGAGGACTATGGAACCTTTCGCCTCAGGTTTTCTTCCCGAGGCCTCAATGGCCGGCTTCAGGATGTCCAGCCCGGCATACAGTGCATCGGAACACATAAGAAGTTCAGGGACAAAGTACTCCTTTTTATTATATAGGTCCCCTACCTCTATCATTCCATCAGCCAGGCCATCAATGGTTGCAACGAAGGGATCTACGCCTTCGTCTATGGCAATATTGCTCCACTCCACAACTTTGTCCTCATCGTAGTTCACTACTGCATCACGAAGTTCTTTCAATATTTCCTGGGTTCTCTCTTCCGAAGCCATTACAAACCTCCTTTTTTTATTTGGCCTTAAAAAACCATGTCCCTTGGACGTGGTAAGAGGCCTTCTATGATTACATTCCCTTGATCTGCCCTATAAAATCCGGGAAAAGTTTGTGTAAGGGATGCCCCTCTTTTTCGGGTAATTTACCTGTCTCGGAAAAGGCAACTGTAGCAAGAAATGCCTCTGCCATTGCCAGGGCCGGGAAAACCCTGCCTGCACCTGCCATGGGGCCTGAAAAGACCATGTCATGGTAAAGAAAAGCAGCCAGGCCCTCTAAGGCAGCGTCGGCGCCTGACCACCCCTTGAAGCCCCACATCTCCCGGGCCGCCTTCCACATATAAGAGCCATTGGATGGCGCGCTGCCGCATGGGAACCCCCATTTTTCCTTGATCAATCTGTTGGCGAGGGAACAGAAAGCGGTGGCTGGCGCGTTCATCACTGAGGTGTCCACCAGAATACTTTCAAATTTGGCCCCAACCTTTTCAATGGCATCCAGCAGTTTCTGTGTGCCGGTTACGCGGCCCGTGGGCATCTGATCTTCCTGATCGAATGCCACCAGAAGGACATGTTTTACACCCATATCAGCGATCTCTTTGATCTCTGTTTCCAGGTCCTGCTCCCACACGGTCAGACTGTTGTAAAACATACGGTCTAAAAGCCCCTTTTCAGCACAGTACCTGGCTCCTTCCAGCTTGGGTTTCATGGTCCAGGCATCTATGCAAAAGGGCATATCACTCACGCTGACTACGAAATCTATATACCGTTCAAATTCCTTGCCGGTGTTGGCCACAATATCGGCCATTCCCGGGATGCCGGTTTCGTTGCTGATCTTATCCTGGTTTTC
>JAFDHL010000102.1 GCA_019308785.1 Deltaproteobacteria bacterium
GCCTGTGCAACAGCCAGGGAAACGCCCAATATGGCATTGGCGCCCAGTTTTCCCTTGTTGGGGGTCCCGTCTAATTCAATAAGTGTCTTATCAATCAGGCGCTGGTCAGTGGCATCCATTTCCATAAGGGCGGGTGCGATGACCTGATTAACATTATCAACTGCTCCTTCGACCCCTTTTCCCATGTAGCGCTTTTTCCTCTTATCTCGTAATTCAACGGCCTCATATTTGCCTGTGGAGGCACCGGATGGCACGGCAGCGGTACCTAAACTGCCGTCATTTAACCCTACCTCCACCTCGACCGTAGGATTCCCTCTTGAATCCAGAATTTCACGGGCGAAAATAATCTCTATAGTCTCCATATTTCCCTCCTAATTCGCAATTTTTGAAAGGACAAACACAATGATCAATATACAAAAAAAATGATGCAGGACTATAAAAAATTTAAGTATTCATGACAAGACAAAAGGGCCTTGATTAGAAATTCTCATTTGTCATTATGCCGGTCGCTTATTCTGTGATGAGAGCTTTCGACTCCTCAAGGATCCTTCCAACTAATTCCGAACCAGCCTCTTTGCTGTCAATGACCTTTACTCGTGGCCCCAGAGGTCTCCATTGATTCACATCGCTTCCTCTGAACAGGGCAATGGTTGGCGTTCCTGACATGGCAGCCAGATGTGTTATGCCACTGTCGTGCCCGAAGTATAAAGCAGCTTCTCTCAAAAGCGCCGTGAGAGTCTCTTTATCAGCACAAAAGCTAATTTCACTTTGGATAGTCAGATGGTTTTCCCTGAAAAATGAGACCAGATGTTCCTCTGCCGGCCCTAACAGGACGGTCTCTTTCAAACCTTGCAAGGTGGTTTCTCGACCAGATCTTTCAAGCAGCTTAAGCCAGAAATCAGGAGGATAATTCTTATTGGGATCACCTGAGCCCGGATGAAATATGATTCTATCTCGCGCAATTGATCGGCCTGCGTCCCCAAACAGCGCCCCTGCCAGAGCTTTTTTAACAGATCTATCAGGATCAACAGGAAGCCCTGCCGATTTCAGACATTCAGCAAAATATCGGGCCATATGGAGCCCCTTCCCCTCAGGTAAAAAAGACGGAAAAACATGGATAGGAACGTGAGGAAAATATGCCTTCAGGTTCTCACGGATAGTGACATCTTCATTACTGAAAAAGGCTATTACCAGGTCTGTTTGGGAAACCGGCAAGCCCTGATCGTCCGGAGTCTTCATGAACAGCCTGTGCCATCCAGCCGCCTCCATATCCAGCCCACGGTTGACAAAATCCCGGATAAAATCAAGCCCGGGCTGGCGACCAACAAAAGTGACGGCCGCTTTCCCCGAAAGCTCAATAAGGGAAGGTATAACCATGAGGGTATCCCCCATGGCCCCCGGTCGAATAATCAAGGCTTTCAATGAAACTCCTTACCAGGCAGGAGACGCAATCACTAAAATAACAAGATCCTCATTGCCGTTATTGAAAAGGCTGTGACTGGAACCGACCGGAATCCATGTGGCATCACCCGGCCCAACCTGCCTTGATTCATCGTCTACGTGCATCTCACCTGATCCGCTTGCGACGAAATAGATCTCCTCCATAGGATCAACATGAGCCTCGATCTCCTTGCCCGGCGACAAGGTTGCAATAGCCAAAAAACCGATCTCTTTCAATGTCCTGCGGTCAAATATCATCTGAGCAATGGCCCCGCCGTGGGCAAGGTATGTAGTATCGAGGACTTCCTTGTCTTTGACATTTCTTACGATCATTGATCAATTCTCCCTATTTTTTTATACTTCAGTTTCATCTTGATTCAGGATGATGAAAAAGCTTATAAATTTAGGTGCAGAATTTTTAACTACTCAGGTTATTTAGGCTGAGGCCTGCCCACCGGACGGCAGGCGGGGCTGAAGACTGTTAGTAAAGGGCTGAACTTGGTATAAATGGGGCTCCTATTATTGTATTACTGTAACTGCTTTATCCCTGAAAAGAACTCTTTCGGTCCTCTTTCCCCTTCAGTCTTCAGTCTAAACACCTTCAGCCTGATTACGTGAGTAGTCACCGGAATTTTGTATCCGGTAATATAATCCATTATGAAGAGGTTGCAAATGGAAAAAAGCGGATTAGATCCACGCCTGCGGATTATTCAACAGGCAGATATGAAAGACAAGATCGTACTGGTTCGGGTTGATCATAATGTGGTCAAGAAAGGTAGGATCAAGGACCCGTACCGCATTGATGCGACTTTCGGTACGCTCCATGCCATCACCGAAAAAGGGGGCAAGCCAATACTCTTAACCCACGTGGGCCGGCCCAGAGACAATAAAACGGGTAAAATAGAATGCCGGCAAGAGGAATCTGTCAGACTAGTCGTTGAGTATATTGAACAAAAATTGCAGATTAATATACATGCCCAAGATTTTCCTATAGATCCTGAAAACGGGATCATGCACATGGATGAGTCAATTAAGCCTGCCCTTGACCACCTGAAACAAGGAAAAATCGGGATGATCTATCTTCCCAATTCGCGCTGGTTTTACGGGGAGCAGATAACCGGGCCTGAAAGGGATATATTCGCAAGAGAGCTGGCCGAAATCGCCGACATTTACGTGAACGATGCCTTTGGCTCCTATCGCACCCACGCATCTACTTATGATGTTGCCAGGCATTTGCCCTCTTTTGCCGGACTCCTGCTCCAGAAGGAAATCAAGAATCTCCGCAGGGTGCTTTATCCTGAAAGGCCCTTTGTGGCCGTTATTGCCGGGGCCAAATACAATACCAAGATCGGCCCTCTCAAGGCCCTATACGGGAAAGTGGACCATTTGATCCTTGGCGGTCTAATGTACAACACCTTTGTTTCAGCTAAATATGACATCAGGATCGCCGGAGTCTCGGAACAAGACAGGACCCTTGCCATGGAACTTGTGGAGCTTGACAAAAAGGAAAAAAAGATCCTGGAAATACCCTATCTGGTGGAATCTGATACCCTGGAGGGGAAAATCGAAGGGAGATATAGGACTATAAAGGTCAGTGATTTTATTGGAAAAAAAGAACTAAAGTACATCCTGGATATTGACCCGAAATCACTTGAAAAACCTGAAGTTAAGGATGTCATTGGTTCAGCTAAAACCATTTTTGCAAATGCGGTTATGGGGCTGATACCGCACTTTTTTGAAGGGTCCAGGGCATTATATCGTTTAATTGCTGAAAATAAGAGCGCCATAAAACTGTTTGGCGGCGGGGATACGCTTCAGGAACTCAAGAATCTGTGTCCGGAGACCTACATGTCGGGTCTCGATGATAATGATACGTATTACTTCACTGGCGGGGGAAGCGTCTTGGCGGCCATAGAAAAGGGGGGCCCGTATCACATGAAACCAATAGAAGCGTTATTAGAACTGGAGTGATAATAAGCGGCCCGTTATTAGGAAATGTCAAAATCAAAAACCCAAAGTCAAAAACAATGCTAAACGACCAAGTCCAAAATTTTGCCATTTATTCATTTGGATTTCACTTGTCATTTGGATTTTGTGATTTGAACTTAATTCCAGTGATCCTCTCTATTTTCAGTCTCAATGTGAGTTTTCACAAAGACCACCTATAACCGGCAGGAGTCTTAGCTATGCCCATCGCACCCATTTATGACCCGGAAAAAACGGAAAGGCCCATGCGAGTTGCTGCCTTTATGTCAGGTTCAGGCACCAACATTATAAAACTGATCGAACTGGAGAAACAGTTGAATTCCGTTGAAGGCGCGTCACCCTTTGAAATCACATTTATATTCAGTGACCGGTCGGACGGGGCCTGTGCCGGAGAGAAGATTGCACTGGACAACGGCCTGCCCTACTTCAGCTATGACACCCGGGCATTCCACCGGCTGAGATCATTAAAAAGGACAGCCAAGACGCCCGAGGGACTGGCGGCCAGAAAAGAGTACGATCGCGTTGCCAAGAAACTTGTAGAGGCATTCGAGATTGATGTGATCGCTCTTGGCGGGTATATGAGTTACATCACCTTAAACCGGTGCATCAACGTTCATCCTGCTGATCTATCCATACGTCTTCCTGACGGGCGAAGGAAATATGTTGGAGATAACGCAGTTCGCGATGCCATTGCATCCGGCGAAACCACGCTCCGGGCCTCAACACTCTGGACAGATGAGGGAGTGGATACAGGACCCTTGCTGATGGTGTCCGATCCCCTTCCGGTTGAACTGCCGGAACCCCTTGGAGACCTGACAAAAAATAACAAGAGATACCTGGAAGTCGTGGGTGAACATCAAGAGCGTCTAAAAGAGGTAGGAGACTGGAAGATCTTCCCCCGCACTGTTGAGATGATCGCCAGGGGTCGCTTCGCTCTTGACCAAGAAGGCTGCGTTTACGTGGATGGACAGCCTGTACCGGAGGGTTACAGAATGAGCTAATAGGCTCAAACCTCAAGTATTTCCTGTAATTATGATGATCGCTGACCTGTCTCTTTGCCCGCAATGAAAAGAATCCAGAAGGTGAACAGGGATGAAGATAACAACACGTGTTAACGAGAATTCCCCATGGTTCGCAAAGTATTGGCCCGAGACCGTGCCGAAACAGCTGACATATGATGATTCATTGACCATGTACGATATTCTGGAGAAAAATGCCGATGAAAATCCTGACTATAAGGTTGTCTGGTTTCTTGACACATGGGTGACATACGAACAGTTAAAAGAGATGGTAGATCGTTTTGCTTCCGGTCTTAATAGGCTTGGAGCAAAAAAGGGAGACGTGCTTGCCCTGATACTTCCAAATTGCATCCAGTATGTGGTGGCGTATTATGCGGCCATAAAACTTGGTGTAATAGTCACAGGCGTAAATCCCACGTACAAGCCGGGGGAAGTCCTTCACCAGTTGAAATTGACCGGTGCAGAATATGTGCTCATTTTGGACATGCTGAATGAAGGCATGCTGGGTCCAATACGGAATGAATTGGATTTCAAGGGGGTTGTCTCAACTAATCTGGTTGATCTTGCGAGCGGAATGTCCACTATAAAAAAGGTCTTTGGCAAAATGCTCGGCATGATACCGAAGGGAAAAGTCCCCGACTCATTGGAATTTCTGAAGATGCTGAGGGATGGCAGCCCTGACTCGCCAAGAGCCGTTATCGACCAGGAACAGGATCCCGCGGCCTATATCATGACAGGCGGGACGACCGGTGAGCCAAAGGCAGCAGTACTGACCCATAGAAATATTTATACCAATGCCCTGCAGGTCAATAACTGGGTCCTGAACCAGCCGACACCGGAGTTCGAAGTGCCGGGCCCGAAGGGGGCGGTGGTAGGGGTTTTGCCCCTGTTTCATTCCTTTGGCATGACATGTGTGATGAACAGCGCCGTAATGGTCAAGGCCTGGATGATGCTCTTCCCGAAACCGCCTTCAACATCAGATTTGCTGAAAACCTTTGAGAAGCTTGACATCTCAAACGGGATGATCTACCCGGGAGCGGAAATTCTTTTCCAAAGGATTGCCTATTTTCCGGCAATAGGGCGATATGAAGCCGGTTTGGCAAAGCTTTTCTGCTGCGTTTCTGGAGCCGGTCCGCTTCACAGGCATATACAGGAAAAATTTGAGTCCATAACCGCCACGCCAATTGTCGAGGGATACGGGTTAACCGAGACGGGGCCGGTAGTATCCATTGGCAACTTCATCGGCGAGGAACGTTGCACGGGAACTACTGGTCTCCCTATTCCGGGCACCGAATGGAAAATTTTCCCGGTCATGGATTTTGATGCCGGGCCAGTTGGTACATTCGGTGAAAAAGAGGGTCTGGGAGAAATCTGTGTGAGCGGGCCGCAGGTCATGAAAGGGTATCTCAACCAGCCTGAAGAGACGGCTGCTACCATCAGGGAATGGGGCCACATGCAATGGATGCTAACGGGCGATCTGGGCTATATGGATGAATTCGGGAGAATCGTCATCCGCGACCGAAAGAAGCAGCTTATTAAGATGAAAGGCTATTCTATTTATCCAAAGGAGCTTGAAGAATTTATCGGTACGCATCCTGATGTAAGAGAAGTGGCTGTTGCCGGAATTCCTGACCCGGAAACCGGGGAATTTGTAAAGGCCTGGGTCAAGGTCGACCAGGAATCGGGCCTTACTTCAACTATGCTACGGGACTGGTGCAAGGAGAACATGACCCATTACAAGGTGCCTAAGGAGATTGAGTTTATGGATCAGATACCCAAGAATGTGATCGGCAAGGTCATGAGAAGAACCCTCCAGGAAATGGATCCGAGATTCCGCAAGACTTACGGGATTAAATGAAATCACTATCAATTATTTTTTTCGTCCCTGGCCAACCACCTATCCCATCTGGATTTGATGGACATCTTAGCCATCTGGGCCGAACGAAGAGTTCACCGGCGGCGGGTAAATACCGAGGCGAACCCATATCCATCCTATGCTAAACTGTAAAACTAAAGGGCGTCCCCAATTCCCTTTAATGCTTAATCCCCAATATCACGGGGCTCAATAAGTAGCTGGACCCCTTCAAGGACTTGATAAAAACGGTTACGGGACAGCGAGCCAATTTTTTCCACCAGATCACTTTTGTTTACGGTGAAGATTTGAGATATGTTTACAACGCTTTTTTTGGGCAGATTTGCTTCGCCTTTCTCCAAAAGCACATTGCCTGGCGCCTTAGCGCGCTTAAGATTTGACGTCAATGCACAAACCACCACGGTGTTAATGCGACTGCGATTAAAAACGTTGTTCTGGATTACTACATGGGGGTGACGATATCCAGGCTCAGACCCTGATGGTTTCCGAAAATCGATCCAAAACACGTCGCTTTGATTGACTACCATTGATTTTTCACCAGTTCAAAATGCCTGAAGCGCATCTGTTGGAGGGTTGTTTCCTCTTCTGAGCTAGGTAAATCATCGTAAGCATCGTTTATGGCATCGAGCAATTTCTGATTTTTGTGACGTTTGATGAATTCCCGAGCAGCTATTACAAATAGACGGCTCCGAGGAATTTTTAATTCATGAGCCAAAGCATCCACCTGTTCAAATAACGGCTTTTCTATTGAGATGGCAGTCTTGATATTGGCCATAGATCATACCTCCTTTATGAACGTTAGTATAACCAATGGTATGCTATATGTCAATACCTCCATTTTGAAATCGCCTATTTTTCCGCCTCGTGGCTCAGGCGCACAGCCTTTAACGCATCCCCCTTACAAAGGCGTCCCGCTTCACAATGGGTCGAACAAATAGTTCACCGGCGGCGGGTAAGTACCGAGGCAAACCCATATCCATCCTATGCTAAACTGTATAACTAAAGGGCGTCCCCCAATTCCCAACAAACACCAAGACAATGCCGACCATTACCGGATTTTCTTTGCTGTCCATTTTCCGCTCGGAGAACCATGCTCATGTTGCACGCTCCAGGTACCAAAACCCTGAGACCTGGAAAGGGAGCCCTTGAGCTTTCCCCAAACAGAGTGGACGCCGGCAGCATCGCCATCGCTCATGTAAGCCTGCCCCGAAATCTGGGCCACAAAAACGCTTTTTTTGGTTTTTCCTTTCAATTTGCACCTCAATGTCCCAGCGCCCCAAATAGCATCCATTAATTCACCCTTAAACTTGCCGGTCACTGTGTAGGTACCCACTTCATTTTCAACTTTTTTTAATACCATATTGCATGTCGCCTCGGTCTCACCCGTGATGACCAGCTCCCATATCTCCTCTTGAGCGTCGCCGCTTCCGGCCAACTGCTCACTCTGGCCGTATCCGGTAGCGAGAGACAAAGACATCACAACTATAAAAAGGAAAGCCATGGGTATCATTCGCCTCAGATTATACATTTTTTTCTCCTTAATAAAACATGGGGGTCAAACCTCACATGCGGAGTTGCGACGGCATCCCATGGTTTAAGAATGTCGGTCATAGATTACCTCCTGTTTCACCTATGGGTAGAAAGCGCACTCGATGTCTGGATTCCTCCACTACGACAACAGCGCCTTTTTCCAGTGCTTCTGAGGAATCTTCAAGGACCGTGGATAGGCGCTCAATTACGTGGGGTGTTCGCGTATTTCTGAGGCGAAATAAGATGACGCTCGACTTTTTACCTTCAGTAAGAGCTGCTATCTCTGCAAAATCAAGATCAAAAGTGATAACGACTCGATCTTCATTAATTGCCTTTTTGAATATTTCTCCATTCGGCATCCGGTGAAGGCCTTCGTCGCGTAAATGAGTTGCGTCGTGCTCTTGCTCCTGCAACCATCTCACAATGCGCACGTCAACACACATATCTGCAAAAAATCGCATGCTTTTAATCCTTTTAATTTTGTGCTTCTATGGGGTGAACTTCTTCCTTTGTCAGCCATGCGGCATATTCAAGGGACTGTTGAATGTCCTCACGATCCAAATCAGGATAACCTTCTAAAATTTCTTCAAAGCTTGCGCCGTGCGCGATCTGTCCAACAATGACAGAAACAGGTATCCGCATACCTCGAAGGCAGGCCCGGCCTCCCATAATTTTTTGATCAAATGTGATTCGCTCAAACATAACTATTCCCTCCCTTCAAGAGGATTAAACAGTGTATCTTCTTTTAATTCAAGCTTTTTCCACTCCCTGATCTTGGCGACCGGATCGTTTTCAATCCACGCCCCCGCGTAAATAGTTGAGGTTTGACGCCCTTTCATTACATCACAATGGGTCGAACGAAAAGTTCACCGGCGGCGGGTAAGTACCGGAGCAAACCCATATCCATCCTGTGCTAAACTGTAAAACTAAAGGGCGTCCCCTAAATTTCTAGGGGCTTGAACCTTTCGGCAGTGAGCAGTTAGGCGCTGAGCCTGCTTCATTGTTGACATACAAGCTGAATGTACCTAAACTCACTCCCCAAAAAAGGGGCTTCGTGTCACACAACATCACAAACCTATGATAAATACCACGTGCGAACTGCCGGACAGTAATCCACCTTCGGAAGAGATAAAGGGTATACTCCGAAAATGCAGGACTATTGCGGTCGTGGGCATTTCACCAAAAGAGTCCAGGGATAGCAACAGGGTGGCAAAATATCTCATGAACCAGGGCTATGAAATTGTTCCGGTCAATCCCGGACAAAGGAAAATACTAGAAAAACCCTGCTTTAGGACGCTCAGCGATATCCCTTTCCAAATAGACATGGCCGATCTGTTCCTTAACCCCAGCAGGGTCCCTACCGTGGTGGACCAGGCCATTGACATGGGAGTTCAAGTCATCTGGATGCAGGAGGGCGTGGTGCATAACAAAACCGCACAAAAGGCCAGAGAAAAGGGCATCGAGGTGGTCATGAACAAATGCATCATGAAAGAGCACATGAAAATGTCTGATCGCTGATGTGCTATCCCTCCGGGTATTCCTTTTGTACCATCTCCGCCATTTTGAACTTTTGCACGCCATGGCGCGTTCCCGGTTTCAGCCAGGGCCGAGATTTGCTCTCTTTGCTTTATGTTTAAAACTGTAAAACTAAAGGGCCCCAATTCCCCCTAATCTATATAAATACAGAAATATCTTCCAGTGCTTTTTTCTGAATTGCCGGCACAAGCGCAGCTTCTGATGGATATCCAACCACAAGTATCATAAACGGTTTTTCGTTTGATGGTCTTGATAGTATCTTATTTAGAAATCTCATGTTCACAGGCGTGTAGGTTAGGGTAACCAAGCCAGCATGGTGTAAAGCCGTAATAAGCATACCCGTGGCAATACCTACGGATTCTGTTACGTAGTAGTGTTTCGTTTTTTCCCCATTTGCAGAATAGCTGTAACTTTGAGAAAAAATTGCAATCAGATATGGAGCTATTTCCAGAAATGGCTTGCTTGGCCCTGTTTTTAGATGTTTAAGGGCATCTCTCCATTTTCTAGTGATTTCTTTGCTGTAAAATTCCTTCTCGATCTTTTCAGCTGCTTCACGAATTCGCCGCTTAACGGTGAAGTCAGACACAGCAATAAAGCTCCAGGGCTGTTGGTTGGCACCGCTTGGAGCTGTAGCGGCAGTGCGCAGACAATCTTCGATAATGTTACGATCAACTGGCTGATCTGAAAATTCTCTCACAGTATGGCGTTTCCTCATCTCCACATAAAATTCTGATGCCCGTCTTTTCATCTCAGATTCTGGTAATTTGCAATAATCAGTCAACGGGAGGAATGTATTTTCTGCCATATCAAGCCTCTTATGATTTTAATGTCTAATTTAGCATGCTTAATCCATGCCTTTTTTTGCTCGAAAATTTTAGGAAAAGGGAACGTTGGTTCTAAAACAACTTATAGCACATCCTAAAGAATATATTTACATCAAAACCATGGTTTAAAATTGGAAGAAACAATAGCATATTAAAATACTACGTGAAAAGACATAAAGAGAATAAGCGGATTTTGGGAGAGAGCACGTTATGATGATTTCGTGAACCTTAAATCGATTTAGAACAAATGTCCCACTTCACAATGGGTCGAACGAAAAGTTCACTGGCGTCGGGCAAGTACCGGGGCAAACCCATATCCATTCTATGCTAAACTGGAAAACTAAAGGGCGTCCCCAATTTCTC
>JAFDHL010000103.1 GCA_019308785.1 Deltaproteobacteria bacterium
GGCGATGGCACGGGCCCTGAGCCCCCTCCGCCTGAACCGGTCTTCAGCGTGGAAGGCTTTGACGTCCACATCACAGATGCAGGACGCTATATTGTGGCAGATGTAGATGGCAGGGCCATGCCGATACCTGTTGAGGAATACAAGGCCCGGCTGGCAGCACGCCTTGTGGAAGAGGCCAAAAACCTTGATGAATTCAGGAATATATGGGTTGATCCGCAGATCCGCCATGCCCTGGTCGGAAACCTGGTCACATCAGGATATTCGCCCAATGTAGTGCGGATGGTTGAGCAAATGGAAGAATTCGATCTTTATGATGTCTTAGCCGAATTGGGCTGGGGTATGCGTCCCCGTACTCGTCACGATCGGACCATGGCGTTTACCTATAAGCATGAGGACTGGATCAACGACTTCCCTGAAAGCGCTGCTGCCACCATCAAGGCTATTGCCGGCCAGTTCGAACTTGGAGGCACGGAAGGCCTGGAAAACCCGCAGATATTCAGTATACCGGCAGTCATAGCTGCGGGCGGACTCGCCGCACTCCAGGCATCTGGTACTCCAGCGGAACTGATCCGGGAAACCAAAGTCAGGATGTTTGCGGCATGACGAGTATGGAAATACTGACCGGTTCAAGGAAAACGCCTCTTCCGGAAGGGTGGCGGTGGGTAAAGCTTGGTGATGCATGCAGAGTTGTGAACGGAACAACACCTAAATCGGGGGTTCAGGAATATTGGGGCGGAGACATTGTTTGGGTCACGCCAACAGACTTGGGAAGACTTGATTTACCATATATTAAAGGCTCGGAACGTCGAATAACTAATGAAGGATTTGAAAGCGGCAATCTTGAGATTGTCCCCGCCGGTTCGGTTGTTCTTTCTTCAAGGGCTCCAATTGGTCATCTTGGAATAGCATCTGTCCCTCTTTGTACCAACCAAGGCTGCAAGAGTTTTGTATTGGGGGAAGGTATTGATTCAGACTTTCTATTTTTCGCTTTGAAAGATTCCGTTAGCGAAATTCAGCAACTTGGCAGCGGTGCGACGTTTACAGAAGTTTCAAAAACACAATTGGAAAAATTCGAAATCCCCGTTTCCCCCCTTCCCGAACAAAAACGTATCGCGGCCATTTTGCGAGAGCGCATGGACGCCGTGGAACGTGCCCGAAAATCTGCTGAAGAGCAGCTTGAGGCGGCGCAGGCACTTATGCATTCTCATTTGCGACAAATCTTCGAAGGCAAGGAAGCTCAACAATGGCGTAAAATAATATTTGAAAGCGTTGCCATACTTCAAAGAGGTTATGATTTGCCTATCCAAAATCGTACGCCTGGGCAATATCCGGTTATGACCTCAAGTGGTGAGAATGGCAATAATCATGAATGCATGGCCAAAGCTCCTGGGGTTATTACTGGACGTAGTGGGAGCATAGGCAATGTCTATTACATAGAAAAGGACTATTGGCCGCATAACACAGCTTTATTTGTAAAAGATTTTCAAGGCAATTACCCCAGATATATATTTTTTTTACTTCAATGGATAGACTTGAAATCTATTGCGAATGCAACTGGAGTTCCAACGCTTGATAGGAAATCAGTTCACAAAGTTAGGGTTCCACATCCTGATTTAGCAAAGCAGAAAGAAATATCGGATTATCTTTCCGGTAAATTCTATGATGTTGAAATACTTAAAGACAAAGTTGAATCGCAACTCACTACCATCAACACCCTTCCAGGCGCATTGCTGCGGCAGGCGTTTCGGGGTGAACTATAAACCATGATAGAAAACGCTCCGCATTGAGGAGCGAATTGTCACGGACTCATTATCACTTCCTTCTCAAGCCTAAAGACAAAAAGGCCCGCCTCTGTTACATAAACGAGGCTGCCGACTCAGGATGGTCTACCTGCCAACTGGAACATAAAAGCGATTCCTTGAAAAATGAAATATTGCTTTTCTATGAAATAATACTTGCTTTTTATAAAACAATAATTTATAAATATCAATTATATTTATTTAATCTACGGGTTTATAAAACTTCATGTCCCTTTCTCGGCTTGATTCTTTTCTTCAGAAGGTTTACGAGGCCACTGGCTTTCGCTACCAAAATGAGCTGGCTTCCGCACTCGGAATCAACCCGTCCGGCATTACCCAGGCCCGAAAAAATGATTCCGTCCCGGCTAAGTGGATCTTGCTGCTTTACCGAAAATATGGTCTAAATCCCGGCTGGCTTGAAGAGGGCGTCGGCCCCATTTTTATTAAATCAACACATACGGATGGATCTGAATTTAGACAGATTCCCAAAGTCAAAGCCAGGCTGTGTGCAGGCAATGGTTCTTTTGAAGTTGGCTCTGAAATCGAAGGATATTACTCCTTTAGAATGGACTGGCTGTCAAAAAAAGGGGCTGCTGAAAAAATGGTTTTGCTGGATATTTTCGGCAACAGCATGGAGCCCGAATTCAGAGAGGGCGATACTGTACTTATTGATAAATCACAGAAAGATGTGTTGGCCGGCGCCGTCTATGCAGTGGGAATCGACGACACTATCATGGTTAAAAGGCTGGAAAAACATCCGAAAGGGCTCGTCTTGCTTAGTGATAATACCAAATATAAATCTCTTTATTTGGAGAACGAAGATGTCAACAAGGTACGCATTATTGGAAAAGTTATATGGGTTTGCAGGGAATTTAGATAATAATGGTGCAAAAAACATTAAACCGTTTTAATAGGGCTTAATCAGAACGGGCCTTTGCTAAAAGTCCATTGTATGTGATAGACGTGGAGGCTTAAGATTTGATTAGGTTGTTTCCTTGAACGGAGGATGCACTTAATGGATATAAATCATCTCATAACCTGCCTGAATTATGATGATTCTCCCTTTTTTCTTTCAGATTCACACCTCTACGAACTTCCAGGTTATGCCCACATATTCCGGCTATCCAGAGAAAAGTGCGGTTTGCACGGGGTATATACATTAAAAACATCGGATGAAAATCATCCACATCAAGTTGTCGTTCCGATAGTATATATTTGTCAGGCCGATTCTGAGCAACAAGCAAGGGAATTTCATCGGCTGATCTGGAATCAAAATATTGTTCCCTTTATTATCGTTCTGACGACTAAAAACATCCGCCTTTATCCCGGATTCAATTTCAACACAAGATTAAGTGAATCCAGGAATCAATCCATCCTTGAAGTTGCGAACGATATAAATGCAGTTTTGGAAAGGCTATCCGATTTTAAAGCTGACTCCATTGACAGGGGAATCCTCTGGCAGAACCGGAAAAAGGAGATATCTCAAGATAAAAGGGTTGACAGGGTATTACTTCGGAACCTTAATTCACTTAGCTCTTGGCTGCGCGGCAATGGATTGTCAAAACATACGGCCCATTCACTCATTGGGGAATATGTATACCTGTATTATCTGCAAGACAGAAAGATTCTTTCGGATCGTAAGTTAGAGCAATGGTTTATTGATAAAGAGGCTGTATTTGGCCGGAAAGCCTCCTTAGAGGGTTTTTATGCCATTACCGATAAGCTCGAAGGATGGCTGAACGGTGACATTTTTCCCATCCCAAGAAAAGGCGAAGCTGCCCCTAAAGCGATACATATCCAAAAGGTAGCGGCTGTCTTCCTCGGTGATGATCCAGACTCCGGTCAAATGAATCTGGATTTCAAGGCCTATGATTTTGAGCATATCCCGATTGAAACCCTGTCTGTTGTGTACCAGCAATTCCTTCACTCAGAGGGGAAGAGTAAAAAACAAGGCGCCATTTATACGCCTATTCATCTTGTAAACTTCATCCTTGATGAGCTTGATGCAAAGCATCCTTTCCAGAAGGGTATGAAAGGGTTCGACCCTGCATGCGGTTCGGGGGCCTTCCTTGTCCAATGCTATCGTAGGCTTATTGAACGGGAATTGGCCGGAAATCCTGATAAAAAGATTAAACCTTCCGAGTTAAGGAGCCTTTTGACAGATCACATATATGGCATGGATGTGGATGAAGATGCCTGCGGTGTCACGGAACTCAGCCTTATCCTGACGCTCCTTGATTACGTTGAACCTCCTGACCTGGAAAAGCCAAGCTATAAAACATTTAAGCTTCCCGCCTTGCGCAATCGAAACATTTTTTTCTGTACGGACGGTTTTTTCAAACCGGATTCAGAATGGGAAAAGAACAGGCCCCGAGACGGCTTTGACTGGATTGTCGGCAACCCGCCATGGAAGAAAATAAATAAAAATAAACTTGAAAGAGGCGACAGCTCTGCTCTTGATTGGATGGAAAGGGAGAAAAAACGATATCCGGTCAGCAGCAGACAAATAGCAGAAGCCTTTGCCTGGGAAATAACGCGATATCTTTCAAACAAGGGGCTGGTCGGTATGTTGTTGCCCGCCGGGACATTGTTCAAGACGTATGCAAAGAGATTCAGACAACAATTTTTTAGCAATATGGACGTTTGGTGTATCGTAAATTTTTCCAACCTCCGACATCTTCTATTTCAAAGCTCAACAAACCCCGCTGCTGCATTCTTCTATTCAACTCCACAAAAAGACGGTAATGACATGTCTTCATATATTGTTGCTTATGCCCCTTTTGCGGCTCACCAATTATCCCGATTTGGGGTTGAAAACCGAAAAGACAATAAACTGTGGACCGTTATTGTTAATGCCGATGAGATACGTGAAATATCTAAAATGGAGGCTGCCACAGGAAGTAGTCGGCCATGGAAACTGTCCATGTGGGGATCCGTGCGTGATAAGTTTCTCTTAAATTCTTTAGAAAAACGGTATGATACTCTTTCAGTATTCGCCGAAGCTCATGAATTGGTAATCCACGAAGGTTTACAATTGCGTTCTCAGGATGCTAATGAGCCAGTTGAACCAATTAAGGAAGTCATAGGTAAAAGCAAACTCGACATGTCCTATCTGCGTGAATGTGGCATGATTTTTTCCTTTCCTGACAATGCATTGAAACCTGTAGAAGATTCTGAAGCCTACGTTAGAAAAGGACGCGGAGTGATTCCTCTCAAGATCTGCTATCCACCACAAATTATTGTTGATCAGGCACGTAGATTTGCTGTGTTTTCAGACAAATTCATTGTTGTTCCGCCAAGACAGATCGGAATCTCGTCAAAACAACCATCGAATGATATTCTATTAAAGGTCCTATCTCTTTATCTTAGTTCTGATTTTGCTCTTTATCATCAATTATTTTCGTCACCATTCTGGGGTATCGAAAGAGATGTTTTTGATAAGAATGATATAGAAAACCTCCCCATACCGATTGATGCCCTGTCGTCCAACCAATTCGCTGAATGGGCCGCCTTACATGATGAACTCGCCCGAGCGAAAATAAGCAATTTTGAGGATACTTTTTTTAGTATACAAGATGATTCGGAAAATTATTTGCGATTGCTGGAGCAATTAAATGAAAAAGTATATGCCCTGATGGGTATTAATCAAACCGAACGATGGCTTATTCAAGATTTGCTTCAGGTACGAAAAAATCTAAATGAAGGCAGGATCGCTGATGAGGCGGTGAAACCGGCTGACGACGCGGAGATGATAGAATATGCTAAGGCCTTGAAAACGGAACTGGATAATTTTCTTGATAAAGATATTAAGGATCAGCATCGTATCACGGTTTATTATTCGAATGATTTGGCAATAATAAAGTTAGAACATCCCCTTAAACCACCCGCAGGGCCGGTGAGAGTTGTCAAAGTCATGGATCAAAAAACAGAAAGTGAGTTCAATAAGATAAAAGAAGGTCTTTTGAGGGGACATGGGCAGTGGATATATTTTAACCGCAATCTCAAGCTGTTTGAAGGCCGCACTACTTACTTTGTAAAGCCGTTACAAAGACTTTCCTGGCTTAAGAGTCAATCTCTCATTGATGCAGATGAATTCATTGCCGAAAAGCTGACCATGGGCGGAGACAACAAATAGATGACCATAAGCAGAGGCTTTCAAACACACAGAAGCGCTTCCGATGATCGGCACGAATATCGCAAGGTCTTTCGCAGACAAGTTTTTGAATTGCTCAGACGGGGATACGAACGTCTTGATTCTTTGGTTTTTCAGAATTCCGATGAAGAAGACATTACAGGTGAGCTTGTAAGGGAAATAAGGAATGTGACCTGGGATCGGTCAAGTCCCTCATGGGCTCATTATTATGCAATACATGACGATCCTCGAATCAATGCCCCGGATAGGCTGGGAAAACGTCGACTCAGGCTGGACATCGAATTTGAACGAACATGTGCAGGCAAGCATCCACGCTATCCTTTTGAAGTCAAAAGGCTTTCTTCTCATACCCATGCTACAATTGGCAAATATCTTGGGCCAGATGGGTTGAGGCAGTTCCTTTCCGGAAATTATGCAAGTGAACACGACGAGGCAGGGATGTTAGGTTACGTCCAATCGGAGACGCCGTCAGATTGGGCAAGAAAGGCACATGATATATTTGCGAAAAACACAGAAATGCTCCATCTGTGTTTTGATGGTAACTGGAAACCTGTTGATAACTTAGCGAAATTCGATAATTGTTACTGCTCAAAACATAATAGGCCGTCGATTGGTACGCCGATAACTCTATTCCATGTGTTTCTCTCATTTTGTTAATTTCAGTAATAGGATCTAATGTCACATCTTTACATTTATAGTTTCGATTATCTCTTTTCACGCAGTTCCCTGCCAGAAATTCGCAAATATGTTTTCAGCTTTATCCCGAAATGGTTTTTGGTCATTGACCTAAAGTTCGGAAAACTGGACCACTAAAGAAATTTTATCGAACAGGCAAAGGAATAAAATTAGAGTATGGGGAAAAGAAAAAACAACAATAAAAACTTTGCCACCCAGCATTCGGTGGATCAGGTCGTAAAATCTATCTGTGATATCATGCGAAGGGGCAACTGTGCGGGCGCGCTGCAATACGTTCCGGAACTTACCTGGATTCTTTTCTTGCGCATCTTAGATGAACAAGAGGAACGCGAAAAACAGGAAGCTGAGGCCGTAGGCGTGCATTTTGCGCCATCGCTTGAATCGCCATATCGCTGGAAAGACTGGGCCGCACCACCGCTGTTTTCCGACCAGGGATGGAAACGCAAGGAACTCCAGGAAGGTGCTTTGGGATCGTTCTTTTCCTTTGTTAACGAAGAACTGCTTCCTTACCTTAAAGCTCTCAAGAACATGCCTGCTGCGACGCCACGGCAGAAGGTCATAAGCGAGATTATGACCGGCGTTGAACGGGTACGTATCGACACAGAGCGCAACTTCCTTGATGTACTCGATAAGGTCCATGATATCAGCGCCGAGACAGTGGACCCGACCCATGTGTTTACCCTATCCCAGGTCTATGAGGGTCTGCTGCTCAAGATGGGAGAAAAGGGAAATGACGGAGGTCAATTTTTTACGCCACGGGAAGTCATCCGGGCCATGGTCCGGGTCATTGACCCAAAGATTGACGAAACCGTCTATGACCCTGGCTGCGGAACCGGCGGATTCCTGGCGCAGAGTTTTGCATACATCCACGAAAACTTGGTTGAAAGTGTGACCCCCGACCAGTTGGAAATACTCAAGGAGCGCGCTTTCTGGGGGCGTGAGAAGGAAAACCTTATTTACCCAATCGCGCTGGCAAACCTGGTTCTTCACGGCATTGACAGGCCCAACCTCTGGCACGGCAATACCCTGACTGGCCAGGAGATATATGGTGGGTTATTTGAAGGGGCTCCGCCGATGTTTGACGTTATACTGACTAATCCGCCCTTTGGCGGAAAGGAAGGCAAGGAGGCTCAGACCAATTTTGATTACAAGACTGGCAGCACGCAGGTGCTGTACCTCCAGCATGTCTTGCGCAATCTGGACGACGGAGGCCGTTGCGGCATTGTCCTGGATGAAGGGCTACTGTTTCGCGCCAACCAGGATGCATTTGTGAAAACCAAGCGTAAGCTCTTGGATGAATGCAACCTATGGTGCATTGTCAGCCTTCCTGCAGGTGTTTTTACTACGGCAGGTGCAGGCGTAAAAACCAATCTGCTTTTTTTCACAAAGGGCAAACATACACGAAAAATCTGGTACTATGACCTGACCGACATCAAAGTCAGAAAAAAAACACCGTTAACACTCAAGCACTTTGATAATTTTTTTAAACTTCTGCATACCCGTGCGGACAGCGAACTTAGCTGGACCGTGGATCTCGATGAGCGCAAGAAAAGTGCAGCCGTTGAAGCCCGGCCTTTCAAGGAAGGGGCCACCAAGAAATTCCAGGAAGCGGCCCAATGGAAAGAGCGCCTCAAGGAAATCAAAAAGGCCAAACCCAAGGATGAACAGGCAATCGAAGAAGCCGAAGCCAAGGTCAAGGCCCTGACCAGGGAATCCAAATCCTTAGCCAACAAAGCCAAAGAAATTGAAAACGCGATTTACGACCTCAAGGCCGTTAATCCAAACAAGAAGCCAGTCATTGATACTCGCACGCCCGAGGAACTTCTCGGTATTATTGAAGCCAAGGGTAGAGAAGTAGCAGAGGCATTGGCGGTTTTAAGAAACACCGACAGATAGAATTGATATTAGAAGGATTTAAATGGTGAGCTTCACGGAAGCCGGTAATTATTTTTTGATGAAAGTCGGGCAACCGCTCCACACCAAAGAAATCGCCAGCCACCGGCAAAATTGCCGTCAAGGTCATCAATCATTATGGTGATGAGGTGTTGAAGGTGTATGAGGTTTAGATTAAGGGATTTTCTCAAGGTTGTCTCGCTATGAACAAAGTAGAGGGAAATTAGGATGGATCAACTCACAAAACAAGAGATAGAGTATCTGATTCATTGCCAAAAGAAGATAATTGATCCACCCAAAAAAGAGATGTCTCTTGCTGATGGTCATTGGCGGAACGGGATGAAACTGCAATCAAAAGATGGGGAACACAATTTTGTTGTTTTTATGCGAAAGAACGAAGATTTTGAGGAAAACTTTGCAATAGGTTTGATTTATTTGCCCAAAGATGTGAAAGGTGATATTTTGCTTTTCAGGTGCAATGGTCCACATGGGCCTCACATATTATTTGACCACCATGATCGTCATCATGTTCATATTGCAGATGAAAAAAATATAGCTGCATGCTTAAAGGCCGAAAGAACAGCATATATTACTGAAGAGTATGCCTCTTATTGGGATGCATTAGGATATTTCCTACGGAAATGCAGCATAATGGGCGCTCAGGAACATTTCCCGGATGTCTTTCAAAAAAATCTCTTTATAAGCAGTAGAGACGAGACATGAATGAATACCTTGATTTCCTGAGAAAACAATTTAATGACCGGATACGCTTTGAAGAAAAAAGGTCCGGTATTTACCAGCTTATTGCGCCTTTCTACCATGAAGATGGAGATATGCTGGATATCTTTATAGAAAATTCTGATAAAGACAATATTATAAAAATATCGGATCATGGTATGACGATTATGCGCCTGTCTTATGAGTATGACATTGATACGCCCAATAAAAAGCGGATATTTCAAAAGATGATAGGTGAAAACCAGCTTGAAGAAAGGGACGGCAAGCTTTATATCGAAACCCCTCTTGAATCACTATATCCTTCAGTGCTTCAGTTTGCCCAAGCTGTGGGTAAAGTGTCAAATATGCGTCTTTTCAAGCGTGAGGTGATAAAAAGCCTATTTTATGAAATGCTTGATGAATATGTTATGGATAAACTGGCCCGATTCAGGCCGGAACCCAAAATGTTGCCGATTCCAGAGCGTGATGATCTGGAAGTTGATTACGAACTTAAAGAATTCGCAAGACCAATTTATGTCTTTGGGATAAAAGACGATACTAAGGCTCGGCTTACGACGATATCCTGTCTGGAATTTCAGAGGGCAAGTATACCATTTAAAAGTGTGGCCGTGCATGAGGACTTTGAGGCGTTAAGCAGGAAAGACCGAAAAAGGATCACAAGTGCTGCCGACAAACAGTTTGTCGATTTAGACGATTTTAGGAATAATGGAGAAGAGTTTATGGAAAGGGAAGCGGCGTAATTATATATCTTATTAATGCAAATTGAGGATTTGATCGGGGCGGGTATAAACCCGCCCCTTGGTTTTAATGTGGATGGATTTTATGCCGAGACAATTATCCCTGTGTCCTACCCAATTGAAAAAGCACCTACTAACTGTAATGTGTTTTAAATATCAAGTTCCTGTTTCAAATCTTCCCAGACATTCTTAACCGCATTCGCTGCTTCTGAATCTGTATTATATTCG
>JAFDHL010000104.1 GCA_019308785.1 Deltaproteobacteria bacterium
AGTTCAGCTAATTTCTCTTTGCGGTCGGCAAAGTGTGGACCGCGAACAATACCACCATATTTAAACGGGTTTTCCATGATAAAATATTTAACGGTTCGTTAATAACGGTTCGGTCTTAACGTATTACATGATCTACGGGACGTTGTTGACTAGGTTGACAAGCTCCAGATGCTCATTCATGTCAGCCCTAAGTCACCTTCACACAATCATCAGAGAATTCCATCAAAATGAAAAAACCCCGGTCTCGAGCACTCTTCAGATCTGCTCTTGACTCTTGGTTGTTTATTAAGCTTTCAGATTTCAGCTATCAGCGTTCAGCTATCGGCCCTCGCTTTCCCATTGAACTCATCCTGGAACTTTCGGGCTGTTTGGATAAGGTCGTCAAATTCAGGGATCTCGCCAAAGAACATTTCGTCTTTCATCGCGGTGTAATCAGATTTCCAATTGGCAAGCTGATCATCGGGTGGGACAAGTTTCAAATGACCCGGACGCAACGTGTCGTAATCTACCCAAGTATACCGGAAATAGACTTGACGATGGGCGGCTATCCGCTCAAAGAGTTCGAGATCGCCGGATGCTTTCTGGCCGATCCCGGCACCAATGAGACGGTACAGATCATAATAATGTCTGGACATTCGCGCTTGTCGTCTCTTCTCCGGCGGTCGGAAGGTCTCTTTATGAAGCAACATGGCCTTTTCCCAGAAAGTGCGTGCGGGAGATACCGCTCTGACGGAGAAGTGTGTTTGTGTAAATAGATTGGGGAAGGCATCCCCGAGATATGGATGAATATCGACATCCAGAGTTGGCTCTGTATCGGAACGGGCACCCAGCTCAATCTTGACCACTTGACGAAGATAGGCCATTTGGTCGTTAAAGGCTGTTGGATAGGCCAAAAGAAGTGTCTGCCCATCCGGATCATCGGGATCCAGGTCGAGATGCCATGATAATTCCGCGGGCATCTCTTGCGATATTGCCTCCACGAGCAAGGGTAACAGCGTTTTGTTTACACAGTCCTGACTGGCCGCTTTCAGGGCGTCCAGCCGTTTGCGCGTCTGTTTCTTACTGGGAGCACGATCGGGCGCCATATCGCCGCCAAAGCCGAGAGCATCACGATTGATGACGATATCGATATCTTCAGAGAACCGTTCTATCAAACCCCATCCCTTTGAGAGCGACGTTCCTCCTTTGAATGTGAGACGTGGGCCCCATTTCGGCAGGTTGAACAACTTTTTCAGAGTCCAGCAGACCCAAAAGTCCTTTTCAATGGTTGCCGGCGGCAGGCCAAGTTTATCCTGCGCCTGCTCGCAGACCGTTCGCCTGCGGTCTTCAGAGAATGACAAAAATTCGTTCACGCTAAATTTTTTCCTTTTTCTTGCTCAGCCGCCTCATAATGTCAGCGATCCAGGCGGGTGCAAAACGGACATCCTTAAGCAACTGCTTTCTGGTAGCAGCATCCAACCGGCGGTCAAGCCGAGCAATAACCTCGTCATCCACATGCTGTCGCCCCAGATGCCGCAGGGCCTGGATGACTAATCCGCTGATTCTGCCGGCTGTTGCCATGTTGCGTGGCGTGGTCCGCTTCAGGATGATCTGTTTCTTTCCGATTCGTACGGTGCGGGAACGGCCATCCGTAAGATAAACGATCTTCATGGGAATCTGCGTGGAAAGCCCCAGGAGATTAGCCGCATATGCTCCTGACGGCTGTAAACGAACCGCATCGCGCCCTGCCAAAGCTTTGGATACAGCGTCGGGGGATGGGGTCAGCATCCCGAGCTTGGGGTCGGTGCGGGGATAATCGTACAGACCCCGGGCGAGTTGACGGATGAGGCCCGACTGACGATATCTTCTTAAAGCAGAAGCCACCGCATCACGGCTCCCCAGGTCGGAAAAATGAGCTGGAGTGAAAACCCAACCCTTTCCGTGGCCATAAATACGGCTTATTGCCTTATTATCAATACTTTGCGTATGTTTTCCCATGATATTTTTGACCCAAATTTATATACATATTTGTGTCAAAAGATATACCCTTTTCAGCTTAATGTCGAGTCTTTATGCGTTGGGAGCTAAGCGGGAGCTAAGGGACGTTGTTGACTAGGTTGACAAACTCCCGATGCTCATTCACGTCAGCCCTAAGTCACCTTCACACAATCATCAGAGAATTCCATTAAAATGAAAAACCCCCGGTCTCGATGTGAGAAACGGGGTTTTTGGGCGATCACTTCATGGAATCCTCCAATAAAGGTCAAAACCAATTATCCGGAAAACTTAGGAAAAATTAACTAAAATTAGTTGCTTAGTCAAGAGAAACACAATGCTTTTTGAGCATTTGTGGTCAAAGGGGGCGGGTCAAACAGTTCTTCCAGGATTTTTCTGTTACTTGTCATTTCAGAAAACCCCTTATTGTCTCGACCAGATTCTCAATCCTGAATGGTTTTCTTAAATAAGCTACTGCCCCTTTCTCCCGGGCCAGTTCTGATTTTTCGAGGCCGTGGTAACCGGAACAAATGATTACCAATATGTCGGGATAGTTCACCTTAATGTAATCAAGAAGCTCGAAGCCGTTAATTCCCGGCATATTCAGGTTGGTAACAACGAGTGATACTGCATTTTTTTTGAGCTTTTCTTTGGCGATGAACCCATCCTTTGCCGTCAATATTGAAAATCCGGTAAAATACTCTTCAAGCCCTTGCTTGAGTATATCTAACAGGACTAATTCATCATCTACAAGAAGAATACTTCCTGTTGTGGAAACAGGCCGGTGTCTTCCAAGAACCTGCCTTAAGAACTCCGCCAGGAACTTCGCCCTTATGAAGACACGCACCGGGCGCTTCTTTCGCTTGGCCATAAAAACCTCCTCCCTATTCCACCCTCTTTCTCCTCAGATTTATTGACCGTGATGCTATCGAAGGTCTTCTGACCTGTCCGACGAGGCATATAAATAAGGGACGCCCATGATTTTATGCATTTATGCCTTATTTTTTCTATATCGGACAGCCGCGGTGGAATATTCTTTGATTCCACTGGTTAAAGATATTCAGGATGATTTATCTTTTACTTCTATCATGTTTGTCCTACAAATCCTGTCTAATTCACAATTTAACTGTTTTTTCCATAAGTTGTCTCGCTTTCAGCAACTGCTGCCTGCTTGGAATGGTTTCTCCGCTGGATATCAACATGAACTGTAGCCCCAAGTACGTCTGCAATACGGCGTAGCATGCTTAAAGAGTGCCCCTCGTAGGATGGTGATTCAAGACGGCTGATTTGCTGCTGAGACGTCCCCACCTTTCGGGCCAGTTCCTTCTGGGACAAACCGGCTTCTTTACGGAAAGCAGCTAATTTCAAAGCCACGTCCCAGGCCTCACCGGCCTTTTTAAAACGTTCCGCAAAATCATGATCCTTCAACTGTTCTTCAAGATATGTGTCAAAATTTGTTTTTCGTCTCATAACGGATTCCTCGCCAGCCAATCACGTTTTCTATCCAAAGCAACCTTACGATCTCTTGGGGCAATCTTTTTTGCCTTACTTCGAATCCCATGCACGAAAATGATGCGCCGATCCTTCATAAAAAAATACAGTATTCTTGTATTCAGCTTACCCACATGTCGCAGCTCAAAAAAATCATCTCCAATGGGCTTTGATAAAGGAGGCCGATGATACTGTCTGTTTCGAAGTTTCGCGAGACCAGCCATTACAGCTGCAAAATCGTCTGGATTCGATTTTTTGAACTCATCTAAGAACCCGCGTACTGGGCACTTTCCCGAACTGGTTTCATAAAATTCTATAGTGAATTCCATATTAAGTCAACATCAATATTGGTGTAAGGAATACGTTCTATTCTAGGCCGGATCGCAAAGGACAGTATGTGGGGTGTCTCCCTATTTTCTATTCACTGACATTTTTAAAAACAATCCCTGTCAATTGTTCACTGATTTGCCACAGCCTTGTTTGGGTTTCAGCTCCTCTATTACATGCCCCATGTAGTGGTATGACATATGGCCTTGCCAATATGGTTAATGAAAGGGCAAATGCCACGCTATCAAAAACAGGCAGAGGACCACGGGCGTGAGCCCGTGGGTGAATGCCTTTAAATTTACGTAATCATGAGGCAGCGTGTCTTTGAGACCTTTTCTTTTGTTCCGAGTCTCTCCCGCCGTTGGCGGGATCATTTCTACGACTTATCCACGGGGGATTCTTTCCCCCTCCGCATTCCCCCGACAAGTCGTGGGCTGCGGTTTCCCCCGCTGATAAGTCGTGAAAAGCACGGCGGCCTCCCGCCAGTCACTCAGAAAAGGTCTCAAAGACACGCTTCATCTATTAGTGCCACGGGTATAAGCCCGTGGGTATCTACATGTTATTTGGCTTTATCATGGGTCTATTTGCCAACGATTTCAATAATGCCTGCTGTCGCATCGACTTTTACGTAATCTCCCGTCTGAATCAGCTCGAATATATCCTTTTCCGGGCGATCCACGGTCGGGATGCCGGTAATGATAACAGCTCCCGATAAAACAGGTTCACTCTCCAGACAAATGATGGCTGAAGGCATATTTCCATTCTCTTTGGCCATCCAGGCGATACAATCACCCCCGCTTGATCCCTTACCCGTCGTGAAAACAAAGACCTTATTCGCCAGGTTTTCCCCTTCCAACAGATGCCTTGGGACGGGGATCTTTCCCGTGGTTGAATCCAGATCCCCCATGAAAGAGAACGGTCCCTTATAGACCAGGGCCTGCCCTTCCGCCTTCCCGGCGCTTACCGTATGGGCCCTTATTTCCATTTTGGTATTTCTCCTTTCCATCTTCCTGTTATAGCTGCTTTGATGCATTCTTCTTCCGTTCCAAAAAAGACCTTGACGCCACTGACCGTGGCCAAATAATGGGCACTTCGGGCTGAGTTCGTGGCCGCGCTCTTTGCCTGCTTGTGGCCGGCAATATCCCGGCGGGTAAAGGGGTTGCCAATGGATGGGCAGACGGGCAGAAAATGCCCACCGGCCTTTTCGATAATAGCGGCATATCCCTGGTGCCTTGCCAGGGCCTCAACAGACACCGAAGCCCCTATGAGGAGGGATGTCTTCAATTTTTTGCCCTCTAACAAGGCGGAGATGCGACCTATCTCATCAATTGTGGCATGGGGACAGCCAAAAGATACATGCTCCACAATATCGTCATCCCGGACATTCAGCCTTTCCCAGGTCTCAGACATCTCCTGCTTTCCCACCCTGATAACCTGTTCCGGCTTCCTGTTCCCCAGAGCTGCCTCAAGGGTTGGGGCCTCCGGGGTAGAGCCAACGATATGACCCAGCGTGACAGCCCCTGATGTGGGCATCGAAATCACCAGTGCGCGGACAAAATCAAATGAAAGATTGGGTGGCAGTCCATTCACAGCCACGGGCTTGAATCCCGGGATCTGATCTCCGATGTAGTAACCCAGACAATGATAATGGGAAAGGGTCCAATCGGTCACATCCAGATCGTCCAGCTCCACCAGGTGACTGGCATATCTGTTCTCCTGTAAGAGCAGGCCCATTAAAGGGCAGCGCCCGCTGACCGCTGCAGCCAGGGAGACCAAAACACCCATCCTGTCCACCCTTGCGCCGAACAGGCTGTTGTTGGCAACCTGCATGCAGAGAAGATATTCGGCACAGGTCTCGGTCCGCAGCCAGCCCAGTTGTTTGAACCTTTTTAGCTTCCTCTCATGCTCTTCGACCCACTGATCTGCCACGGGTAACCCCCATGCTTTAAAGGTTTCGGGCTGCGAGGAAGGATGGGTCGTCACCAGGTGTGGAGTCGGGGGAACCCCTTCAGTCATGAGATTCCAGAAATCTTCAGGACACAGGTCATAACTGATATGACCGTATGAAATGGGAACGAGTTTTTCTGCGTCAAATGAATCCCCCAATTTAACCAACAGTTCAACGGCCTTTTGAACACCGGGGGCAAACTCCCCATTCAACATCCTTTTTTCTTCATCAGTCAGCTGCATTATGTATGCCTCTCTCTATCCATTGACATCTTCAAAAACAATCCCTGTCAATTGTTCGCTGATTTGCCACAGCTTTGTTTGGGTCTCAGCGTCATAAGAAATGCTTGATGATTTTTTTTGTCTTTTATTCATAAAGTATTTTCCGGTTACCTTTGCCAGTTCTGGAGCAGTGGCAAGATAGACCGAAGTTTTGCAGCCTTCGGTTACAGGGCTTCCGCCCATTCCCCAACCTGCTTTCAAGAGCTTTGTATTGATCACACCTGGATGAAGGCAATTAACGGTGATGCCTTTCCCCTTAAGCCTTTGTGCGAGTTTGTATGTGAAAAGGATATTACAAAGCTTGGACAATGAGTATGCTTCATATCCACCGCAATGCTTCTCTCCCTGAAGGTTCTCAAAGTCTATGGACGAGGCATGGGCTATTGAGCTCACGTTAATAATCCGGCTGGGCGCGCTTTTTATCAATAAGTCAAGTAACAGCAGGGTAAGAAGAAATGGCGCCAGATGGTTGACCGCAAAGGTCATCTCAAAACCGTCTTGAGTAATTTTGCGTGTGGTTTCATAAACTCCGGCATTGTTAATGAGCACGTCCAGACTGTCGTGTTTTTGATGAACCTGTTCAGCCAGATTACGGACCTGTTTTAGGGATGCCAGATCAGCGATAAAGATTTCGATCCGGTCATTTCCTGTTGCGTTTCTGATCTCGCGCAAAACCCTTTCACCCCGGGCCGGATTCCTCCCGTGCAGGAGTATAGTTGCACCGGTTTTCGCCAGGTCCAGAGCGGTCTGTTTTCCTATTCCGTCTGTTGAGCCTGTTATGAGGATCGTTTTAGTCTTCATTGTGAGAAAGCACGTCCTTTGGGCGACGAGTCTCTATTTGGTAGTAAATACGGTGACACCATCCCATTCGGGCGGTGGCGGGTTTTTGCGGAAAGACCTGATTCTGTCCAGATAGAGACTTGAAGTTTTATCTTCAGGGTAGAGTCCCAGGGTTTGCTCAAATGTATCCTGTGCCTGATCCCATTCCCTGTTTCTATAAAGGGTAATTGCAGAGGTGAATCTCTCAACCAATTCCAGTTTTTTTTCTTCCATGTTATCCTTAAATCCCATCAGTTCAAAGATCGTGACTGCATCCTCCTTGCCCTTTACCATGACCCTGTCAAGTTCTCTTAACACAAATCGACTGTCCAGTTTCTTGGCGGTTGACTGGCTGATGATGATGGATGTTCCATAGGTTTTGTTGAGCCCCTCGAGTCTTGATCCTAAGTTGACGGTATCCCCGATAACCGTATAATCCATAAATCTTTGACTTCCCAGATTCCCAACAATGACCTGGCCCGTGTTCAAACCAATCCCCACTTCAAGTCTCTCAATGCCCTTTATATCGCTTCTATCGGTCCTTAATCTGTCCAGCTTTTCAATCATATTAAGGGCGGTTTGGGATGCCTTTACCGGGTGATTCTCAAGGGTCCCGGGTGCGCCGAAAAAGGCCATGATCGCATCCCCTATGAGTTTGTCAAGGGTCCCCTGATGATCGAATACAATTGGAATCATGGCGTCAAAATAGGTATTCAGAAGACGCCCTGTCTCCTGAGGGCTCAGGCTCTCGGAAAGGGTTGTGAAACTTCTTAGATCGGAAAACAGGACAGTCACCTCCCGGGAACGACCTTCCAGCGTGATGCCTTCTTCTCCTTCTAAGATATCGTCAACCACGCTGGGAGAAACATACTTGCCAAAGAGGTTGGTTACAAGCTTTGTCTTTTTCTTGCTGTACGCGCGCTGCAACGCGATACCGCTAACAAATTGAACAAACAGGATGAGCATGGGAGGGGCCGCTTCTATCCATAGAAGTTGCCGTACAAAGAGGAGGTAAGATGCCCCTAAAACAACACTCTGACCTGTCAAAAGAATAACGGCACCCCACAGGGCTCCGGGTCTTTGTAGATAGAAGATGAGCCCAATCAATCCGACAAGTATTATCAGGAAATATGTGTAGGTTCCCGGTGCCTTGCAGATAAAGGCCTGGCTCAGGATAGTTTCAATTGCGTGGGCATGGCATGCAACCCCCACTGTCTTGGGACCGAGGTCCTCTTTTATTACCTTGCCAAATTTTTCTTTGTACGTACTTGCCCGCCCCTTGTATCCGGATAGAGGTGTGGTAAAAAAATCTTTGTCAGTTGCAAGACTGCTTCCTATGAGTACGATTTTACCCTTTACGGTTTCGGGCGGAACCTGGTTGTTCACCACATCCGCGAAGGAGATCCGGCGAAAAGGTTCTTCAGCCCCTAAGAAATTGATCCTGAGATCAGGATAGGGGAGTCTCAATTGTTGCTGGCCATTGACCCCGAGATGCACATGGTCCTTGCCTGAAAAGTCAAACACAAAATCCAGATTAAGATAGGTTCTTGCCAGTTCAAGGGAGAAACTGGGTGAGATAAGCAGGCCCTGCTTTAGGGGCTTAATGCTTAAAAAGGGGATTCTTCTTAAGATACCGTCTTTGTCGGGAAACATATTGATAAATCCATCCCCGATCATGGCTTCCTGGAAAATGGGGAGAGGAACCACCTCGCCCCTGCCATCAACAGAGATAAATTTGGCCAGAACTACATTGTTGCACTTAGAAATGGACTTTGCCAGTTCAAGGTCTTCCCCTTTATTGCGGCCCGGGGCAAATAGCACCAGGTCCATGCCGATAATCTCGGCGCCGGCCCGGCAGAGATTTTCAAGGGCCTTTGCCATATGGCTTCTTGACCAGGCCCCCTTTTTTCTTTTTAGTTCCACGGAGCTTTTCTGATCCATAAGGACCAGCACTACATTACCGGATGCAGGTTTTGGCCCGCGCCATTTGAAGTGCAGATCATGGAGGAACAGGTCTGCTCTTTCCAAATAATGAAATCTGTAGAGAATGGAAACAGCCGTGATAAAGAGGAGGGTGAACAGGAGTGAATAGACGAGGTGCTTTTGATATAGTTTTTTTTTCGGCTCCATAGGCTACCGGCCAAGAGCAAGGTATTTCAAAGCCTTTCCTTCAATACCTCCGAGGGAACTGGACACAATGACGATGACGCGACATTTTTTCAAGATCTGATTGGATGCATCTTCTTCGCGGATGCTTCGGGCATCGCTTTCACTTATGACCACGTTGGTTTTCATCAGGCCCTGAACCTCCTGCACGTCTGTGATAATGTATTTTCCGCGCTTTTTTCTTTTTTGTATTTCCTGTGCCTGTGCTGCATCAGGAGAAACAAGATCCAAAAACCAGGCCCAGGGGCGTTGGGCCGGCCAGGAGGTCAGTTCTTCACGACTTCTGTCAGACACCACATACCTGGCCATACCCCTTTTTGTAAGGGCCGCTTCATCCACTTTCTTTACTTCGTAAAGCGTGTCACCTTTATCCGTGACGATTTTGGGGAAAATTGCAGGCTGGACGCGGGTCCGCTTTTCAAGTCCGCGGGCATCCAGTACGAGCCAGGGGAGTGAAGAATCTTCATCAATACGGCGGCCCTGTTTGGGCAAATCCTGCCAGGATGATGCCCGGGTCCTCAACTGGTTGAGCAACCGGCTGGTCAAACCCTCCACACCGGTCATGGGGGCTCGATAGGTTACCCTGTAAAAGGGATGAACCCCTTTCTTGACGAACTTTCTTTCGTAAGGCTCATAGCGGACAAGTCCCTTGATCTGGATGATCAGTTTTTCCCTTTCAAGGTCTCTCAGCAGGCGGCGATCATCAACCCTTACTTTTGAGGCAACCTGGAGGATGGCGCTCAGGGCTCCGGCCTGGGCCACCCTCAATGCCTTTGCCCTTGACCCGTCATTTAGGTGCGGGTAGCCGACACCAATGCCGTAGAAATATCCTTCGTTCCAGTCAATTCTTCCTTTGGGGATGTGTTCAATATAGGATAAAAATTCGCCGTCAACGGCCCAGGCAGGGGATGTGAACAGGAAGAGGATTATAATTAGAAGAGAAGCACGTTTCATGGCTTGATTTTAAGATTTTGAGCCTTAAGCGGTTAATTGCCGAACTTTAGGTCGAGTGAATTGGATTGCAAACCAACAATTTCAACGGAAAGATGTTTCATCTGACTGATTTTTTCAGCCAGCTGCTCTAAAGGACCCTGATATTTTACCTCGAGTAGAGCATGTCCGGATTGGAAGCTCCGTGTCTGTATTTCTCGCAAACCGCGAATTTTTAGCAGACCCTGTTTAAACTTCGAAAGATTACTGAAGGATGCCTTTGAGATGTTCAGCTGATAGGTTCCCGCCTGAAAAACATCCTTTCTCCACTGCTTGAGTATCCCGGTAATCATCTCTTCGGCCAACTCGCTGGTTGCTTCTTGCAGGGGAAGCAGGGCTTCGGCCCCTGAAGCCGGTCGCGTCTTGTATCCAGAAAAGAGTACTTTTCCGGTATCAGTTTCGAGGGCCTTTAGACGAATCTCATTTGAAAAAAACCGGGTTGCCCTACCGAATATCGGGCGCTGATCCACAAATGTCCGTCTAACCTCTCCCTGGACCAGGATTTCCGCACCAAAATCCCTGGCAATCTTGCCGGCCTTTGAGGGGTCTCCCTTTAAAAGAAGGGTTTCCAGTTGTTTTTTCCGCTGGACCTGACCGGCGTCAACCAGTTGAAATCCCTTTTCAATCAGGCTGCTTTCCACCTGGTTTTCAGCATTGCGATTGCCTTCAAGGGCTACTCCTATCCAGGAGCTGTTCATCTCCCGGCTGTATATCACTACCATGACCCTGGGGTTTTGCTTCTTTCGGATGAGCAGTCCTATTGATTGAAGATCCTCTGCCAGTTTTCCCATTTTTACCAGGGCAGATATCTTTACCTCATAGAGGCCCTCTGTTTCACCCTCATGGAGGACTTTATAGCTCTGGATGTATCCGCGGCTTTCCGTGTAGATACGGTCCTCGACCAGTCTTTGTTGCTCGACCGTTAATTCCGTGGTGACATACGTTCCCACACCCTGTTCTACGGCCTTTCGCAGGGCATCATTTAAGGCCTCATCACGCGCCCGGGCAGATTTACCGTCGGCTATGCCAACAGCGATGACCTCTTTTGATTTTTCAGCCAGGGCAACCGCAGAAAGACTCGGTAAAGGAAGGAAGAATGCAAACACAAGGATCACAATCAGGTATTTATATGTTTTTATATTAATCAATTGAGACCCCCTGAAGCAGGTTACTGGAAAAGTACTTATTGTGCACACTTTCCATTCCGGAAATTAGTGTACGGGAAGGACTGTCATCCCTTTTTTTATGCCGCTGCCACTTACAACCGTGCAAATGGAGAGTTTTTTCTTGACCGTCACTACCTGAATAGTCCCAATGGTTTCCATGCTCTGGTCAAGGATCTCACCGGAGTCGGGATCTCTTAAGACTTCAGCCTTACCAACACTAAAGGTCTGGCCCATGGAAACGCCTTCCCTTTCGCCCCTGTTGATATACACCTTTTCCCCTTTGGCCAGGACAACGGTCCCCGACCAGGGGATATCCTCCAGTTTGGTTATCAGGAATTGTACGCCCTCATTAACTGCCTGTTCCACGGCCTTTCCTGCATTGGTTTTCTTAAAACCCCCAATATCACCGCTAAAACTTCCTCTGGTAAGCCCAAGGGAGAGCCCGGTCCTTGAGATATGGCCATAGCACTTTTTGGAAGCCATCACCTGGCCTGTAGTGGAGTCCATAATATACATAATTACATTGATCTCGGCATAACTCGCGCTTCCCCCTACCCGAAAGCCTTTATAACCGACACCAAGACCGCCCCCTTTTGTTCCTTCCGCAAAATGGGTGATGGTTCCCTTTATGAGAAGCTGGGCCGGTGTCATATGTCCTATGGCCACTTTCTTACCCCCACCGGCTGCTCGCCCGCTTGATGCAAAATCCTGTTCCTGTAGGGCGTCCCGCCTCATGTCCTGTTCGCCCAGGACAATGAATCTGCCGGTCTGGTTCAGGCTGTCTGTGAGCACAGCGCCCCAGGCATCTCCAAGACTCCATTGTCCCCTCCAGTTGGATCTATTCTCGAATCTGGCAACGGCTATGGAGTATCGCAGGGCCCCTGCTTGAGCAAGGCATTCTGCGGCCACTAATAAGACAAAGGCAAAAAGTATTCCTGCTATTAAGATACTTTGATGTTTTCTCATTTTTCCCTCCATAAGTTATTTCATTTTCTCTTATTGTATTAAATAGACGAAAAGTTGACCGCTGTCAATCAAAGGGTTCAGACAGGCGAGGAATAGAGAGGGTAAAAACTGTTCCCTGACCGAGCTTGGACTTGAAGGTCAGTTTGCCCCCATGTTCTTCAACGATCTTCTTTGTAACCGGCAACCCCAGGCCTGTGCCTTTATAGCCTTTGGTGGTAAAAAAGTCAGTAAACAGCCTCTTTTGGGCCTTTTCATCCATGCCTGTTCCGTTATCGCTGATTATAAAACGGATTCCCCCGCCGGGTGGGCTGTCTGTCTTTACGGTCACAATCCCTTTGCCATCCACAACCCCTTCAAGGGTGCAGGAGTCAATGGCATTGCCGATTATATTCAAGAGACTGTTATGTATTCCCGTTCTGTCCATTGTCACTTTCTTTTTTCCGGATTGAAGGTCGCGAACCAGGGTTACCCCTGCTATCCTGGCCTTTTCCTCAATCAGTTCAAGAACCTCTTCAACAAGTTCATTGGGGTCTACCATCTGGTAATCGGGTGTTCTTTCCTTGGAATAGATGAGCATGTCCGTGACAATACCGCCTATCTGGTCGATATTTCTCTCGACCATTCCCCAGCCTTTACCGACCAACTCCAGATCCTTTTTGGATATGGCCGAATTGATGACGTATGCACCGCCCTGAAGACCCGCGAGAATATTTTTTATATAATGGGCCACACCAGCTACGGTACTGCCGATGGCCGCCATGCGCTGGGCCTGTTCCTTTTCTTTTTGAAGCCTGTGAACCTGGCTGAGGTCCTGGATGAAGACCACGCTTCCAACCTCTTTTTCCTGTTCATAAAGAAGTGTCCCGGAGAACCTTACCGGAATCGGCTCTTTAGCCTTGTTCAGCAGGTTTACTTCCATGTTGATGATTTTACCCTGTGGGCCGTACTGGTTGCTATAAAAGGACTCCCTGACAGCCTGCCCGGTTTCTTCGGAGAGGATTTCCGGAAAGGTCATCTTCCCTATGATCTCCTCAGGCGAATAACCTAAGATCTCTGCGGCGCCCCTGTTAAAGATCCCGATGTTCCCTTTGGGTCCCGTGGCGATAATGCCGTCAATAGAGTTTTCAATAAGGTTTAGTACAAATGCCTCGCGTCTCTTGATCTTTTGGGTCATAATTACCCTATCAGTAAAGTCCTGGTAGGTGATAATTGCGCCTTGTATGTTCCCGGCATCGTCTTTTATGGGTGCAGCGTTTAGATATAGATGGGTACCTTCCGGACCCAAATGAGGAAAGAAATGCTCGGCCTCATAGGCTTCTTCCACCATGGGAGATCTGCGCAGGTTCATGTCTTTATACAAAGACCTGATAGTCTCGATTTTACCATCAATGAGCAGATCGGCCAGGGTTGGTCTCTTGCGGGGATAGAAGGGTTCCCATTGCCGTTCGGTTCCAATCAGCTCCTCGCTGGAAAAACCGGTCAACTTTTCACACGCCTTGTTCCAATGGGTAATCTTGTGATCTTTGTCAATGACAAACATGGGGGTTGGAGAACCGTAAATAATACCTTCGGCGGTCTTTTTTTGCCTGCGGGCTTCCTCCTCCGAAGATTTTATTGCCTGAGTCATTTTCACACGTTCGGAGAAGTCCTGATAGGCAACAATCGCTCCCTGTATGTTCCCTTCATTGTCTTTTATGGGTGCAGCATTGATGTACAGGTAGGTTCCCTCAGGACCCAAGTGAGGAAGGAAATACTCTGATTCATAACCACCTTCTACAACCGGAGATTCATGTAGCTCCATGTTTTTTGTTGCCTTACGGATTGTTTCAGGGTCATTATCAATAATAACGTCAGCGAGAAGAGGCTTTTTGTGGTCGTAAAAGGGCTCCCATTGCCGGTTGGTTCCGATCATTTCTCCACTGGAAAAACCGGTCAACTTTTCGCATGCCTTGTTCCAATGGGTAATCTTGTGATCTTTGTCAATGACAAACATGGGGGTTGGAGAACCATAAATAATACCTTCGGCAGTCTTTTTTTGCATGAGGCCTTCTTTTTCCGAAGCTTGTAACTCCTGGCTTCGTTTTTCGATTTCTTTCTCAGCGTCGCGCTTTTCATCCTCCAGCCTGGCGAAATCCCAGAAAAGCCGGGCCATTCTGTGATCCATCAGTTGTACGTGAGCCGGCTTCTCACGCTGAATCGTCAGGCTGAGCTTCGGATCACCGGTGAGTTCAATAATAAGATCCAGGTTTGGGACGTTAAACAGGTCGTGGTAATCGAAAGTGGTGTAGATATTTGAAAGTCTGGCTTTCTTGATCCCTGCGGCTTCAGGGTTTATATCGGCAATTCCTACAAGGTGCATTTGAAGCTGTCTGAGCTGGTGCCTGGATATCATTTCCATGATGGCCAGGCACCCTAAGCCGCCGCCTATAATCGCTACGTTTATTGTTTTCATGAAGAACCGATCTTGGATAATGGATACTTCAATCCAATTTTTATAACCTCGTAAAAAGTCGCTCTGGGCCTTTTCACTCGGCGGGGAAGGGCGTCCTCTCCCCCGCCATTTGAAGTAAATTCAATCCCGCGTACCGCGGGACCACCCCTACCCTCCCGCTGTGCGGGATTGGCGGACTTTTTACGAGTCCGTCAATTTTTATCTTTTCCAGTATCAAGCAGATTGTAACAACTTCTTGACCAGGTTCAAAAGCTTTTCAGGTTCGACTGGCTTTTCAAGGTAGCCTTCAATAGTCACTGCCTTGCTGTCCTGATCGCCGGTCGAACTTCCTTTAAAGAAGGCTTCCAGGTCATGGCCGGTCTCGCTTGATACACCGGTGACCATAATCACGGGAATTTGCCTGTTATCAGGATCATTTCTTAGATCGGAAAGGAGAGATATACCGCTTTTTTTTGGCATCATCAGGTCAAGGAGGATAAGGTCGGGGTGCTCAGCTTTTACCATTTCAAGACCTTCCTGTCCGTTCGGGGCATCAATTGTGTGATACCCATGGTCCTGTAATACTGTGGACAAGAACAGGACAATGTCCGGATCATCATCCACAATTAGTATTTTTTTGGGCATGTTTAGAGCTCCGCAGATATTTGTTGGAAAATAAAATAATCAGTGACTACTCACGTAGTCAGGCTAAATAACCTGAGTTACAATAATTATTCATATTGCAGAAACATATAGGCATGAAAAGATCAAGATATAGGCATGAAAAGATCAAGTCAAGCCTGTCCTTTTGCTCCACTTGCTGGAAAATATTGCCAAAACAGTAATGCATTAATGCAATCTTTTGTTGACATTCGAAAAAATCGGTCTAATCTTTATAGTGACGTTCAAAAGTTTTCGCATATTGAAGGGCATGGGACTCTTTTTTCAGGAATCAAAAAATTGGTTGCTGGATTGTACATGACCCTGCTACCTGAGGCGGGCGGGTAGCTTGCTGTGCTTCACGCCCAGGACACAGGATATGGCATAAACCTGGGCAGCCCGCCGCCCG